>JALWSQ010000235.1 GCA_026993645.1 Thiohalobacter sp.
CTGCTGGCCAGCGGCCGGGGGGTGATCGTGGCGACCCCCCACCTGGGCAGCTGGGAGATGGCCGGCCACTACGGGGCCCTGCGCTGGCACATCACCAGCCTGTACCGGCCCTCGCGCCTGCCGGAACTGGATGCCTTCATCCACCAGGGCCGGGAACACCTGGGGGCCCGCCTGGTGCCCACCAGCCCCCAGGGTATCCGGGCCCTGGTCCGGACCCTCCGCGAGGGCCGGATCGCCGGCATCCTGCCCGACCAGGACCCCGGCGACGAGGGCGGGCGCTTCGCGCCCTTCTTCGGCATCCCGGCCAACACCATGACCCTGTTGCCGCGCCTGGCGCGGCGGACCGGCGCCCCGGTGTTCATCGCCTACGTGGAACGCCTGCCCTGGGGCCGCGGCTACGAGATCCACTTCCACGAGGTGCCGGACAGCATCCGTGACCCGGACGAAGACCGTGCCCTGGCCACCCTCAATGCCGCCGTGGAGCGCTGCGTCCGGGCCCTGCCGGAACAGTACCAGTGGGGTTACCGGCGCTTCCGCACCCGCCCCCCGGGGAAACCCGACCTGTACCGGCGCTAGGCCCGCTCCAGGCGGCGCAGGAACACCCGCATCTCCTTGGCCGCCTGCAGATCGCCCTTGTCCTCGGCCACGGTGATGCCCTTCCGATAGGCCGCGCGGGCCGCATCCACCTGACCCGCCGCCGCCAGGGCCTTGCCATAGAGCTTCCAGGCGGCGGAATAGCCGGGATCCTGCTCCAGGACCCGGGCCAGGTGGGTCGCCGCCCGTTCGGCGTCGCCGGCCTGCAGCCAGGCCGTGCCCAGGCTGTAACGCAACAGGGCGTTGTCCTGGCCGTTGGCCAGCATGCGTTCCAGGGATTCCAGTTGCAGACTCATGTGTCCTCCGCTCGGGGTCGCTGGCCGATGAGCAGCGCCTCGTCGCGCAGCCCCTGCGCCGGGTCGCCCAGCCGGCCCTCTTCCAGGTACACCCGCCGGATGAGACCGGGGAACAGGTGCAGCAGTTCGTTGGTGCCCAGCCGCCAGCGCGGGTCGGACGGCCCGCGCTCGCCGTTTACCGCCTCGCGCACGAAGGTCTGGTACCAGAGCAGCCCGCCGGGGCGCAGCGCCGCGGCCAGGGCCGGACAGAGGCCGCGGTCCAGGAAATGCGCCACCAGGACCAGGTCGAATGCGGCCGGCGGCGGGGGCGATACCACCACGTCACGCACCTCGGCCCGCAGGTCCAGGCCGGCATCCCGCGCCGCCTGGCGCAGCCGCCCGATGGCGGTGTCGGACCAGTCCCAGGCGGTCACCTGGAAGCCGCGGCGGGCCAGGAACAGGGCATTGGCGCCCAGCCCGCAGGCCAGGTCCAGGGCCCGGCCACCCGGTGGCAGGAGGTGGGCGAAACGGCGCAACCCCCACATGGGTTCGGGCCGGCCGGTGGCGGCGGCATGACGGCGGTTCCAGCGTTGGCGCAGATCCTCGTCCCCGGCCATGGTTCAGCGCCGCCAGAAACCGGGGGACAGCAGCACCAGCACGCTGAACAGCTCCATGCGCCCCATGAGCATGGTCAGGATCAGCACCCACTTGGCCGGATCGCTGAGGTCGGCATAGGTGAAACCGACCTCGCCCAGCCCCGGTCCCAGGTTGTTGATGCAGGCGGCCACGGCGGAGAAGGCGGTGACCTGGTCCAGGCCCGTGGCCATGAGCGCCAGCAGCATGACCGCGAACACCCCGACATAGGTGGCGAAAAAGCCCCAGACTGCATCCACCACCCGGTCCGACACCGCGCGCCGGCCGATCTTCACCGGGATGCGGGCATTGGTGTGGATCAGGCGGTGGATCTCCCGCACCCCCTGGCGCAGCAGCAGCAGGAAGCGGATCACCTTCATGCCGCCGCCGGTGGAACCGGCGCAGCCGCCGATGAAGCTGGTGAACAGCAGCAGCACTGGCAGGAACCCGGGCCAGTAGGCATAGCCGGCCGTGGTGAAACCGGCGGTGGTGCCGATGGAGACCGCCTGGAAGATGCCGTAATGCAGCGCGCTGGCGAAATCGGCGAAGGTGCCCGAGAGGTACAGGTGGGCCACGGCGATGGCCGCGGCGAGCAGGATGACCAGCAGGAAGGTGCGCGCCTCGGCGTTACGCCAGTACACCGCCGGGCTGCCCTGGCGCAAGGCCATGAAGTGCAGGGCGAAGTTCAGCCCGGACAGCAGCATGAACAGCACGCAGACCACCTCCACCGAGGTGTTCTGGTAATAGCCCATGTTGAGATCGTGGGTGGAGAACCCGCCCAGCGAGATGGTGGACAGGCTGTGGGCGATGGCATCGAAGGGCTCCATGCCGGCGTAGCGGTAGGCCAGGGCGCAGAGCGCGGTCAGGCCGACGTAGATCAACCACAGGGCACGGGCGGTCTCGGCGATACGCGGGGTGAGCCGGGTCTCCTTCACCGTGCCGGGGGCCTCAGCCCTGTACAGCTGGATGCCACCGATCCCCAGCAGGGGCTGGACCGCCACCGCCAGCACGATGATGCCCATGCCACCGACCCATTGCAGTTCCTGGCGATAGAACTGGACCGAGGGTGGCAGCCGGTCGATGCCGCTCAGCACCGTGGCGCCGGTGGTGGTCACACCGGACACCGCCTCGAACAGGGCATCCGTGGGCAGCAGGTCGGGATGGCCAGTGAGCAGCAGCGGGATGGCGCCGGCCAGTCCCAGCAGGCACCAGAACAGGACCACCACCACGAAGGCATCCTTGAGCCGCAGCTCGTGGTGCCGGTGGCGCACCGGCAGCCACAACAGCCCCCCCAGGGCCAGCAGCCCCAGCAGGCTGTGCCAGAACACCGGCATCTGACCGTCCCGGTACAGCCAGGCCACGCCCAGGGGCAGCAGCATCATGCCGCTCAGCAGGAACAGCAGCAGGCCGAGAATGCGCTGGATGTTGGCCAGGTGCATGGAGCGGGGTTCAGAGGAAGGTCACCCCGACCTGGAACAGGCGCTCCACCTCCGCGATCTTGCGCTTGTCCACCAGGAACAGGATCACGTGGTCACCGCTCTGGATCACCAGGTCGTGATGCGCCATGAACACCTGGTCGTCACGCACCACGGCCCCGATGGTCGTGCCCTCCGGCAGGCGGATCTCCTCCACCGTGCGGCCCACCACCCGCGAGTTGCTGCTGTCGCCATGGGCCAC
>JALWSQ010000236.1 GCA_026993645.1 Thiohalobacter sp.
GGGGCAGGCTGCTTGCCCGGGGTGGCTGCTTCGGTCCCGGGGTGCGCCTGTTTCGTCTTTTCCGGCTCGGCCGCCGGCTGCAGTTGCAACAGGGCCTTCATCTGTGCTTCGCCGAGATGGTATTCCAGCCCGAGGTCGGGCCGGCGCAGCAGCCGGGTGCCGATGTCGAAATGGATCTGCGCCTGGCCCAGGTCGATGTCGACCCCCTTGCCGGCCTTTTCGGCCCCTTTCTTCTGCTCGGGTGCCAGGTCGGTGAGCCACTGGGCGCGCGTCTCGCGCCAGGCATCCACCAGGGCCTGGATCTGGTCGGCGCCGACGCCGGGTCGTTCAGGTGCCACCCGCCACTGGCCCTTGGCATCCCGTTGCAGACTCAGGTCCGGCAGCCGGATCCGCTGGGGACTGGCCTTGCCCGGCAGCAGCCGGGGACTGGCCAGACTCGACGGCCGGGCGTTACGCAGGGTGGCGACGCTGTCCAGGATCAGGTAGACCCGCTTCCCGATCCTGACATAGCGCAGGCTGCCGAGCGGGTCGGTGTTGCCGAAATCCATGGTCAGGTCGTCGAAGTGCACCCGGCTGCGGGGCGGATCCAGCCCCAGGGTCTTGAGCTTCACCTCGCCGGTCCCGTAGCTGCGCTTGTAGGGTTGCTGCAGCAGGCCCAGCAGCCGGTCCACCGCCACCCGGTCCGCCGGGATCGGCGGCTGGTGCCGGATCACCCAGCGTCCTTGGCGGCGTTCCAGTTCCAGCCGGTGCTGGCCGGACTCGATCCGGATGTGTTGCACCTGGTCGGCATGGCGCCGGGTGAGATGTGGCAGGGGCGGGGGCGGGTGGATGCCGGGGCGATAGATGGCCAGCAGGGCCAGGGCGCCGACGGCGGCCAGCAGTGACAGGTTGGTCAGGGTCCGGCTGTTCATGGGCGTCCCCGCTCACAGGCGCCGGCGGCGCAGCCAGATGCCGATGCCGGTGGCTGCCAGCAACCCCGGCACCACGAACAGCAGGGCGATGCCGATGCCGTAGAGCCGTGCCGGGGAGACGTCCAGGCGCTTGTCCGGGGCCGGTCGGGGCTGGATGCTGATGAAGGCATCGTCGTGGCTGAGCCAGTCGATCATCTTCAGGCCCAGTTCCAGGTTGCCGCCGTTGCCGAGGTAGGCATTGGACAGGAAATCCCCGTCGCCGCACACCACCACGCGTTGTTCCCCGCCCTCCGTGCCGTCCACCGGGGCCTTGGCATCGTCCTTGGCCTTGTCGGTCTGGCCCTGCGGGTCATCCTCCTTGCGCTCGCGGCTGAGGGCGAAGGCGATGTCCAGCGGGCCGGCGCGCTCGTCGGTACCCTTGTCGTAGCGGATCTCGCCCTGGATCTTGCCGGTCTCGGTCCAGGTGCGTGGCAGGGTGCGCAGGATGCCGGTGGCCTGCCAGTGGTCGCTGTGCTGCCATTCCAGTGCCAGGGCGCGCGGGAACAGGGTCATGGCGGTCAGGTCACGGGTGATGGCATGGGCGGGATACTCGGGTACCAGGACGAAGGCCGGGTTGCGGATACCCACGAGCTGGGTGTTGGCGTCCACCACCACGCCGGGCAGGAACTCGATGCCCAGGTATTCGGCCAGGCTGTCCAGGCCCCCAGTCTCGCCGGGATCCGCCAGCCACAGCAGGTTGCCGCCCCGATCCAGGTACTGGCGCACCAGCCGGATCTCCCCCGGCAGCAGGTGGGTCTGGGGACTGGCGATGACCAGCACGCTGACGTTGTCCGGGATGCGGGGGTGGGCTGCGAGGTTGAGGCGCTCCACCCGGATGCCCTTGCGTTTCAGGGCGGCGCCGAACCGGCCCAGATCGAAGTTGGCCTGGCCCTCCGGATTGCGGTCGCCGTGGCCGGAGAGGAAGGCCACCCAGCGCTCACCCTGTCGCGCCACCCGCAGGATGGCATTGGTCAGGGCCTGTTCCGTGTGTTCCTGGATCTTCTCGCTGCGGCCCTGGTAGGAGACGACCAGCTCGCCGTCCACCTGGATGTTCCGTTCCCGCACCTCGTCCGGATGGGTATCGGGATTGACGAACTCCAGCTGCACCCGGGGGGAGACCCGCTGGTAGCGGGCCACCAGGTCACGGATGGCGCTGCGCAGCTGCTCGTCCTTGCGGGCAAAGGCCGTGATCCGGAGGGGGCCCTGGAGGGTTTGCAGCAGCTGCACGCTCTCCTGCGACAGGCTGTTGCGTGCCCCGTAGGTCCAGTCGGTCTCGAAATGGTACTGGGTACTGAGCCAGGCCAGCAGTCCCACCAGGGTCAGGAACAGCAGGGTGAAGAGGTAGCGCTGCAGGCGCAGCCGCCAGCGCTGGCGCTTGCCGGGATGGTGTCCTTCATCGAAGCTCAGCAGGTTGCGGATCAGGCCGGTGATCTTCATGACCCTCCCCTCAGTGCGGCAGGCGCTGGGCGTCCAGCCGTTGCACGGCGAGTACCAGGAAGGTGACGATGACCAGCAGGTAGTAGGCCACGTCGGTGCTGCTGAACAGGCCCTTGAGCAGGGATTCGTAGTGGCGCAGCAGCGACAGGTAGTGCATCAGGCCGCTGGCGCGGGTGTCGGCGGCGCCGGCCCAGTCCAGGATCCACAACAGGAGCAGGGCGCCAAAGGTGCCCACCGCGGCCACACCGGGCTGGCTGGTCAGGCAGGAGATGAACAGTCCGATGGCGGCAAAGGCCCCCAGGATCAGCTCCAGGCCCAGCAGTCCCGCCGCCAGCTTGCCCAGATCCAGGTGGATGCCCAGCAGCAACGACAGCGGAATGAGGGCGATCACCAGCAGCATCAGGGTGAAGAAGCCCAGCAGCCCCAGGTATTTGCCCAGCACGATCTGGGTCATGGAGATGGGCGAGGAGAACAGCAGGGTGAGGGTGCGGGCGCGGCGCTCCTCGGCCAGGGTACGCATGGTGATCAGGGGCACCACCAGCAGCAGCACCACGGCGGCATTGCCCAGCACCGGGGCCACCACCAGGTCGGTTACGCCGGGGGCATCCTCGATGCCGGCCAGGCGGGGTGCCCAGTCCAGGTAGGTCTGGAGCTGGCTCAGGAACAGCCAGGCCAGGATGAATTCCACCACCGCCAGGATGGTCCAGGCCAGGGGGGAGAGGAACAGGCTGCGCAGTTCGCGGCGGGCGATGGCCAGGATCATCAGGCGGCCTCCTCCGATGCCGGCG
>JALWSQ010000237.1 GCA_026993645.1 Thiohalobacter sp.
ATTTTCATGGGGGCCGGTTTCTGCTACCATCGGCCCCCATGAAAATCGTCTCCTTCAACGCCAACGGCATTCGCGCCCGTCCACACCAGCTCCAGGCCATCCGCGACCGTCACCAGCCCGCCATCATCGGCATCCAGGAAACCAAGGTCCAGGACAGCGAATTCCCCGAGCCCCTGGTGCAGGAACTCGGCTACCAGGCCAGCTATCACGGCCAGAAGGGGCACTACGGCGTCGCCCTGCTGGCGCGGACCCCGCCGGAACGGGTGGTCCGCGGCTATCCCTTCGATGGCGAGGAGGCCCAGCGCCGGGTCATCACCGGCACCTGGCGCACCAGCCTGCGGCGCCGCCTGCACGTCATCGACGCCTATTTCCCCCAGGGCGAGAGCCGCGACCACCCGGTCAAGTTCCCGGCCAAGCGCCGCTTCTACGCCGACATGCTGCGTTACCTGGAGGAGAACTTCAGCCCCCGCGACCACCTGGTGGTGATGGGCGACATGAACATCGCGCCGGGGGACGACGACATCGGTATCGGGCCGGACAACGCCAAGCGCTGGCTGCGCACGGGCAAGTGCAGCTTCCTGCCCGAGGAGCGCGACTGGCTGCAGCGGCTGCGGGACTGGGGGCTGGTGGACAGCTTCCGCCACTGCCATCCCGATGCCGAGGCGGCCTACAGCTGGTTCGACTACCGCAGCCGCGGGTTCGAGCGCGATCCCCGCCGGGGGCTGCGCATCGACCTCATCCTGGTCACCGCCCCGCTGGCCAGGCACTGTACCGATGCCGGCATCGACTACGACATCCGTGCCATGAACCGGCCGTCCGACCATTGCCCGATCTGGGCGGCCTTCGACTTCGAGCTCGCGGAACCGGCCTAGGCCCATGATGCGCACGGCGCTGCGCGCCTTTGCGCATCCTACTGGGGTCTCCTCACTCCTCTGGCAAACCCGCCACGCCCATGATGCGCACGGCGCTGCGCGCCTTTGCGCATCCTACTGGGGTCTCCTCACTCCTCTGGCAAACCCGCCACGCCCATGATGCGCACGGCGCTGCGCGCCTTTGCGCATCCTACGCCTCTGCGCGGGAATGAGGGGCTGGCCGACAGGGACCCTATGTTTCGACCCCGGTTTGATCCTATACTGGACGTGGGGGATCGTCGGCACGCGAGGCCACCGGCGGAGTCCCGACAGGAGCCACATGCAACTGCCCAACCGCATTCGCACCTATCTCGAGCAGCACCAGGTCGCCTACGGCCTGGTGAGCCATCCGCCCACCGGCGGGCTGGACGAGGCGGCCCGCGTGGCCGACACCAGCCCGGCGGAGGTCGCCCGGGCGGTGTTGCTCGAGGCCGGGCCAGGGGAACGGCTGCTGGTCGTGCTGCCGGCCACCCACCTGATCGATTTCGCCGCCCTGCGCGAGGCCTTCCACCAGGACTACCATCCCGCCACCCCGGAGACCCGCGGCACGGTCTTCAGCGATTGCGAAGCCGGGACCGTACCGCCTTTCGGGGTCCCCTATGGGATCCCCACCGCCCTGGACGAGAGCCTCTGCAACCGCAACGAGATCCGCTTCGAGCCCGGCGACCACTGCTGCCTGCTGACCATGAAGGGCGAGGACTTCGAATCCCTGCACCGGGACAGCCGGCGCCTGCGCCTGTCGCTGCCGCTGGAGGTGCTGGCCCATCGCAATCCCGCCGAGTTCTCGCTGCCGGAACAGGGCCACCTGGGCCAGGTCTTCGCCGACCTGCAACCGCGCCAGGACATCATTGCCGCCGTGGAACGCCTGCAACGCCTGCCGGCCATGCCGGAGATGGCCCACCGGCTGCTGCGGCTGCGCAACGACCCCGATGCCGGCCCGGCGGACCTGGCGGGGGTGGTCGGGGGCGATCCCAGTCTCACCGCCCAGCTGGTGCGCTACGCCCGCTCCGCCTTCTTCGGCTACCGCGGCCACGTGGACACCCTGGAACAGGCCATCACCCGGGTGCTGGGATTCGAGGCGGCGCTCAACATCGCCCTGGGGCTGGCCGCCAGCCGCACCCTGCGCAACCCGGCCGATGGCCCGCTGGGACTGCAGGCCTTCTGGCGCCATGCCGCCTACAGCGCCGCCCTGGCCCAGGCCCTGGCCCTGCCACTGTCTCGGCAGCGCCCCCTCCGCCCCGGCCTGGCCTATCTCTGCGGCCTGTTGCACAACTTTGGTTTCCTGCTGGAAGGCCACCTGTTCCGGGCCGAATTCTTCCTGCTCAACCGGACCGTGGCCGCCAACCCCCAGATCCCGGTACCCCTGATCGAGACCCAGATCCTGGGCATGGACCACACCGAGCTGGGAGGCCGCCTGATGAGTGCCTGGGACATGCCCCCGGCGGTGATCGCCAGCGTGCGCCAGCACCACGACGGGCCGGTCGAGGGCCCGGATGCGGATTACGTCCACCTGGTGCGGGTGACCGATGGCCTGCTGCGGATGCAGCACATGGGCGACGGGCCCATCGGCGGTCCGCCGGAGGAGGACCTGGATGCCCTGGCCCTGGACCGGGCCGAGGCCCTGGCGACCCTGGAACGCCTGCTCGAGGAAGACAGCGGGCTGGAGGCCCTGGCCTATCAGCTCGCGGCCTGACACCCGGCATCGCCGGACAGGATCCCGCGCCGATGGCATAATGGACCGCGTTCCAGGCGGTCCAGGACGGCAGGGATGACCGACGAAACCGCGCGCTGGCAGAGCCAGTTCCCCGAACTCGACCGGCAGGCGGACACCGCCCTGCAGGCCATGATGGCCGCCGCCCAGCGGGTCCGGCTGCCGCCGGATACCCGCCTGTTCGAACCCGGCGCGAGCTGCACCGCCTACCTGCTGGTGGTAACGGGCAACGTCCGGGTGCAGTTCCTGACCGAAAACGGCCGCGAGGTGGTGCTCTACCACGTGCGCCAGGGCGATACCTGCATCCTCACCACCGCCTGCCTGCTGGGGGGCACGCGGTACCCGGCGGAGGGCATCACCGAAACCGAGGTCCTGGCCCTGACTGTGCCCTTGCCTCTGTTCGAGACCACCATCGACCGTTCCCCTGTGTTCCGCCGCTACGTCTTCGCCAGCCTGGGGCAACGCCTGGCCGGGGTACTGGCACGCATGGAGGACATCGCCTTCGGGGCGGTGGATGCCCGGCTCGCCCGAACCCTGCTGGAACTCTGCGGCGGCGAGCGGCGCACCCTCGGCATGACCCACCAGGCGTTGGCCGCCGAACTGGGCAGCGCCCGGGAGGTGGTGTCCCGCCACCTGAAACGGTTCGAGATCCAGGGCTGGTTGCGGCTGGGACGGGGCACCATCGAGGTCGTGGACCCCCAGGGCCTGGCGCGCCTGGCCGGCTCATCCGCGCCCTGAGACCGGCCCCCCGCCCGGGATCCATTCCCCGCCACTGTGACCGGGTCACTGACGCGGCCCTTGCAAAACGGCAGGATGGGCCTACATTTTCAGTCAATGAACCAAGATCTGGAGGATCGAACCATGCCACACAATGTTGGAAGCATCGATCGTGTACTGCGCATTCTCATCGGGGCCGGGCTCATCGCCCTGGTCTTCGTCGGACCCAAGACCCCCTGGGGCTGGATCGGCCTGGTCCCCCTGGTGACGGCCCTGATCGGCTGGTGCCCGGCCTACTCCCTGTTCGGTATCAACACGGGCAAGAAGGGTGACTCTGCCGCCTGAGCCGGTTCCGGCCTGTCCGGCGATCCGGCCGGGCAGGCCCGCCCGGGCCCACGGGCCCCGTCGGATCCTTGACTGGGTCGAATGATTTCTCTAATATTCGAATACACTGCATAACATAAAAGAAGGGCGCCGGTGGCCGAAGGAATGGCAGGCAGTCCTTCCGGCAGGAACGTCGTTCAACCACCACCCAACATGGCGGGGGATAGAGACATGAAACACAGGCACATCCTGTACGGGCTGGTATTCCCGTGCTTTCTCGCAGGCGCCGCCCAGGCGGCGACCTTCACCGGCTTCACCGGAACGGCCACGGCGAGCTTCGCGAACCCGACACCGACCACGGCGAGCTACAGCATCTCCAACCAGGACAGTGGCGGCGTGGCCCGCATCAGTTGGGGCGACACCAGCGGCTGCTGGCTCTGTACCAGCCCCAGCCAGCTGGACGTCAACGGCCTCGGCAGTGACGGGGTCGGTGGCTGGCTCGGCATCCTGGGCCAGCCCTTCGTGCTGGCCACCCTGAGTTACAAAAACGGTGCCGGCAGCAACAACATCGACCACCTGGACCTGAACCTGACCGGCAACATCACCGGCGTCGGCAGCGGTGGCCTGACCCTGGGCATCGCGGTGAACAACACCCCCAATACCCTGGATCCCAATGCCAGCGCCGATGTGCTCACCATCGACAGCCCGCTGCCCTGGGTGGACTTCAGTGTGGGTCCGGACAACTACCGGCTCTCGGTCCTGGGCTTCTCGCAGGATGGGGTCAACATGAGCCCCAGCCTCTCGGCCTGGGAAGGGGCTACCGCCAGTGCGGGCCTCTACGGCAGCATCACCGCCATGGCCGTGCCCCTGCCGGGCAGCCTGGGCCTGATGGGCGCCGGCCTGCTGGGCCTGCTGGGCGCCCGCCGCCGTTCGGCCTGAAGCACCGGGGACTCATCGGCACTGGAAACAGCGAGGCCGCGGACATGCCGCGGCCTCGTCGTTTGCAGGGTGGTCTCGAACCGGCTTCAGCCGGAATCGTCGGCAAAGACGTCATAGAGCTGCTGGCGCAGGCTGGCGGCCTCCTGCATCTCCTCGATGCGGCGGCGCGCCATGGCCTTGCGCAGTGCCTTGGCGGATGCCCGCCCGCGATGCCGCCGGGACGGCATGTTGGGCGAGACCTGGCTGCGTTTCGATGGACTCATCTTCATCCCCCTCGTCTGGCCTCTGGGTGGAATCGGCTTCCTGCGCAGCCCGGCGCCAGGCCGGGTGCCGGTGCGTCCATGTCCTGCACTGGATAGCGACCCGCTTCTTCCCCGCCTTTAGCGGGCGGGTGGGCGGATCTGGCATATTGGACCTCCGCGTGCCGCGGGAGGTTTCATCCCTGCAGATCGGGATGGGCAGTGCCTTTTCAAGGTCCCTCGTCCAGATTCAGTGGAAATCCCGCGAGGGCACGGCCAGCCTGCCGAGCCAGGTGCTGCGGTCCTCCAGCCGCCGCGCCAGCAGGTGTACCACCTCCCCCTCGCGCTGAACCTCGCCCCAGACCAGCATGAGGCCGGCCTGCTGCAGGCAGCGCCGGTGGCGGCGGGCGAGGTCCGGCCAGACCACCACCTGGGCCTGGCCGGTCTCGTCCTCCAGGCTGAGGAACACCACCCCCTTGCCGCTGGCAGGCCGCTGACGGCAGGTCACCAAGCCGGCCAGGGCCAGGCGCTGGCCGGCCTCCGCCCCGCCCAGGTCGGCCAGGGGGTGGACCCCACGGCACCGCAACCGGTCACGCAACAGGGCCAGGGGATGCCGGCCGAGGGTCAACCCCAGGCTGGCGTAGTCCGCCACCAGGTCCTCCCCCTCGGTGGGCGGAGGCAACAGGGGCGTGGTCTCCGGCAGTGCCAGCTGCGCGAACAGGGGCAGGGACGGTTCCACGCCGGCGCAGGCCCAGCGGGCCTGGTGGCGGTTGCCGGCCAGTCCCGCCAGGGCGCCGGCCGCGGCCAGGGCCTCCAGGTCGCCGCGGTCCAGCCGGGCCCGGGACACCAGCTCGGCCACCCGGCGCAGGGGCGCCCGGGCCCGGGCCGCCAGCAGTCGCCGGGCACCCGCCCGGGACAATCCCTTCACCAGCCGCAGCCCCAGCCGCAGCGCCGGCAGGGCCGGGGCCCCGGCCGCCGTCTCCAGGGTGCAATCCCAGCCGGAGGCCCGCACGTCCACCGGCCGCACCTCGACCCCGTGGCGGCGCACATCCTGCACGATCTCCGCCGGTGAATAGAAGCCCATGGGCTGGCTGTTCAGCAGGGCGGCGGCGAAGGCGGCGGGATGGTGGCATTTCAGCCAGGCCGAGGCATAGACCAGCAGGGCGAAGCTGGCGGCGTGGGACTCCGGGAAACCGTATTCCCCGAACCCCAGGATCTGGCGATAGATGGCGCGGGCGAAATCCTCGCTGTAGCCCCGGGCCCGCATGCCCTCGATCAGCCGCTGCTCGAAGGGCTCCAGCCCGCCCCGCCGCCGCCAGGCCGCCATGGCCCGGCGCAGGCGGTCCGCCTCACCGGCGGAGAAACCGGCCGCCACCATGGCCAGGCGGATCACCTGTTCCTGGAAGATGGGGACCCCGAGGGTGCGTTCCAGCACCCGGCGCACCGCCGGCCCCGGGTAGTCCACCGGTTCCAGTCCCTGGCGCCGGCGCAGGTAGGGATGGACCATGTCGCCCTGGATGGGGCCGGGACGCACGATGGCCACCTCGATGACCAGGTCGTAGAAACAGGCCGGACGCAGCCGCGGCAGCATGGCCCGCTGGGCGCGGGATTCGATCTGGAACACCCCCACCGTGTCCGCCTCCTGGATCATGCGGTAGACCTCGGGGTCCTCCGCCGGCAGGCCGGCGATGGAGAGACGCTGGCCGTTCCAGCCCTCGATCAGGTCGAAGGCCTTGCGGATGGCGGTGAGCATACCCAGCGCCAGGACGTCGATCTTGAGCAGGCCCAGGGCATCCAGGTCGTCCTTGTCCCACTGGATCACCGAGCGCTCCGGCATGGCGGCGTTCTCGATGGGCACCAGCTCGCACAGGGGTCCGCGCGCGATCACGAACCCGCCCACGTGCTGCGACAGGTGACGGGGCAATCCCACCAGCTCCGTGGCCAGGTGGGCGAAGCGGCGCACCTGGGGGTTGTCCGGGTCCAGCCCCGCCTCCCGCAATTGCCCGGGTGTCAGCCAGTCGTCGCCCCGCCGGCCGCAGCCACGGGCCAGCCGGTCCACCCGGGCCGGGTCCAGCCCCAGCGCCTTGCCGGCATCCCGCAGGGCACTGCGGGGCCGGTAGCGGATGACGCTGGCGGTCAGGGCGGCCCGGTCCCGCCCGTAGCGGCGGTAGATGTACTGCATCACCTCCTCGCGCCGCTCGTGCTCGAAATCCACATCGATGTCCGGCGGCTCGCCCCGCTCGCGTGAGATGAAGCGCTCGAACAGGGTATCGATGCGGGCCGGATCCACCTCGGTGATACCGAGGCAGAAGCAGACCGCCGAATTGGCCGCCGAGCCCCGCCCCTGGCACAGGATGCCCCGCTCCCGGGCGAAACGAACGAGGTCGTGGACGGTGAGGAAATAGTGCTCGTAGCCCAGTTCCGCGATCAGCGCCAGCTCGCGTTCCACCTGGCGCCGCACCCGCGCCGGAACCCCCCGGGGCCAGCGTCGGCGCATGCCCTGCCGGGTCAGGTGCCCCAGCCAGGTGGTCGCCGTCTCACCCGGCGGGACGCCGTCCTCGGGATACTGGTAACGCAGTTCGTCCAGGGAGAAGCGACAGGCCCCGGCCACCGCCAGGGTGGCCTCCAGCCATGCCGCTGGATAGAGCCGGGCCAGTCGGGTCCGCGAGCGCAGGTGACGCTCGCCGTTGGGCTGCAGGGCGTGGCCCGCTTCCGCCAGGGGCACCCCGAGCCGGATGGCGGTGACCAGGTCCTGCAGGGCGCGGCGCGAGCGGCGGTGCATGAGCACATCCCCCGTGGCGCAACAGGGCAGGCCGCTGCGCACCGCCAGTGCCTGCGCCGCCGCCAGCCGCTCCCGGTCACGGCCGTCACAGCGCAGGTTCAGCGCCAGCCAGGCCCGGTCCCCGAAACACTCACGCAGCCAGGCAGCCTCCGCTGCCGGCGACCGGCCGGCGCCGGCGGCACCGAAGGGCCAGAGGGCGATACAGCCCGCGGGCAGGGCGTCCAGGTCGGGGCGTTCGACGCGATAGGCACCCTTGGGCGCCCGCCTCCGGGCCTGGGTGATGAGACGGGCGATGGCGCCATAGCCCGCCCGGTCCGCCGCCAGCAGCACCAGCCGCAGGCCATCCACCAGGCGCAGCTCGGTGCCGACGATGAACTGCAGCCCCGCCTCCCGGGCCGCCAGGTGGGCCCGCACGATGCCGGCAAAGGAACAGTGGTCGGTCAATGCCAGGGCGGCATAGCCCAGTTCCGCCGCCCGCGCCACCAGTTCCTCCGGGTGCGAGGCGCCCCGGAGAAAGGAAAAACAGGAAATGCAATGCAGCTCCGCGTAGGCGGGCGAGGCCATGCCGGTCATGGGGGCATCCATCCAATGACTGTATATGCATACAGTATCCAAATCCCGGCCCCCTGCCAACCCTCTCCCGGCCGGAGCGTGGCTTGCGGCCCGGCGCCGGGATACCGACAATGCCCGGGTGAACCAGGACATCCCCTTTGTGCTCCGCCTCCGCCGCGACCTGGCCCGGCACTGGGTGCTGCCGACCGTCGGCGGCCTGGCCCTGGTGCTGTCCAGCGTTCCCGGGCTGCGCCCCCTGCTGCGCTACCAGCGCGATGCCCTGGCCCAGGGCGAATGGTGGCGGCTGCTGACGGGACACCTGGTCCACCTGGGACCGGCCCACCTGGCCTGGGACCTGGCGGCCCTGGTGCTGATCTGGCGGCTGTTCGGCGACCGGCTGGACAATGGCCGCTGGCTGCTGGTGACCCTGACGGCGATGGTCGGGATCGATGCCGGCCTCTGGTGGCTGGATCCGCGGCTGCGCTGGTACCTCGGATTGTCCGGCCTGTTGCACGGCTGGTTCGCCGCCGGCGGGCTGGCGGAGTGGCCGCGCGACCGTCGCTATGCCCTGGTGGTTCTGGGGCTGCTGGCGGCCAAGCTGGGTTGGGAGGCCCTGGCCGGTCCCCTGCCGGGGACCGCCGCGGCCATCGGTGGCGCGGTGGTCACCCAGGCCCACCTCTACGGTGCCCTGTCCGTCCTGCCGCTGGCCTGGTGGTTGAGAGCGCCGGCCCTGAGGGGTGAGAGGTGAGGGGTGCCGTAGTGCCGTAGGTTGGGCAAAGCGAGCACAGCGAGCGTGCCCAACAATGGGGCGCCAGAACCTGCAACGATGGTATCTGATGCGCACGGCCCTTCGGGCCTTTGCGCATCCTACGGGGGTTCACCCGGGCCGCGGCGGCACGTCGTAGGTTGGGCAAAGCGAGCGTGCCCAACAATGGGGTGCCAGAACCTGCAACGATGGTATCTGATGCGCACGGCCCTTCGGGCCTTTGCGCATCCTACGCCTCACCCCTCACCCCTCACTCCTCACGCCTCACTTTTTCCGTGTATTTCAGTGTGATTCCGTGGCACATCATGGAGCGCTCGCTTTGCCAAACCTACGACTGGGCGGCCTCCACCTTGGGCAAATGCTCCAGTGCCTGCTCGATGGCCTCCTCCGGGTAGGCGAAATCTTCCAGCTCGCCCCTGAAGTAGCGATCGTAGGCGGCCATGTCGAAATGCCCGTGACCGGAGAGGTTGAAGAACAGCACCCGAGGCTCACCGCTCTCCTTGCATCGCAGCGCCTCATCGATGCAGGCACGGATGGCGTGGCTGGATTCCGGTGCCGGGATGATGCCCTCGGTGCGGGCGAAGGTCACCCCGGCCTCGAAGGTGGGCACCTGGTCCACCGCCAGGGCCTCGATCAGGCCCTCGTGGTAGAGCTGGGACACCAGGGGCGAATCCCCATGATAGCGCAGGCCGCCGGCATGGATGCCCGGGGGCACGAAATCGTGACCCAGGGTGTACATGTGCAGCAGGGGCGTCAGGCCCACGGTATCACCGAAATCGTAGGCATAGTGGCCCCGGGTCAGGGTGGGGCAGGAAGCCGGCTCCACCGCCACCAGCCGCACCTCGCGGCCCGCGGCCTTGTCGGCGAAGAAGGGGAAGGCCACCCCGCCGAAGTTGCTGCCGCCGCCACAGGGGGCGTATACGACGTCCGGATAGTCTCCCACCTTCTCGAACTGTTTTTTCGCCTCCAGGCCGATGACGGTCTGGTGCAGCAGCACGTGGTTGAGCACCGAACCCAGGGAATAGTTGGTGTCCTGGCGCGAGGCCGCCTCCTCCACCGCCTCCGAGATGGCGATGCCGAGGGAGCCGGGGGAATCGGGATCGGCCGCGCGCACCTTGCGGCCGGCCTCGGTGCGATCGGTCGGGCTGGGCAGCACCTCGGCGCCCCAGGTCTGGATCATGGAGCGTCGGTAGGGTTTCTGCTCGTAGCTGATACGCACCATGTAGACCCGCACCTCCAGGTCGAACATGCGTCCGGCCAGGGCCAGGGCCGAGCCCCACTGGCCGGCACCGGTCTCGGTGGACAGGCGGCGGATGCCCGCCTCGCGGTTGTAGTAGGCCTGGGCCAGGGCGGTATTGGGTTTGTGGGAACCGGCGGGGCTCACGCCCTCGTACTTGTAGTAGATGCGGGCCGGCGTGCCCAGGTACTGCTCCAGCCGGCGGGCGCGATACAGGGGCGAAGGCCGCCACAGGCGGTAGGCCTCGCGCACGGGTTCCGGTATGGGCACCCAGCGTTCACCGCTGACCTCCTGCTCGATGAGCGCCGGCGGGAAGATGGCGGCCAGCTGATCCGGTCCCACCGGCTTCCCGTCGGGTCCCAGGGGCGGATCCGGCGGGTTGGGCATGTCGGCCACCACGTTGTACCACTGGGTCGGGATCTCGGATTCGTCGAGCAGGATCTTGGTCTCCGTCACGGTATCTCCTCCGGGGCTGGAGCGGGAAGGCATCCGGGGCGCGCCGGGGCACCGCTGGAGGCCTCCCTGCTGTCGTGGTCAACCCCGGCATATTGACAGGCTGGCAGGACGGGGGCAACCGTCCCCACGCGTCAACCGCCCGTCTCCTCGTCCCAGCGCGCCAGCTCCCCGCGCAGCTCGCCGAGCACGAACCCCACCGTGCCCTTGAGATGATCCATGCCCCCGGACTCCGCCTTGGCCAGGCAGGATTCACCGACCCGAACGAGGTTCCGGATCTGCCAGTGCAGCTCGATGGCCATGAGCTTGAGATCATCCAGGTCGCGGGCCGTTTCCTGGTCGACGGTCTCCAGGCTCAACCCCTCCACCCAGGCCGCCACGTCGGCCTGGGCCAGCCCGGCCTGGGTGATCATCTTGCGCACCCGTTGCGCGACTCGGAGCAGACGCCGGTAGTCGCGGGGATCCGGCACCCCTTCCAGCATCTCCAACAGCCGTTCCAGTATCCTTTCGGTCCCCCGCAACCAGCGGCAACGCACCGGCAAGCGTTTCAGAAGATGGCCGATCTGGCCCGCATCGAACTTCCGGCTCTCGTGGTCCTTCGCCCGTTTCAACAGCGCCATGGCCGCCCGGTAGACCGACTCGAAGTGGGTATAGGTGTTGAGCTGGAGGAAGGGCATGACATTGGCCAGGGTACGGCCACTGCCGCCGAACTGGTTGACGCGGATGGCCTGGATACTGTCGGCCATGGCCAGGATCTGGCCGGCCAGGCACAGGTCCTTCTCCTCCAGGCCGCGGGGATATCCGGTACCGTCGCAGCGCTCGTGGTGCTCCGCCACCGCCCGCACCGCCAGCGGCGGCACCCCCGGCAGGCGACGCAGCAGATCCCGGCCGATGTCCACGTGGCGCTGAATGCCGTGCCATTCCGCGGGGGTCAGGGCATCCCCCTTGGCCAGCAGGGCCGGCGACAGGTGCAGCATACCGAAATCGTGGCCGATGGCCGCGATGAAAACCGCCTCGACGTCGGACCGGGGCAGGCCGTGCAACCGGGCGATCCAGGTGGCCAGCCAGGCGCAGAACAGGGCCTTCTCGAACTCCCGCGGCAGTTGTCGACGCAACACCGTCAGCTTCTGCCAGAACACGGGATGGAAACGCGCGGCATGGGCCAGTTCGCTGTAGACGCCGTCCGGCTCCACATGCCGGCGCAGGGCATCGAGATCCGGGTAGGCCGCGAACAGCGCCTGGTAGCAGGCCTCCAGGTCGGGCACGTCCAGCATGCAGCCGAGCGCCACCTGTTCCTCCAGCGGGCGCACCAGCCGGTGACGCAGGATGCGCTCCGCCGCCTGGCGGTCGATACGGCTGCCCTTGCGGACGATGAGGGTGCCGCGTTCGTTCTGGATGTCGTCGATGGAGATCACCGGGCAGCCGGCATCCACCCGCGCGAGCCGCACGGCGTAGAAGTCCGTTGCATCCGATCCGGCCATGGTCATGACTGTCGCACCGCTCGGCTCCGGGGCCGATCCTCTTCCCTGAGACGGCAACTTCCATGCAACAATTGCGCCCGACTCATCGCAACCGATGCAAGTCGCGCTATTTTCTGGTTCCTCTCGCGAATCGGTGCACGGAGAAACGGCTGAATAGTTGAAAAGCATGAGTCTCATCAGGTACTTAGAAGGTGCGAAACTAACTGAGTATCTGAGAGGAGACCCATGCTTGTAGAAAGTT
>JALWSQ010000238.1 GCA_026993645.1 Thiohalobacter sp.
TTGGCCGCCTTGCGGTACCACCGGACAGCTTCCTTGTAATCCTTTGGGACACCCCGCCCGTTGTGGTACGCGACCCCCAGGTTGAATTGCGCCTTAGCAAGGCCCTGATTGGCCGCCTTGCGGTACCACCGGACAGCTTCCTTGTAATCCTTTGGGACACCCCGCCCGTTGTGGTACGCGACCCCCAGGTTGAATTGCGCCTTAGCAAGGCCCTGATTGGCCGCCTTGCGGTACCACCGGACGGCTTCCTTGTAGTCCTGCGGGACACCCTGGCCATATTCGTACATGACCCCCAGGGTGAATTGTGCCTTGGCATCACCATTCCTTGCCAGCGGCAGAAACTCACGCAGTGCGGCAGCGTAGTTTCCACTCGTATATGCGGCCATCCCCTCATCGAATCCAGCCCATGTGGGTACGGATAAGGCGATTCCAAGAAGGAAGATGGCCAGCGCTGTAAATCGAGTGGAAACGCGTCCGCTCATGTCGCTTGCTCCATTGAAAGATATGGAAAAATGCTAACAGCCGCCCGGACAACACGCAATATGGCCCCGTCGTCATGAGGCAGGGACATGCTCAGGCAGGCCTTCACCCGCGCCTGGATCTCCGGCGCCGATGGCCGGTAGTTGTTCACCAAAAGATCATAGGCCAGGGCCAGACGGTCACCGCGCTGAACCTATCGGCCGCAGTTGAACCAGATGGCCGACAGATAGCGTCGACCCATCGACAAAGCGCCGGAGCCCGCATTTCAGGTGACTCCCATCGGCGCCCACCCACCGCACCGAGGCAACCATGAACCACCCGTGGAACACCGGCGCGGACTGGGTGAGCCCCTGGGCGGAAACCGCATCCCCAAAATGGTGCACGAGCTTCGCTCGATTCCGCCAGCAGGAATTTGATGCTCACCACCGCATCGTCCAGGGGGCCGCAGGCGTTGACCCGCGAGCCGATCGTAAACGCCAAGTCGGCCGCTCCGAGGATGCCACCGGGCCCCATCCGGGCAGGCAGCAACGGCCAAAACTTCAAAAGTGCTACCCGAAATGCTACCCAGAGCGATTTTTTGCGAGGGCGTAAATCAATAAGTCATTGTTTTATATGGAGCTGGCGAAGGGATTCGAACCCCCGACCGGCTGATTACAAATCAGCTGCTCTACCAACTGAGCTACGCCAGCCTGGATGATACTGTTCCGGGTTGCCCCGGCTCGCCTACCAGCAGGCGGTGGGCATCTCCTGCAGTGGGGTGTAGCCGCTCAACAGGCGGTCCCACTCGTAGCCGCGCAGGCGGCGCACCCGGCCGAAATCGACATCGACCCGGTAACCGCCCGCCCGGTAGCGGGGCCGCACCTGGGCCTCGAACCCCAGCGCCGCGAGCTGATCCCGCCGCCGTCGGGCCATGGGTTCACGCCGATACAGCCCCAGGGAGATGGAACCGTTCCGCCGTAGATAATAATCCTTGATCCCCTTGGCCACCAGCTGCGCGATGGTGGCCTTGGCCTCGGCCTTGGGCCTGGCCGGCAGGTAGACCAGGTAGTCGCGCACCTGCCGCTCGCCGGCGGCATGGATGCGCGCCCGGTACCCCTGGGCCTGGAACCGGGCCCGGACGACCTTGGCCGCGGCAGCGTTCTTCAGGGTGCCGACGGTGTAGCAACGGCTGGCGGTCAACAGGCCACCGGGAGGCGTTTTCGCCGGCCTGGGCCGCGGCCGGGCCGAAGGCGCCTTGGGACGCGGGGCCACCGCCCTCTTGGCCGCTGCCGGTGCCTGGCTGGTCGCCGGGGCCAGCGGCTCCGGTTCGGTATCGATGCCCGGTCCGGACAGCACCATCAGGTAGGAGGGCCCACCTGCGGCCGGCGCACCCTCGGCGCCATCCGCCGGTGCCGTGTCCGCTGCGGGGGCCGGGGTGGGTTCCGGTGCCGGGGCAGGTGCCGGCCGTGCCGCCACGGGCCGCTCCCGGACCGGCGCGGGCGCCGATGCGGGTGATACCGAGTGCTTCTTGGCCAGCGCCGGATGCCGGAAGGAGAGCTCCACCACCGGCGGCAGACCATCGTCCGCTGCCGGCTGTTGCTTCGCCCGCGGCTGGGCGGCTGGCTTGGCCGCAACGGCGCCGGCGGCCTGCACGGACCGGGCCTTGTGGCGAGCCTTGCCCGCCGCCTGGCGTACCTGCTTGCGCTGCCGGCCGGTGTGGCGGGATTTGGCCGGGATCTTGCGGGCGTGAGGGGCCGTGGTGCGCTTCCGCTGAACCGGGGTCGTGGCCGGCGTGGCCTTGGGATGTTGTGGTGGCTGCTTGCCGGCCTCGGCCGTCTTGGCGGCGGTCGCGGCCTTGCCTGCGCCCGCCTCCCACGCCAGCCGCAGCCGCGTCATGCCGGCCGGCAGGGGTGGGGGTGCGACCCGTGCCGTCGCGGCAACCGGCAGTCGCCCTTCCTGGTATTGCACCAATGCCCAACCCAGGGTGGCCAGATTCGCCACCACCAGCAGCAGGATGACCGCCCTCATACCAGATCCCTTGTCGCCACGTCCGCCGTCACCGGCGCCTCGTCCGGCGGCACAGCGGCCGCCGTTTCCCCATCCCGTTCCAGGGTGGCCTGGGCCATGATCGCCAACCCGCGCAACACCAGGTCGTCCACCCGCGTGGGCCGATTGGCCAGCAACGGCTGCAGCCGGCCGGCATCGCCCCCCGTGAGCACGAGACGCACCCCGCCTCCCAGTTCGAGACGCACATCTTCCATGACCCGATCCACCAGTGCAACCGCCTCGTACAGCGTGCCCAGGTGAATGGCATTCTCGGTATCGGCCGCGAACAGGGTGCCCTCGGTGGCCGCCGGTACCGCCGTCTCCACCTCGGCCGGCAACGCCAGGGCCGCGCCCTCGCGTGCCAGCGCCCGCTGCATGGCCTGGAGCCCGGGGACGATCAGCCCACCCAGGTGGCGGCCATCCTTCGCCAGTACATCCAGGGTGATGGCGGTGCCGCAGTCGACCAGGCACAGATGGCCGCGAAAGCGCTTCCGCGCCCCGATCATGGCCAGCCAGCGGTCGACCCCCAGCCGCGCCGGCCGGGTATAGGCATTCCGCACCCCCTGGGCCTCGGCCTCCGCCACCAGGAAGCGGGGCTTCAGCTGCCAGTGATGGCGCATCCAGGCCGTGAGCGAACGACGCAGGCTGGGCCCGGCGACGC
>JALWSQ010000239.1 GCA_026993645.1 Thiohalobacter sp.
CCCCTGCTCGGTGTCTGCCTGGGCGCCCAGCGCCGCGGCCATGAGCTGGGCGCCCAGGCAGACACCGAGCAGGGGGGTGCCCCGTTCCAGTACCGCGCGCACGAAGGCCTTCTCCGCCACCAGCCAGGGGTGGTGGGCCTCGTCGTTGACGCTCATGGGGCCGCCCATGACCACCACCAGCTCGGGTTCGGCGGGGTCCGGCAGCCCGTCACCGGCGAAGAAGCGGGTGTAGTCCAGGCGGGCGGCATGGGCCTCGAACCAGGCGCCCATGGCGCCGATGTCCTCGAAGGGCACGTGCTGGAGGACCCGGACCCGCACGGTGGTGATCAGCCCTCGGTGCCGCTGCGGGCGGACTGGACCGCGTCCTTCACCATCTGCTGCAACTCGCCCTTCTGCAGCAGTTCCAGGGTGATGTCACAGCCACCGATCAGCTCACCCTTGATGTAGATCTGGGGAAAGGTCGGCCAGTTGGCGAAGCGTGGCAGGTTTTCGAAGATCTCCGGGTCCTCCAGCACGTTGACATAGGCGAACTCCTCGCCACAGGCCGCCAGGGCCTGGGCGGCACGGCTGGAGAAGCCGCACTGCGGGAACTGGGGGGTGCCCTTCATGAAGATGACGACCGGGTTGTCCTCGACCGCCGCACGAATTCGATCCATCACATCCATCTCTCGTTACCCCTGAGTCTCTGCTACCACTGGGAATGGGATCCAGTGTAAAGGAGCCATGGCGGCGGTAAAAGCCCACGATGGTGCGGGTAACCGGTGCGGCGGGCGGCCCGGCGGGTCAGTCGGCGACGGGCTGCAGCTGCCAGCGCAGGGTCTCCCCCGCCGCCAACGGCACCAGTTCGTCGTCGCCCAGGTCGATGCGCTCGGGTACCGTCCAGGGCTGCTGGACCAGCCGGATGCGGTCGCGGTTGCGGGGCAGGCCGTAGAAGGCGGGGCCGAACAGCGACAGGAAACCCTCCAGCCGGTCGAGGGCCCCGGCCTGTTCGAAGATCTCGGCGTAGATCTCCACCGCCGCATGGGCACTGTAGATGCCGGCGCAGCCGCAGGCCGCCTCCTTGGCCCGGCGCGGATGGGGGGCGCTGTCGGTGCCGGCGAAGAAGCGGGGGTTGCCGCTGGTGGCGGCCTCCAGCAGCGCCAGCCGGTGGCGCTCGCGTTTGAGGACCGGCAGGCAGTAATGGTGCGGCCGCAGGCCGCCCTGGAACATGGCGTTGCGGTTGAGCCGGAGATGATGGGGGGTGATGGTGGCGGCCAGGTTGGCCGGCCCCTGGCTGACGAAGCGCACGCCTTCCTCGGTGGTGACGTGCTCCAGCACCACCCGCAGCCGGGGATGGCGCTGCAGCAGCGGTTCCAGGTGCCGTTCGATGAACACCGCCTCGCGGTCGAATACATCGACGGCCGGATCCGTCACCTCGCCGTGGATCAGCAGCGGCAGGCCAGTCTCCTCCAGTACCGCCAGCGCCGGTTCCACCCGCGCCAGGTCGCGCACGCCGGCGTCCGAGTGGGTGGTGGCGCCGGCGGGATACAGCTTGACCCCCTGGACCTGGGGATGGTCCGCCGCCGCCCGCAGCTCGTCCGGGTCCGTGGTCTCGGTGAGATAGAGGGTCATCAGGGGTTCGAAGCCGCTGTCTTCGGGCACGGCGGCCAGGATGCGGCGGCGGTAGGCCAGGGCCATGTCCAGGCGGGTGATCGGCGGCACCAGGTTGGGCATGACCATGGCCCGGCCCCAGCTGCGCGCGCTGTGCGGCGCCACCCGCGCCAGCAGGGGGCCGTCCCGCAGGTGCAGGTGCCAGTCGTCGGGCCGGGTGAGGGTCAGCTGCACGGGGCCTCGTCCGGGGAGGGCAGGGCCTGGTCCAGCAGCAGGTGCAGGCTGAGGCGGACGCCGAAACCGGTGATGTCGGTGGGAACCGCGCCCAGTCCGCCCTTGTGGTTGCCGGCGGCCAGATCGAGGTGGATCCAGGGGGTCTCCGCCGGCACGAAGCGCTGCAGGAACCGCGCGGCCAGGATGTGATCCGCCTCCGCGTCCAGGGTGCACTGCTTGACGTCGGCCACCTCGCTCTCCAGCGGCTGGTCGAAGTCCGGGTCCAGGGGAAAGGGCCAGATGCGCTCGCCGCTGGTTCGGCCGGCCTCGATGAGGGCCGGGATCCACGCCGGGCGGTTGGTGAAGACGCCGCTGTAACGGGTGGACAGGGCCTGGATGCAGGCCCCGGTGAGGGTGGCGTAGTCGATGATCAGGCCGGGGCCCTTGCGGGCCGCCAGCCACAGGGTGTCGGCCAGCACCATGCGGCCCTCGGCATCGGTGTGGATGATCTCGATGCTGGTGCCGTTGGCGGCACGTACCACGTCGTTGGGCTTGTAGGCGCGGGGGCCGATGGCGTTCTCCGCCAGCGCCAGGTAACAGTCCACGGCGAAATCCACCTCGAGTCGGGACAGCGCCAGCAGGGTGCCCAGGGCCACGGCGCTGCCCTCCATGTCCTCGTGCATGCCGTGCATGTAGCGCGCGGACTTGATGTTGACCCCGCCGGTGTCGAAGCAGATGCCCTTGCCCACCAGCGCCACCGGTGGCCGGCTGCGACGCCGGCCGGGCGGGCGGTAGCGCAGGTGGAGGATGCCGGCACCGCTGTCCTCCGGGCTGCCCTGGGCCACGGCGAGGAAGGCGCCGGCCTGCTGGCGCCGCAGCCGGTCGAGGCCGAGGAAATCCGTCTTCCAGCCCTCGGCCCGGGCCAGGGCCTCGATGCGCCGGCGGTAACTGGCCGGCGCCAGCTCGTTGGCGGGCAGCCGGGTCAGCCAGCGCGCCAGGTGGTTGCCACGCACCTCCATGCGCAGTCGCGTCAGGTCGCAGGGCCGGGTCAGGTCGTGGCAGTCGATACGCCCGGGGCGGGGGACCGGCTCGGACCGGGTCTTGAGGGTCGGCATGGGGCAGGCCCGCAGCAGCACCGCCTGCAGCAGGGCCTGCGCCGCCGCATCCAGCGCCGGATCCGGTCGGGCCGCGGCGATCAGCAGGCGCCTGGGGGCCTCCGCCATGAGGTCCGCGGCCAGGCGCCGGCCCCGGTCCTGGCGTGCGAAGGCATTGGCGTCGCCGGCCTGACGGGACAGGAATAGCCGCCCGCCGCGCGGGCCGGGCAGTGCGGTGGACCAGGTCTCGGGTCGGCCCTCGCGCCGGCATCGGCGCCAGCGGGTGCGCAGGGCATCACCCCCCGGCAGCCGCTCCCAGGGGATGTCGCGATCCTCCAGGTAATACAGCACCAGCGCGTCCGCCTCCTCCATGCGCTTGCGGCTCGGGCTGGTAAGATGCTGATAAACGGGTATTTCCGTTGAGTGGTCCAGCGGGATATCCATGGCGTTCGCCTTGACCTGCCGCGGCAAAACGCTGATCATATCGCGCTCGCCCTTGTTCGGGTACCACCTCCGCGCCCGCATCCTGCCGGCCGCGAGGGGTTCAGCCTGCGTCAAGGTGTGGTGGCCGGAGGCGGGCAGCCACCGCCGGGCCTGTCCTCACGGAAAAAACAGGGAGTCTCATGGACGTCGCGGACAAGAAACGACTGTTGCGCGAGATGCTGTTCGCGCGCCGGTTCGAGGAACGCTGTTACGAAGCCTATGTCGAGCGTAAGATCGGCGGTTTCCTGCATCTCTATCCTGGCGAGGAGGCCTGTGTCCACGGCGTCATGGAAGCGGCCCGGCCAGGCTTCGACTATGTCATCACCGGCTACCGGGATCACGTCCACGCCATGAAGTGCGGTGCGGACCCGCGCAAGGTGATGGCGGAACTCTATGGCAAGGAGACCGGCTCCAGCAAGGGCCGCGGCGGTTCCATGCACATCTTCGACGTCGAGCACCGGTTCATGGGCGGCTACGCCCTGGTGGGCGGCCCCTTCCCGCTGGCGGCCGGCATGGCCAAGGCGGTGCAGATGAAGGGTGGCGAGGAGATCGTGATCTGTTTCCTGGGCGATGCCGCCAACAACCAGGGCACCTTCCACGAATCGCTCAACATGGCGGCGCTGTGGAAGCTGCCGGTACTCTACGTGTGCGAGAACAACCTCTACGGCATCGGCACCCGCATCGACCGTTCCACCGCCATCGTGGACCAGTACAAGCGGGTCTGCGGCTATGGCATCCCCTCCGCCCAGGAGGATGGCCAGGACGTGGAGAAGGTCTATGCCGCCGCCAGGATCGCGGTGGAACACGTGCGCTCGCGCCAGGGGCCCTATTTCCTGGAACTCTTGACCTACCGTTATCGGGGCCATTCCATGTCGGATTCCAACGCCTACCGGCCCAAGGAGGAGGAGCGCATGTGGTCCAAGCGGGATCCCATCATCATGCTGCGTGACCGCCTGATCGAGGCCGGCGAGCTGACGCGCGAGGATTTCCAGGACATGGACACCGAGATCCTGGACTACATCGAGGACGAGATCATCGCCTACGCCGAGTCCTCCCCGGAACCCAAGCCGGAGGAGCTGGAGCGGTACGTGTTGGCGGAGAACGATCCCTGGGTGCACGGAGGGCGCCACTGATGGCGGAGATGATGTTCTGGGAGGCCGTGCGCCGCGCCCACGACGAGGAGATGGAACGGGATCCGCTGGTGATCTGCATGGGCGAGGACATCGGCGTCGTCGGCGGCACCTACAAGGCGACCACCGGCCTCTACGACAAGTACGGGCCGGAGCGGGTGATCGACACCCCCATCTGCGAGAACAGCTATACCGGCCTCGGTATCGGTGCCTCCTTCCTCGGGGTGCGGCCCATCATCGAGATCATGTCGGTGAACTTCTCCTGGCTGGCCCTGGACCAGATCGCCAACACCGCGGCCAAGGTGCGCTACATGTCGGGCGGGCAGTTGACCGCGCCCTGCGTGGTGCGTTCTCCGGGGGGTACGGCCCATCAGCTCGGCGCCCAGCACTCGGGGCGCATGGAAAAGGTGTTCATGGGCATCGCCGGCCTGCGGGTGGTGACCCCCTCCAACCCGCGCCAGGCCTACGGCCTGATCAAGTCGGCGGTGCGCTGCGACGACCCGGTGTTCATCAACGAACACGAGATCATGTACAACATGAAGGGCGAGGTGCCCGACGAGGAGTACTTCCACCCGCTGGAGGGGTCCGAGGTGGCGCGGGAGGGCCGCGACGTCAGCCTGTTCGGTTACAACGTCTCGGTGCACTGGTGCCTGCAGGCGGCCGAGATCCTGGCGCGTGAGCATGGCATCGAGGCCGAGGTGGTGGACCTCTACGCCCTGAGCCCGCTGGACCGCGCGGGCATCCGCCGTTCCGTCGCCCGGACCCACCATGCCCTGATCGCCGAGGAGGCGGAACCGGCCGTGGGTGTCGGTGCCGAGGTGATGGCCATCCTCGACGAGGAATGCTTCTACGAGCTGGATGCGCCGCCGGTGCGGGTCTCCGCCGCCACGGTGCCCATTCCCTACAACCACACCCTGGAGAAGGCCGCGATTCCCAATGCCGGCGACATCGTCGCTGCGGTGCGGAAGATGCTGGGCCGCTGAGGACTGCACCGTCACCCGGCCCGGGCCGCAGGGCGGGGACGTCCGGATTTCGTTATGGCTGAACCTTATGTGATTCGAATGCCCCAGCTTTCCGACACCATGACGGAAGGTGTCATCGTGAGCTGGGAGAAACAGCCGGGGGACAGGGTCGCCCGCGGCGACGTGGTGGCCCAGGTGGAGACCGACAAGGCCATCATGGACGTGGAGGTGTTCCGCGATGGCTACCTGTCCGGTCCCCTGGCGCCGGTGGACAGCACGGTGCCGGTGGGGGAGCCCATCGGCTACCTGGTCGCCAGCCCGGAAGAGGCAGTGACCGATGCCGCCGCCCCCGCGGCCGGCGGACCGGCATCCGCCCCGGCAGCCGGGGCGGCTCCGCCCGCCGAGCCGAAGGAACCGCCACCCGCCGAGCCGACGGAACCGCCACCCGCCGAGCCGAAGGAACCGCCGTCCACCGGGGCCGGGGATCCGGCGGACGGGGCGGGCGCCAGCGGTGAGCCGGAGGGCGTGGTCCACCGCATTCTCATGCCCCAGCTCTCCGACACCATGACCGAGGGCCTGGTGGTGAGCTGGGAGAAGCAGCCGGGCGATCGCATCGAGCGCGGCACCGTGGTGGCCCAGGTGGAGACCGACAAGGCCATCATGGACGTGGAGGTGTTCAAGGAGGGCTATCTGTCCGGCCCCCTGGCGCCGGTGGACAGCACGGTGCCGGTGGGGGCGCCCATGGGCTACCTGGTGGAACGGCCGGAACAGGTGGTGACCGGTGAACGGGCCGCGGCCCTCACCGCCCCCGCGGCTGGTGAAACGGCACCGGCCCGTCCCGCCCCGGCCGCGTCGGGTCCTGCGGCGACGCCACCGGCCCGGCCCCAGGTGACCGCCGCGGCGGCGCCGGTGACCGGCCGGCCCGCGCCGCGGGTACCGGGACGCCTGGTCACCCCCTATGCACGCAAGCTGGCCGGCATGAAGGGGATCGACCTGGCCACGGTCCCCGGTACCGGTCCCGGCGGGGTGGTGAAGGGTGCGGACGTGGCCGCGGCCAGGCCGGCAGCGGCGGGGGCGGGCCTGCCGGAGGTGGAGGTGCCGGGCGAGGGACGCCCGATGACGGCCCTGGAGAAGGCCATCAGTCACACCATGTCCGGTGCGGTCACCATGCCGACCTTCCACGTCACCCGCCACATCCGCCTGGGCGGGCTCATCGCGGCGGCCAAGGCCCAGGGGGTCTCGGTGACCGTGGCCATCGCCCGCGCCTGCGCCCTGGCCATGGCCGACCATCCGCGCATGAACTGGTGCTACCAGCCGGTGGACAAGCTGGTGGAACGCAGCTCGGTGGACATCGGCATGGCGGTGGCGGCCGATGGCGGTGGCCTGGTGGTGCCGGTGCTGCGCGGCTGCGAGCGCCGTCCGCTGGAGGATCTGGACCGTGAATGGAAGGACCTGGTGGCGCGGGCGCGCAAGCGCCGCCTCAAGCCCGAGGAATACAGCGGGGCCAGCTTCCAGATCTCCAACATGGGCATGTTCGGTGTCAGCCAGTTCGATGCCGTGGCGACCCCGGGCATCGCCGCCATCCTGGCCATCGCCGCGGATTCCCCCGCCGGCAGCCCTTTCACCATCACCGCCGATCACCGGGTGGTGAACGGGGCCGACGTGGCGCTTTACCTGGATCGGGTCAAGGCGCCCATCGAACAGCCCGCCAGCTGGATGGGCGCGGGCGGCAAGGCCATCCCCGCGGGCGACTGGGACTACGAGGTGGTCGTGGTGGGCGGCGGCCCGGGGGGCGAGGACTGTGCCCGCGACCTGGCCGGCCAGGGGGTGAAGGTGGCGCTGATCAACGATGCCCCCCTGCCCGGCGGTGAATGCCTGTGGCGCGGCTGCATTCCGTCCAAGGCCTGGCGCGCGGCCGCCGACCGCATCCGCGACCGCCAGACCGATGGCCACCTGGGTATCAAGCCGGGGCGGCCGCGGCTGGACTGGGCGGCGCTGGAGGCCAGCCGTCGCCAGGTGCTGGAGGCCCGCGGCGACATGGCGCTCAAGACCGATCGCGGCGTCCGCATCGAGTACATTCAAGGATTCGCGCGTTTTCTGGACCCCCACCACCTGGAGGTGGACAGTTCCGGCAACAGCGAGGATCCCCATGCCCGCCCGCAGCGGGGCGACGGCGGGAAAACGAAGCGCATCAGTTTCGGTTGCGCGGTGATCGCCACCGGTGCGCCGCCCTTCGTGCCGCCCATCCCCGGTGCCCGCGAGCGGCTGGGCCCGGGCGGCGGGGTCCTGACCTCGGACAGCATCTGGCGGCTCGAGACCCTGCCACGCCGGCTGGCGGTGGTGGGCGGTGGCGCCATCGGCCTGGAGATGGCGCAGATCTTCCAGGACTTCGGCGCCCGGGTGACCGTGCTCGAGGCCCGCGAGCGCATCCTGGCCGAGGTCGAGCCCGAGATCGCGGCCCAGCTGACCGAGGTGCTCGCAGCGGATCCGCGGCTGGAACTGCACACCGGGGTGCGCATCGAGGAGATCGACGGCGAGGCCGGCGCGGTCAGGGTCAAATACCAGGATGCGGAGGGCAAGGCCCATCATCTCAAGGTGGACTTCGTGGTCATGGCCACCGGCAAGCGGCCGGTGCTGGACGGCCTCGGCCTCGAGGCCCTGGGGATCGAGGTCGAGCAGGGGGTGATCCGGGCCGATGCCCACTGCCGCACCAGCCTGCCCCATGTCTATGCCATCGGCGATGTCATCGGTGGCCTGATGCTGGCCCATACCGCGGGCCAGCAGGGCCGGGTGGCCGCGGCCAACATCCTGGGCGAGCAGCGGGTCTACGACCAGGACAAGGACTGCGGCGTCATCTTCACCCGCCCGGAGGCGGCCTTCGCCGGCCTGTCCCTGGAACAGGCCCGGGCCCGCGGGCTGGATGCAGTGGAGGCCAAGGTGCCCATCAGCATCGATGCCAAGGCCATGATCAACGACGAGCGGCACGGGATGATCAAGCTGGTGGTGGACAAGGCCTCGCACCGCATCCTCGGCGTCCACCTGCTGGCGGATCACGCGGACACCCTCATCGGCGAGGCGGTGATGATGGTCTCCTGCGGCCTCACCCTGGAACAGGTGGGCGAGGCCATCCACCCGCATCCGACCCAGACCGAGCTGTTCGGCGAACTGGCCCGCCGCCTCGCCGCCCGCCTGCGCCGCAGCGCGCGGATGAAGAAATGAGGATGGCCATGGATCCATGCAAAAGTGCAGGGAAGACCATGAGTGATCGGACCTGCGGGTGGTGCCCCTGGCATCCTGGTGGTTGGAGAAGGTTTCGAAGTCATGTCTGAAATAAAGAAAGTGGTGCTGGCCTATTCCGGGGGACTGGATACCTCCATCATCCTCAAGTGGCTGCAGGACACCTACGGGTGCGAGGTGGTGACCTTCACCGCCGACATCGGCCAGGGCGAGGAGGTGGAGCCGGCCCGGGCCAAGGCCGAGGCCATGGGGGTGAAGGAGATCTACATCGAGGACCTGCGCGAGGACTTCGCCCGCGACTACGTGTTCCCCATGTTCCGCTGCAACACGATCTACGAGGGGGAATACCTGCTGGGCACCTCCATCGCCCGGCCCCTGATCGCGCGGCGGCTGGTGGAGATCGCCCACGAGACCGGGGCCGATGCCATCGCCCACGGCGCCACCGGCAAGGGCAACGACCAGGTGCGGTTCGAGTTGGGCGCCTATGCCCTGGATCCGGACATCCGGGTGATCGCGCCCTGGCGCGAGTGGGATCTGAATTCGCGCGAGAAGCTCATGGCCTATGCCGAGCGTCATGGCATCCCGGTGGACTTCGCGCAGGGGCGGAAGTCGCCCTATTCCATGGATGCCAATGCGCTGCATATCTCCTACGAGGGCGGCATCCTGGAGGATCCCTGGGTGGAGCCGGACGAGGCCATGTGGCGCTGGACCGTCGCCCCCGAGCGGGCCCCGGACGAGCCCACCTATGTCGAGCTCAGCTACCGCCGGGGCGACATCGTGGCCATCGACGGCCAGCCCCATACACCGGCCCAGGTGATGGAGACTCTCAACCGGCTGGGTGGCGCCAATGGCATCGGCCGCGACGATATCGTCGAGAACCGCTACGTGGGCATGAAGTCGCGGGGCTGCTACGAGACGCCGGCCGGAACCATCATGCTCAAGGCCCACCGGGCCATGGAGTCCCTGACCCTGGACCGTGAACTGGCCCACCTCAAGGACGAACTGATGCCGCGTTACGCCAGCCTGATCTACAATGGCTACTGGTGGAGCCCGGAACGGCAGGCGCTGCAGGCCCTCATCGATCAGTCCCAGGCCCATGTCAACGGCCAGGTGCGGGTCAAGTTGTTCAAGGGCAACGTCATCGTGGTGGGACGCCGGTCGGAGAGCGATTCCCTGTTCGACGAGCGGATCGCCACCTTCGAGGACGATGCCGGTGCCTACGACCAGAAGGATGCGGCGGGCTTCATCCGCCTGAACGCCCTGCGCCTGAGGATCCAGGCCCGCAGGCACTGACGAGCCGCCAAGGGGGGCCGCCGGCCGCTGCCATGACGCGCCTGCTCTCGTTCATCCTCTGTCTGTGGCCTGTGCTGGCGGCGGCAGCACCGGCCCGCGATGCCACCGGCATCGAGGCCTACGCCCACCGTCTCTCCCACCTCGAGCGCGCGCTCAAGCGGACCCACCCGGGGGCGCGCCAGCTCAAGGCCTGGAGCCTGGAGGTGACCGATGGTCGCGCCCAGGCCCTGGCCTGCGTCACGGCACAGACGGCGGCGCGGGAGAAACTGATCCAGGACCTGGCGGTGCTCGGCAAGCCCACGGCCGGGGATCCGGCAGAGGTGGTGCGCAAGCGGCGGGAACTGCGGCGCCGGCTCAAGCGGGAGGACGCGGCCATCGCCCGCTGCCGCTTGCTGCAGCTGCGCAGCGAGGAACTGCTGCAGCAGCTCAAGGCCCGCTACAACGCCCTGGTGGCGGAGCGGCTGCTGGCCCGGGGGCCCGACATCCTCAGCCTGCTGGTGCACAACTGGAAGCAGCCGGCCCAGTGGTGGACGGCGGCCAGCGGCTTTCTGCGCCGCCACAGCGGGGCGGAGCGGTTCGGGATGGCGGACTGGGGCCTGCTGCTGCTGGCCGCCTTGCTCGGCGGGGGCGGCGGCTGGTTCCTGCGCCGGCGCATGCAGCCACACCTGGTGGCCCTGGAGCCCGGGCCCGGCATCGCCAGCCGTTTCGGCTGCTCGGTGGCCGCGGTGACGCGCCATTTCGCGGTGCCCTTCCTGCTCAGCCTGGCCCTGCTCCTGGCCATGGGTTACCTGACCGCGGGGGCGCGGCCATTGCCCTTCGTCACCGTGGCCGCCCTGGGCCTGCCGGCCTACGTGCTGGCGCTGGCGCTGATCCGCATCGTGCTGGCGCCGCCGCCACCGGGGCAGCCCCTGCTGGTGCTGCCGGACCGCCTGGGGCCGCGCCTGGCGCGCCGGTTGAAGGTCCTGGTGCTGCTCAGCTACCTGGGCTACCTGCTGTTCTACACCCTCTTGTCCCGGGCCCTGCCGCAGCCGGTCTTCCTGCTGGCGCGCGGCCTGTTCGGCGCCTTCCTGGTGCTGAACCTGGCCTGGGCCCTGTGGCTGGTCGCCCGGATCCCGCGCCTGCGCACGCTGCGCTGGCTCAACGGGCTCATGTTCCTGGTGCTGGTGGCGGCCCTGGCCATGGAATGGCTGGGTTACCGCAACCTGGCGGCAACCGTGTTGCGGATCCTGTTGGGCACCCTGTTCCTGCTGGGCCTGTTCGGCTTCTTCGACCGCCTGTTGCAGGAATGGTACGACGACCTGGCGGACGGGCGGCAGCCATGGAGCCAGCGGGTGCGCGCCTTCATCGGGGTGCAGGACGGCGCGCCTTTCCCGGGCCTGTTGTGGATCCGGCTGCTGACGGTGGTGAGCCTGTGGGGGACGGCGCTGCTGCTGGTACTGCGGGTATGGGGGGCATCGGAGGCCACCTTCAAGCGCATCGACGAGATCCTGGTGGGCGGTATCGACATCGGTTCCCTGCACCTGGTGCCGTTGCGGGTGCTGCTGGCGATCCTGGTGGTGTTCGTGCTGATCGCGGTGTCGCGCTGGCTGCAGACCCGGCTCGAAGCCCAGTGGTTGCGCCACGTGCGCATGGAGCGCGGGGCCCGCGATGCCCTGGTGACCATCACCGGTTACCTGCTGGTGGCGGCGGCGGTGCTGGTGGGGCTGGGGATCGCCGGCTTCGATTTCGGCAACCTGGCCATCATCGCGGGGGCGCTCTCGGTGGGTGTCGGCTTCGGCCTGCAGAACATCGTCAACAACTTCGTCTCCGGCCTGATCCTGCTGTTCGAGCGCCCCATCCGCACCGGCGACTGGATCGTGGTGGGGAGCACCGAGGGTTATGTGCGGCGCATCCGTATCCGCTCCACGGTGATCCAGACCTTCGACCGCGCCGATGTCATCGTGCCCAACTCCGAACTCATCTCCTCCCAGGTGACCAACTGGATGCTGCACAATCCGCGCGGCCGGGTGCGGATTCCGGTCGGCGTCGCCTATGGCAGCGACACCGCCCGTGTGCGGGAGATCCTGGAGGAGGTCGCCCGCGCGCATCCCCGGGTGGTCAAGGACGGCAGTTCACCCCAACCCAAGGTCCTGTTCCGCGGCTTCGGCGACAGCGCGCTGGATTTCGAGCTGCGCTGTTTCGTCTACAACATCGACGAACGCATGCAGGTGACCAGCGACATCAATTTCGCCATCGATGCCGCCTTCCGCGAGGCCGGTATCGAGATCCCGTTCCCGCAGCGGGACCTGCACCTGCGGGAACTGCCCGAGGGCTGGCGCCCGGGGCAGCGG
>JALWSQ010000240.1:0-18228 GCA_026993645.1 Thiohalobacter sp.
TGATCGCGGCGGGTGGCGACCCGTTGCTCGCGGGCGCGGCTGGGCCGGGGCGTCTCACCCCCCCCCTGGGTCACCGTCTCGGCCACCAGGGTCTCGTCATAGTCGATGGCCGCCACCACCTCGACCCCTCCCTCGACCCGCCGGGTGGAGAGAATGACGGCATCCGGCCCCTGTTCCTCGCGCACACGCTGGATGGCCTGGCGCATGTCGGGTGCGAAATGGCGCTTGATCTTCATGCCCCCGGATCTCCTCTGGTTCCCCTGCCCATGTCGTCAGGATGCCGCCGCCACCGCCAGCTCACCCTGTTCCTGCTGCTGGCCCACCGTGGACAGGATGCGGATCTGGCGGTTGTCGGGTATCTCGTCATAGGCCAGCACGTTCAGTGACGGAATGCTGTGCCGGAACAGGCGGGCCATCCATGGCCGCAGCGGTGGCGAGACCAGCAGGACCGCCGGTTGTCCCTGTGCCTCCTGCTGCTGTGCCTGCTGCATCAGTGCTCCGTGCATCTGTTCCGCCAGCCCCGGCTCCAGCCCCAGGGTGCCCTCCACCGCGTTCTGCATGGACTGAAGCAATAACTGTTCCAGCGCAGGATCCAGGGTGATGACCGGCAATACCGGGTCCATCCCATTGATATGCTGGACAATGGAACGTCCCAGGGCGACGCGCACCGCGGCCGTCAATTTGTCGGCGTCCTGGGTCTGGCCGGCATGTTCGGCCAGGGTCTCGGCGATGGTGCGAATGTCGCGCACCGGGATCCTTTCGCGCAGCAGGTTCTGGAGCACCTTGACCACGACACCGAGCGGCAACGCCTTGGGTACCAGGTCCTCCACCAGCCGCGGTGCCGTCCGCGCCAGGTTGTCGAGCAGTTTCTGTACCTCCTCGTGCCCCAGCAGGCGGTGGGCATGCTCCTGCAGCAGGCTGCTCAGGTGGGTCGCCACGACGGTACTGGCATCGACCACGGTGTAACCCAGGGTCTGGGCCTCTTCGTGGTGGGCTGGCTCGATCCAGAATGCCTCCAGCCCGAAGGCGGGATCGGTGGTGGCGATCCCGGCCACCGTGCCGAACACCTGACCCGGGTTGATGGCGAGTTCGCGGTCGGGGTAGATCTCCGCCTCGCCCGCCGGCACGCCCAGCAGGGTGATCCGGTAACTGTTGGGTGAGAGATCCAGGTTGTCACGGATGTGGACCGGCGGCACCAGGAAACCCAGCTCCTGGGACAGCTTCTTGCGCACCCCCTTGATGCGTTCCATCAGGACCCCGCCCTGGTTGCGGTCCACCAGCGAGATCAGCCGGTACCCCACCTCCAGGCCGATGACGTCCACCGGGGCCACGTCGTCCCAGCTCAGCTCCCGCTGGTCGGCGTTTTCCTCGGGCGCCGGTTCCGCCACTGCCTCCTCGGGCTGCCGTTGTGCCCGCTGCCGGATCCACCAGGCACCGCCACCGGCGAGCAATGCCAGGGTCAGGAAGGCCAGGTTGGGCATGCCGGGGATCACGCCCAGCAGTCCCAGCACCCCGGCCGTCACGGCCAGTGCATTGGGATGATCGAACACCTGCTGCATCACCTGCCGGCCCATGTCCTGGGAACTGGAGACCCGGGTCACGATGATGGCGGTGGCCGTGGACAGCACCAGCGAGGGGATCTGCGCCACCAGCCCGTCACCGATGGTGAGCAGCACGTAGTTGTGCATCGCTGCCGCGAAGGACAGGCCGTGCTGGCCGACGCCGACGCTGAGCCCGCCGATGATGTTGATCAGCAGGATGAGGATGCCGGCGATGGCATCGCCGCGGACGAACTTGCTGGCACCGTCCATGGCGCCGTAGAAGTCGGCCTCCCGGGCCACGTCCTCCCGTCGCTGGCGGGCTTCCTCCTGACTGATGAGGCCGGCGTTGAGATCGGCATCGATGGCCATCTGCTTGCCGGGCATGGCATCCAGGGTGAAGCGGGCACTGACCTCCGATACCCGGCCCGCGCCCTTGGTCACCACCACGAAGTTGATGATCACCAGGATGAGGAACACCACCAGGCCCACAGCGTAGTTGCCCCCGATCACGAACTCGCCGAAGGCCTCGATGACCCGGCCCGCCGCACCGGGGCCGGTGTGACCGTGCAGCAGCACCACCCGCGTGGAGGCCACGTTCAGGGCCAGTCGCAGCAGGGTGGCCACCAGCAGCACGGTGGGGAAAACACCAAAGTCCAGCGGGCGCATGCTGTAGACGGTCACCATCAACACCATCAGGGACAAGGCGATGTTGAAGGTGAAGAACATGTCCAGCATGAGCGGTGGCAATGGAACCACCATCATGGCCAGCATGATGATGAGCAGGATGGGGGCCCCCACGCCGTTGCGCAGCAGGCCGTTGAATACCGTTGCCATGGTCGGGTTGTTCATGCGCTCACCTCGTGCCGGCCGGAATGCCCCGCCGGCCCCTCGTCGCGTCAATGTCGGTTGCGATCACCCGGTGGCCGGGCCAGGTCCTCCGGCACCGGCAGGTCCTCGGGTCGTGGCGGTACCGGGCGGCCACCGGCGGTGGCGGTCTGCAGCTGGTACACGTAGGCCAGCACCTGGGCCACCGCCATGTACAACGCCGCCGGTACCTCGTCATCGATCTCGGTAGTGAAATACAACGCACGTGCCAAGGGGGGCGCCTCGAACAGGGGTACACCATGTTCGTCCGCGATCTCCCGGATGCGGGCCGCCACCAGGCCCTTGCCCTTGGCCACCACCACCGGGGCCGCGCGATGCAGACCGTCGTAGCGCAGGGCAACGGCATAGTGGGTCGGGTTGGTCACCACTACGTCGGCCTCCGGCACCGCCTGCATCATCCGGCGCTGGGCCATCTCCCGCTGCATCTGCTTGATCTTGCCCTTGATCTCCGGCCTTCCCTCGGTCTCCTTCAGCTCGTCCTTGACCTCCTGTCGGGTCATGCGCAGCTGGCGCCGGTGGTTCCATACCTGGAACGGGACGTCCGCCGCCGCGACCAGCACCAGCACGGCGCTGAGACCGAGGAAACTGTCCACCAGGATCTGTCCGCTACCCGCCAGTGCCGGCCGGATGCCACCGGCACCCAGCGTCAACATCCGGGGGGCGAAATGCTCGAACAGCGCCAGTCCGGTGGCGCCGACCAGCAGGAACTTGGCCAGGGCCTTGCCCAGTTCCACCAGCCCCTGCAGGGAGAACACCCGTTTGATCCCCTTGACCGGATCCAGCTTGGCCGGGTCCAGGGCGATGGCCTCGGCACTGAAGTTCCAGCCACCCAGCGCCAGGCTGGAGAGCACCGCGCTCACCAGGTGGACGGCAAGGAACGGCAACAGCAGGTAGAGTCCGGTGCGTAGCGCCTCGCCCAGCGCCCTCAAGGCCCCGGCATGATCGAAGATCAGCCGCCGGTCCGGCGCCAGTCCGGCACCCAGCAACTGGGCGAACAGCGCTGTCTCGTGGCGTCCCAGGATCCACAACCCCAGGGCGGTCACCAGCAACATCACCAGGGTATTGAGCTCGCGTGAACGCGGCACCTGGCCCTTGCTGCGGGCCTGTTCCAGCCTTCGGTGGCTGGCCTCTTCTGTGCGTTCCTGGCCGTCCTCGTTCTCTGCCATCTCAGGACCCTCGCAGCAGGAGCGGTATCAGGTCGAACCCGTCCGCCAGCAGTCGCAGGAAACGCGGCACGATCACTGGCAGAGTGAACAGGATGAGCAGGAACCCCAGGGTCAGGGTGACCGGGAAACCCACACCGAAGATGTTGAGCTGGGGTGCCGCCCGGGTGACCACGCCGAAGGCGATGTTGGTCAGCAGCAGCGCCGTCACCGCGGGGATGGCGATGAGCAGGCCATCGGCGAACATACGCCCGCCCCAGGCGGCCAGACGGTGGAAGGATTCCGCATCCAGGGTGGCCGGCCCCGCTGGTGCATAGCGGAAGCTGTCCGCCAACAGCTGCACCAGGTAAAGATGGCCATCCATGCCGAGGAACAGCAACGTCGCCAGTACCAGGTAGTACTGGCTGACCACGGGCACCTGCACCCCGTTCTGGGGGTCCACCATGGAGGCGAATCCCAGGCCCATGCCCAAGGCGATGGTGTGCCCCCCCATCACCATGGCGCCGAACACCAGTTGCAGAATGAAGCCGATGACCAGTCCGGCCAGCAGCTCATGCGTGACGGCCAGCAGTCCGGCCGGCGACAGCGGGTCGATGGCCGGTGGCGGCGGGATCACCGGCACCAGCACCAGGGTGACCACCAGCGCCAGGGCCAAGCGGATACGGGCCGGCACCAGGCGGCCGGCGAACAGGGGCGCGGTCACGAATACCATGGAGACCCGCAGGAAGGGCAGCCCCGCCTGGGCCACCCAGTGCACCAGTTGCGCGCTCGTCACCACCACCGGCCGCCGCCCCGCATCATCCGATCAACTGTGGGATCGACCGGATCAGCTGGGTGGCGAATCCGGTCAGGTTGGACAGCAGCCAGGGACCGGCCACCATGATCACCAGGGCGATGCCGATGAGCTTGGGGATGAAGGTCAGGGTCATCTCGTTGATCTGGGTGGCGGCCTGGAACATGGCCACCACCAGCCCCACCACCAGGGACACCAGCAGCAGGGGGGCCGCCAGCAGGATGGTGATCTCCATGGCCTGGCGGCCCACGGCCAGCACGGTTTCCGGTGTCATGATCCCGACCTCCTGCGGGAACTGGGCCCGCGGTTCAACTGAAGAAACTCGATGCCAGGGTGCCGATCACCAGGTTCCAGCCATCGATCAGCACGAACAGCATGATCTTGAATGGCAGCGAGATGATCATCGGTGACAGCATCATCATGCCCATGGACATCAGCAGGCTGGCCACCACCAGGTCGATGACCAGGAAGGGAATCAGGATCAGGAAACCGATCTGGAAGGCGGTCTTGAGTTCACTGGTCACGAAGGCCGGCAGCAGCAGCGAGAAGGGCACCGGCTTGCCCTCCTCCAGGTCGTCCACATGGCCGATGCGGGCAAAGGTGTCCAGGTCCGTGGCCCGGGTCTGGCGCAGCATGAAGCGGCGGAACGGCTCGGCGGCCCGCTGCACCGCCGCCTCGGCTCCGATCTTTCCCGCCATATAGGGCTGTACGGCGTGATCGTAGGCATCGCTGAACACGGGCACCATGATGAAAAAGGTGAGCATCAGTGACAGGCCCACCAGGATCTGGTTGGACGGGGTCTGCATGGTCCCCAGGGCCTGGCGCAGGATGGCCAGCACGATCACGATGCGGGTGAACGAGGTCATGGTCATCAGCAACGCGGGGAGGAAGGTCAGGGCGGTCATGACCGCCAGCACCTGGATGCTGACCGAATAGGTCTGGCCACCGTGACCGTCGGCCTGGACCGTCACCGCTGGCAGACCCGGCTGGGCGAACCCGGCCAGCGGCACGAGCAGCAGGGCCAGCAGCAGGAGACGCGCCGGCCACTTCACTTTTCCGCCTCCCGCGCACCCAGGGCACGCAGCACTTCCGGGAACCCGCGGGCCCGTGCCTGGCCCGGGGTCTCGATGTTCCGTTCCATGAGATGCAGGGTGCTGATCCGGCCGGGCGCCACGCCCACCACCAGCTGGCGGTCACCCACCTGTACCAACAGGATGCGTTCGCGGGCCCCGAGGGAGAGCCCGGCCAGGACCTTGAGGGTTCCGGCCGGTGCCCCCTGCCAGTGGCCGACACGGCGCATGAACCAAGCCAGCAGCAGGATCACCCCGATCACCCCGGCCAGGGTCAGGCCCAGTTGCAGCAGTTGCCCACCAGGCACCATGGGCCCGGGCCGGGCCTCGGCGGCCGCCGGGGCCGCCTGTACCAGCACCGGCAGCAGGCAGGTGGAGGGCAGGATCAGTAGGGATCGCATCTCATGCCTCAGCGCAGTTTCTGCACCCGCTCGGCGGGGCTGATCACGTCGGTCAGGCGGATACCGAACTTCTCGTTCACCACCACCACCTCACCATGCGCCACCAGGGTGCCGTTGACCAGCACGTCCATGGGTTCGCCGGCGAGCCGGTCGAGTTCCACCACCGAGCCCTGATTCAGCTGCAGCAGGTTGCGGATGCTGATCCGGGTGCGCCCGATCTCCATGGCGATGGTGACGGGGATATCGAGGATGAGTTCCAGGTTGGCATCCTCATTGCCCGCGGGGATCTGGTCCGACGACAACACCTCCATGGGAGCCGGCTGGCTGCCCGCCTCCAGGGTTTGCCCGGCGGCCGTGGCCGTATCCCCGGCCTCCGCCTCCACCCCGGTCTCGCCGGCCCCGCCTTCGGCCGCCGCCTGTTCCGCCATGGCGGCCGCCCAATCGTCCTTGGCGCTCTCCGGTTCCTGGTTGTCGGTCTGGTCGTTCATCTCGTTCACCTCGGGAACTGTCCTCGTTCAGCCATGACCCGCTTCCGCGTCCAGCAGGTAGAGTTGCACCGGGCCGGTGATCTTGACCGCCCGCTTGCCGTTGGAGACCCCGACCCGCCCCTCGAACACCGGGATGGATTCGGCCACCAGGGTGACCCGCGATGGAAAATCGATGGGGATGACGTCACCTGGCTTCAGCTCCAGCAACTGCTGCACCCTGATACGAACCTCTGCCAGGGTGGACGTCAGCTCGATCTCGGCACTCTTCATGTCCTCGCGAATGGCGTTGCGCCAGCGGTCGTCGATGTCACTGCGGTCGCTCTGGATGCCGGCATCGAGGATCTCCCGGATGGGTTCGATCATCGAATAGGGCATGGTCACGTGCATCTCGCCACCACCGCCCTCGAGCTCGATGTGGAAGGAGGACACCACCACCACCTCGCTCGGACTGACGATGTTGGCGAACTGTGGGTTGACCTCCGAGTTCTGGTAGTCGAAGCTCACGTCCATGACCGGTTTCCAGGCCTTGACCAGGTCCTCGAACGACTGCCGCAGGACACGCTGGATCACCTGTTGCTCCGTGGCGGTGAACTCGCGACCCTCGATCTTGAACGGGAACCGGCCGTCGCCACCGAAATAGTTGTCCACCAGGATGAACACCAGCTTGGGGTCGAATACGAACAGGGTGGTGCCCCGCAGCGGATGCACCTTGACCAGGTTGAGGCTGGTGGGCACGAACAGACTGTGGACGTACTCGGAGAACTTCATCATCTGCACGCCACTGACCGAGATCTCGGCCGAGCGCCGCAACATGCCGAACAGGCTGATGCGGAAGTAGCGGGCAAAACGCTCGTTGACCATCTCCAGCGTCGGCAGCCGACCACGGACGATGCGGTCCTGGCTGGTGAAGTCGTAGGCCTGGGCCTCCCCGGGTGGCAGACCCTCGTCGGTCTCGGTCTCGACGTCACCGGCATCGACCCCGTGCAGCAGGGCGTCGATCTCTTCCTGGGAAAGCAGGTCGCTCATGGCCGCTGGCCTATTGCATCACGAAGCTGGTGAAATAGATGTTGTTGACCCCGGGCTTGCCGGTCTGCTCGGTCATCACCTTGCGGATCGCCGCCAGCGCCTGCTTGCGCAGTGCCTCCTTCCCCTCACGGGTGTTGAGCTGCTTTGGATTCTGGCTGCTGAACAGCATCACCAGCGCATCACGAATGGCCGGTGCGTTCTGTTTCACCTGGTCGATGACCTCCTGATCGTAGGCCGATACCTGGACCGCGACCTGGAGGAAACGTACGTCGTACTTGGCCGGAAAATTGACGACGAATGCGGGATCCAGGGGCAGGTAGATCTGCGGCCCCTTCTTGGGCTTCTTCGCCGCCACCTTGTCCTTGGGCGGGTCGGCCTTGCCGGCCGCGGCATCCGCCTTGGCCGCGGGCTTACCGATGAAGCCGGCGAAATAGAGGGTGGAAACCGTGCCGCCGACCAGCAGCAGGGAGGAAAGGACCCAGATCAGGATCCACTTACCCATCCCGGACTTGGCGCCTTCCTTGGCGTCCTTGTCTTCCTTCTTTGCCATTGCGATTCATCCCTCCTGAATGAGTGCAGCAGGAGGTTTGCAATAGCCGTGCCACCGGGACACCAAAAAGGAAGCCCTGCAATATCAATGGATTGCATCGCAAGGCCACGATGGGGACGAAGAATTGACGGTCAAGGGGACCGGATGGACCGATCCCGGCGTCGGTCGTCCGGCCGCGTGGCGGGACGGACGGTCGGCCCTTCTCAGTGGCGGCAGGCCTGCAGCCAGGCACCGACCTCGGTTGCCGGCATGGGCGCCGCCACCTGGTAGCCCTGGATGGCATCGAAACCGGCCCGCTGTGCCAGGTCCCGGTTCTGCTCGTCCTCGACCCACTTGAGCACGACCTGGCGCCCGCCATCGTGGGCCAGGCGGACCAATCGATCCAGCACCCGCTCCACCGCCCCGCCATCGTCCTGGGGCAACCAGCGGGGATCCACCTTGACGGTACGCACGGCACGGCTGTCGAACTCCGCCATGGGCAGGTAACCGGCGACGAAGTCGTCGCAGCCGAAGACGACACCCTGCCCCGCCAGGGTCTCCAGCATGGCGTCCGCCCCATCCCCGGAGAGATGGAACAGGAGCTGTTGATCCAGTTCCAGCCGCAGCCGGCCGGCAAGATCAGTGGCCCCACCCAGGGCCCCGCGGATACTGGCCACCAGCTCGGGGCCCGGTCGGGCACCCGCCAGGTTGACCGCTACCGGCAGTTCCCGTCCCTCGGTCCACCAGCCCCGGGCATCCGCCAGCGCCCGCTCTACCACCCAGCCGGTCAGGCGGTGGATGGAAGGTGACCGGTTCAGCAGGGCCAGGAACTCGCGGGCGGGTACCAGCCCCCGCTGGGGATGCTCCCAGCGCAACAGGGCCTCCAGCGCCCGCGGCTCACCCCGGGCGGGGTCCACCTCGGGCTGGTAGTACAGCTGCAGGGTGCCGGATTCCAGGGCCTGCGCCAGCGGATCCTCGGTACCCTCCATGAACCCCGGTGCCGTCCGGCCGGTGAGGGCCGGCTGTGCCACCGTCCCGCCATGGTCGCAGATCATGACCACCACGGACCCATCCGAGTCCGCTTCTCCGTCCGTGGTGGGAAAGAAATGATACTGCCAGGTATCCCGCTGCCCGGTCACCTCGCAGGCTACCCGGGCACCGCCGCAGGCGGCCTCCCAGGCCTGGCGCAGGCGGGCCCTGGCCTGGTCCGCCGCCCCGGCCGGCAGGGCCAGGGGCAGCGCCCGGTCCCCATAGGTCACGGGGTCCCGTTCCCAGGCGCACATGTCCCAGGCCTGGCCGGAGCGGGGATCGATGCGCAGCACCTCGATGCCCTGCTCGCCCAGCACCCCGGCCACCTTCTCCCACTGGCGCCGGAAGCCCTCGATGCGGCGTTGTTGGATGGCACAGCAATGGTCGCTCATGCCCTGCAAGGTGAGACTGAGGTCGAGGAACAGGCGCCGCGTGACGGCATTCTCCAGTTCCAGCCGGTCACCCCCCTCGAGTTCGCGGGAATCACGGATGCGGGTCAGCAGGTGATCCAGGAACAGCTGGTACCCGCCGAGCACCCATGCCGGCTGGGCCCAGCGGCTCAGCCACTGGGCACCGATGCGATAGGCCTCGTCATCGGGTTCGCCCGCCAGCATCTCGTGGAAATGCTGCAACTGGGTCTTGACCAGCCGGGAGAGGTCGCCACCATCGCGCTCGTAGTCGTACAACGCCCGCGCCGTGGAGGGATTGTCGAACAGGAAATCATAGTAGCGCTCGGCGAAGTCGGCCGTGCGCTCGGCCAGCAACGGATAATACCGTTGCAGGATCTCGCGGCTGTGCCGGTCGGGCTGGAAGAGATAGACGAACTCCTTCAGCCGATCCCGGAGGCCCGCATTCCGACCGCCCGTTGCCACCATCCCCTGGTCGCCAGGCGGCTCTTTCTGGTTCTCGCTGTCTGCCATGAGCCGAACGTGTTTGTATTTGTTGGTGTCGCCGGCCACCATACCATACCGTCGGCGCATTCCCAACCATGACGACCGGCTGCCAGTGACGGCCAGTACATGGCAACTTAAGGTACTGTATCACAGATATTACTGGTGACAACGCCCGAATGGTGACGGGTACCGCGCTCAGGCGAAGAGATCCAGGCCCCCAGGCAGCACCAGCGAGACCGAGTGCCGCGCGGAACCGCCCAGATCGTCGCCCTCACCGGTCGGCCCCGCCGGCCCGCCGGTGGAGCGGGATGCCGCCTGTCCCGCCTGGTCCTGCGCCTGCTGGAACCCCTGCTGCGAGACGTTGACATCCAGCTGGCCCATACCGTTCTGCACCAGCATGTCCCGCAGCCGGGGCAGGGCGGCCTCCAGGGCCTCGCGTACCAGGGCGTGATGGGTACTGAAGCTGACCTGGGTCTGGTCGTTGTGGACCTGGATCCGAACCTCCAGTGGACCCAGGTGCGGAGGATTGAGTTTGATGTCCGCCTGCTGCAGCCGATGATTCACCAGCCAGAGCACCCGGTCGCCCACCGCCTGGCCCCAGGCCGGGTGCTGGACCGGCGTCGCCAGATGCAGGGCCGGTCCCGGGGCGGCCGCCACGGTGGGGCCCGCTGCGGTCGGCCCGGCCGGAGCCGGCCACGCCGTACCCACCGACGCCGTCGCCGCGGCGCCATCGCCGCTGCTGACAGTTGCCGGTGACACCGGCTGCAACTGTGCCACCAGGTTCTGGAAGATCCGGTTCCCGGCCTGCCGCAGCGGGCCGCCATCCAGTAACCGCTGTCCCTTGGCCAGGAGGTCGTCGGCCCAGTCGGCGATGGCCAGCGCTGTATCCGGGGCCGGGGGATCAACCGCATCCTTGGGCGACTTGCCATCCCCTGCCGCTCCCCTCAGAACCCGCCGGGCATCAGCGGTACCCAGAGCGCGCAGCAGGATGCCGCGGGGCAGGTCCGCGAGCGCGGCCCCGGTCTTCGTCGCCGCCGGCCCGGTGGATTCGGATTCAGATTTGGTGCCGTTCCCGCCCGGCTGGAGCGGCAACAGGGGGGGCTGTGCCAGGACATTCATCGCCTTGCCGGGGGCAGTGGGTTGCCGTTCATCCGGCAGCCGGCTGCCGTTCCCATCCCGGCCCGCCGTGCGCCGGTCCCCTGTTCCTGCCACCTTGTGGTGGTGCCGGGTGGCCCGACCTGGCCGATTCTCCCCGCCGGACCCGGCACGCTCAGCCTCGTCACTGGCCGGGTCCGGGTGATCCCTCTCGGCCCCTGTGGCTTCGGCATGGCCCTTCACTGGCCCGTGGTCGGATCTGGCCACCGGTGCCCCACCATCGTCCCTGCCCGGCATATGCTGCTGGAGGGCCTGGGAAAACCCGGTGTCGGCCGGGGCGGTGGCGGCCTCCGGCGCGACGCCTCCGGAACTGGCGCCCCCGGACACCGGGGTGAGAATGGCAGGCTGGATGTCCGGCATGTTCGGCTCCTGTCAGGTGGGTCCTCGCGAACGACCTCTCCCCCGTAAACCAGCAACAGCCGTGCCAACATCCACCTCAGGCGAAGGGATCCCCACGGGAACGGAGGGCCATCTCGTCCTGTTCCCGCTGCTCGGCCCGGTCCCGGGCACGGCGCTCCTGCTGCCGCAGCCGAGTCATCACCTGGTCCATGGCCTTCACCCGGTGGCGCGCCGCCTGCCACTGGGCCCGTTGCCGTTCGGTCTCGGCCCGCAGCTGTGCCAGGTGACGTTCCTGCTGGGCGATGGCCTGGTTCAGCCGGGTGAGGAAGCTGCGGTAGTCGCGCAGGCGCGAGGCATCCACAGCACCGGCAGCGGCGAGCTGCCGGCTGTACTGGGCACGATAGGCACACAGTTCCTCCAGCCGCAGCGCCTGCTGGCGCAGGTCCTCCCGCAGGCCACCGAAGCGACGTGCCTCCTGCCGCTCCCGGTCCTGGGCCAGTTCGGCCACCGACTGCATACGTACCGATCTGTGCCGGCGATCAGCCATGGACGTCCTCCGCCGCGGCCAGGAGCCGTCCCAGGTCGTCCAGGGCCTCCACCAACCCCACCGGCTGGTCCATGTCCTGTTGCAGGAAGCGCATCAGCCGGGGGTGGTACTCGATGGCCTGGTCCACCGCCGGATCGCTGCCGCCCTGGTAAGCACCCACCGTGATCAGGTCGCGGTTCCTCTGGTAGAGCGCGTACAGCTGGCGGAATCGCCTGGCGGCCGCCAGGTGGGCCGGATCGGCGATGGCCGTCATCACGCGGCTGACCGAACCCTCGATGTCGATGGCAGGATAGTGACCGCTGTCGGCCAGTTCCCGCGACAGCACCACGTGCCCATCGAGGATCGCCCGCGCGGCATCGGCGATGGGATCGTTGTGGTCGTCGCCCTCCACCAGCACCGTGTAGAAGGCCGTGATGGATCCCCCGCCGGCGCCACCGGTGCCGGCCCGTTCCACCAGCTGTGGGAGGCGCGCGAACACCGACGGCGGATAACCCTTGGTGGCCGGGGGTTCACCGATGGCGAGCGCGATCTCCCGCTGGGCCTGGGCGAATCGGGTGAGGGAATCCATCAACAGCAGCACCTGCAACCCCTGGTCACGGAAGTACTCGGCGATGCTGGTGGCCAGCATGGCGCCGTGCAGCCGCATGAGCGGTGAATTGTCGGCCGGCGTCGCCACCACCACCGACCGCGCCAGCCCCTCCTCGCCCAGGTTGTTGTGGACGAAATCCACCACCTCTCGGCCCCGCTCACCGATGAGGCCCACCACGATCACGTCGGCATTGGTGTAGCGTGTCATCATTCCCAGCAACACGCTCTTGCCCACACCGCTGCCGGCGAAGAGTCCCATGCGCTGGCCACGGCCGATGGTGAGCAGAGCGTTGATGGCTCGCACCCCCACATCCAGGGGTTCGCGGATGATGCTGCGTTCCAGCGGGTTGATGGCCTCCGCGAGCAGGGGCCGGTGACCGGCCGGCCGCAGCGGCCCCCTGCCGTCCAGGGGCGCCCCGGAACCGTCGATGACCCGGCCCAGCAGTTCCATGCCCACGGGCGCCCGGCACACCTCGTGGGTGGGGGTGACCCGGGCCTGGGGCACCAGCCCATGGGGGCTCGCGGTCGGCATCAGGTACAGCCGGTCGCCCGCGAACCCGACCACCTCGGCCTCGATCCTGTCACCGGGACCGTCACCGATCAGGCAGCGGGCACCCACGGGTGCGCGACAGCCTTCGGCCTCCAGGGTCAGCCCCGCCAGGCGTGTCAGGTGACCTTCCACGATCGGTGATACCGGTCGTGCCGCCCGCTCCAGGTAGGGCTGCAGCCGCTGTGCCCACAGTGGCCCGCGATCGAAGCCGCGGTCCGACCCGGCCGCGCCGTTCATGCCCCAGCCTCCGTGGGGCCGCGCTCGTCACCCAGCACGCTCGCCACCACCGCCTGGATGCGGCGCTCCACCGTGGCGTCGACCTCGGAGGCCCCACTGACGATACGGCACCCGCCCCGGGTCATGACCGGGTCCTCCACCAGGGTCCAGTTGGGTTCCTCGCCCAGGGAGAGCGCCTGGCGCACCAGGGCGGCATCATCCGGGTGCAGGTGAACGTGAAGTTCGCGGTCGGAGAGCGGCAACACGGCGGTGGCCTCGCGGATCGCCGCCAGTACCTGTCCCGGGTCGGCCCGCAATTCGCGCCGGATGACCTGCCTTGCCACGGCCATGGCCAGGGCCACCAGGTTCCGTTCCACGGCCTCGTCCAGTTCCGCCAGCGGTCGCGCCAGGCCCTCCAGCAGCTGGTCGAGCCGGTGCAGGCGCAGTGCCATCTCCCGCTGCGCGACCTGCATGCCCTGCTGGTAACCGGCGGCATAACCCTGCTCCTGTGCCTGCTGCCGGACCCGTTCCAGATCACGGGCGGTCATGGGACCGGCGCAGGCCGGATCCGGCACACCCTCCTCGACCGAGGGCGGCACCCAGTCCTCGACCGGGCCCACCTCCTCCGCCGGCAGCACCCGGCCGGTCTCAGTCTCCATGGCGGGACTCCGCTGCGGTCGCGATCATACGAACTGCTCCGCACCCTTGCCGCCCAGTACGATGTCGCCGGCTTCGGCCATGCGCCGGGCCACCGCCAGAATCTCCTTTTGCGCCGCCTCCACCTCGGACAGCCGCACCGGGCCCTTGGCCTCCAGATCGTCACGCAGCATCTCGGCGGCGCGCTTGGACATGTTGCCGAAGATCTTCTCCTTGACGTTCTCGTCCGCGCCCTTGAGGGCCAGGATCAGGGTCTCCGACGAGATCTCGCGCAGCAGTGCCTGGATGCCGCTGTCGTCGACATCGGCCAGGTTGTCGAACACGAACATCAGATCCTGGATCTGCTGACTCACCTCGGCGTCCATGTCTTGGATGGTCTCCATGATCTCCGCCTCGATGGCGGTGTCGACGAAGTTGAGGATGTTGGCCGCGGTCTTGATACCCCCCACGCCCGAGGACTTGACATTGGCATTGCCGCTGGCGAACTGGCGCTCCAGGATCTCGTCCAGCTCCGCCAGCGCCGAGGGCGGGATGCCATCCAGGGCCGCGATGCGCATGATGACGTCACTGCGTACCTGCTTGGGCAGGAAATTGACCACCTCGGCGGCCTGGTCCGAATCCAGATAGGAGAGGATGATGGCCATGATCTGGGGATGCTCCAGGCGGATGATCTCGGCCACGCTGCGTGCATCCATCCACTTGAGCGCCTCCAGCCCCTTGGTATTGCTGCCGAGCAGGATGCGATCGATCAGGGGCGAGGCCTTCTCCTCGCCCAGGGCCTCGATCATGACCTTGCGGATATAGTCCTCGGAACCGACACCGAGTGCGGTCTGGTTCCGCACGGTCTCGACGAACTCATTCAGGACCTCGTCCACCTGGGTACGTGACACGTTGGACAGGGCCGCCATGGCGGCGCCCACCTTCTGTACCTCCTTGGGACCCATGTGCTTCAGGATCTGGGCGGCATCCTCCTCGCCCAGGCTGAGCAGGAATACCGCCGCCCGCTCGGTTCCATTGAGTTTCTCGGTTGGCTCAGGCACCGTCGTTCACCCAGTTCTTCATGACCTGCGCGACGCGCTTGGGGTCCTCGCGCGCCATGTTCTGTACCACGCTGAGCTGGTCGTCGAGCCGATCGCCGGGTCCAGGCAGGGTCCCCTGGGCACCTGGTCCGGACAGGCTCAGCTGGTCCTCCGCGGGTTCCTCGCCGGCGGGCAGGGCCTGGGCCGCCGCCTCCAGGGCCTTGCCGTTGTCGGCCAGGTTGCGCAACAGCGGCCGCAGCACACCGAACAGCAGCAGGAGGACGCCCAGGGCCCCGCCGACCTGGCGCGCCAGATCCCAGAACCAGGGCTGTTTCCAAATGGGCGGCGCCGGCAATGGCTCGGGCTTGGGCAGCGGCTGGAAGGGTGCGCTCACGATCTGCAGCTGGTCACCCCGCTGTGCATCGAATCCCAGCGCCCCCTTGACGATGGCCGAGAAACGCGCGATCTCCTGGTCCGACCAGGGCTGGCGCTTGAGCTTGCCGTCCTTGCCCTTGACCACCTTGTCGTCCAGCACCACGGCGATGGAGAGCTTGCGCAGCTTGCCGGCCGGGAGGCGCGTGTGGCTGATGGTCTTGGCCAGCTCGAAATTACGGATGCTGCGCTTGCTGCTGCTCTTCTCCGCAGTACCCGTCCCACCCCCGGCGACACCCTGGGTGCCCGCCGTGGCCTTCACCGGTGCCTTGCCCGCCGGTGGTGGCGTATTGGACAGGGTCCCCGGCACCCCACCGGCCGCCGGCTCGTTGCGTGTCTCTTCCACCACCTGTTCACTGCGCAGCGCCTTGCTGTCCGGGTCGTAGCTCTCCTCGGTGCGTTCCACCTCGGTGAAATCGAGATCCACGGCCACCTCGGCCTTGACCTTGCCCGGTCCCACCAGGGGTTCGAGCAGGGCCCGCACCCGATCGGCATAGCTCTGTTCCAGCTTGCCGGCATAGGCGAACTGGCTGGCGGTCAGCCCTTCCAGGCCCCGGTGACCGGGACTCGACAACAGGCTGCCATGCTGGTCCACGACCGTGACGTGCCGGGCGTCCAGCCGCGGCACGCTGGAGGCCACCAGGTGGGCGATGGCGGCCACCTGATCGGCCGCCAGGCGCCGGCCCGAGTAGAGTTCCACCATGACCGACGCGGTGGCCACCTCGTTGCGGCGCAGGAAGGCGGTGCGGCGGGGCAACGCCAGGTGCACCCGGGCGGCGCGTACGTTGTCCAGCTCGCTGATGGTCCGTGCCAGCTCGCCCTCCAGGGCATGCTGGTAGCGGGCGTTCTGCACGAACTGGCTGGTGCCGAAACCCTGGTCCTTGTCCAGCAGCTCGAAGCCGCCACCGGCCCCGCGCGGCAGGCCCTCCCCCGCCAGCTTGAGCCGGGCCTGCCGCACCTGCCGGGCCGGCACCAGCAGGGCCCCGCTGCCGGGGTCGATGCGATAGGGGATATTGGCCTTCTGCAGGGCCTCCGCCACCTGGGCGGCATCCTGTTCCGACAGGCTGCCGTAGAGCAGGCTGTAGGTCGGCTTCTGGGCCCAGAGCACCACTGCCACGCCCAGGGCCACGCTCGCCGCCAGCCCCACCATGAGTCCGACCTGCCGCAGCGGTGGCAAGCCTGCAAACCCGTTCACCGTTTCTGCCTTGACCAGTGCCATGGGAACCCCTGTCCGTTACCCGTCCCTGCTGTCGTCCAGCCCTACATGGGCATGTTCATGACCTGCTGGTAGGCCTCCACCAGCTTGTTGCGCACCTGGGTCATGGCCTGGAACGAGATGTTCGCCTTTTGCAGGGCGATCATCACCTGGCTGAGATCGGTTCCCGGCTCACCGCGGGCGAACTGTTCGGCCAGCTTGCCGGCCTCCAGCTGGCGGCTGTTGACCGCCTCCACCGACTGCTTCAGCAGGGCCGCGAAGTCGGCCTGGCCGGTCGCGTTCGCGGTAGTCGCCTGCGGCGGCCGTTGGGCGGCGGTACCGGCCAGCGCCCGCATCTGATCCAACAGACGGTTGACGTCGATATCACTCATCCTTGCTTCCTCCCGTTGTTCCCTGGTATCCGGCCCGCCACCGGCGGATCCACAGCCGTCATGTCCCGGAGTGCCTAGCCGGGGATGGCAATCCCCGCCTCGCGCATGCGCGCCAGCTTGTAGCGCAGGGTGCGGGGACTGATGCCCAGCTTCTCCGCCGCCAACTTGCGGCTGCCATTGCCCTCGACCAGGGCGTTCAGGATCAACTGCTGTTCCCGCTGGCGCAGATCACCGCCGAGCCCGGCATCGGTCGCCGTGGTGGTGGGAAGCCCGCTCGGCGCTGCCCCTTCCTGCGGCTCGAAACAGAGGTCCCGGACCCGGATCTCATCCCCGTCCATCAGGATCATCGCCCGCTGCACCAGGTTCTCCAGCTCGCGGACGTTACCCGGCCAGTGATAGGCCAGCAGCGCCCGTTCCGCCTCGGGGGCCAGAGCCGGCAGGGGCTGCCCCGCGGGGGCATGGCGGGAAACGAAACGCCGGACCAGTGGCAGGATGTCCTCCTGCCGTTCGCGCAGCGGCGCGAGATGCAGTGGAAACACGTTGAGGCGGTAGAAGAGATCCTCGCGGAAGCGGCCGGCCGCCACCTCGTCGCGCATGCGCCGGTTGGAGGTGGCCAGTACCCGCACGTCCAGGGCCACCGGTTCGCGACCGCCCAGGCGCTCCACCTCGCGTTCCTGCAGTACCCGCAGCAGCTTGGCCTGCAGCCCCAGGTCCATCTCCGAGATCTCGTCCAGCAGCAGGGTACCGCCCTGGGCCTGCTCGAACTTGCCGGCCCGTGCCTGGTAGGCCCCGGTGAAGGCGCCCTTCTCGTAACCGAACAGGACCGCCTCCAACATGTTCTCGGGAATGGCGGCGCAGTTGATGGCCACGAAGGGACCGTGGCGGCGCTCGGAATGTTCGTGGATGAAACGCGCCAGTACCTCCTTGCCGGTACCCGATTCACCCGTGATCATCACCGTGGCCTCGGTGGCCGCGACCCGACGCGCCAGGTCCAGGGTCTCGCGGCTGCGCTGCGATTCGGCGACCACCGCCACCCTGCCGCCATCCGGTATCCGGCTGTAGCGGTGCACCAGCTCCACCAGCTTGGCCGCCTCGAACGGCTTCATGAGGTAGTCGATGGCACCCTCGCGCATGGCGTCCACGGCCTTCTGGACCGTGCCGTAGGCGGTCATCACCACCACCGGCAAGCCCGGATGACGCGACATGATCCGCCGCAGCAGGGTCTCGCCGCTCATGCCCGGCATCTGCACGTCGGTGACCACCATGCCGGGCGGGCACTCGGCGATGTTCTGCAGCGCCGTCTTGCCATCGCTGGCAATG
>JALWSQ010000240.1:18238-40669 GCA_026993645.1 Thiohalobacter sp.
GATGCCGGCCAGTTCCAGTGTGTCCCGCAGGGCTTCCCGCAGGGCGTCGTCGTCCTCGACGACCAGGACTCTCGGACAGCTCATGATTGGACCCCTGATGTTTCGGTTCGTTGGATGTGGGTACGTACACCCCCGGCACCCTGTCCGGTCCGACCGGACCGGTGGACATGGGTACTGCACAGTGCCTGTTCCATGCCGGCACCGGGCAGGCGGATACGGAAGGTCGCACCTCCGCCCGCCGGCTCCTGGAGCAGGCGGATGTCGCCGCCGAAGGCGCTCACCGTGGCACGCACCACCGCCAGGCCGAGGCCGGTCCCCCGGGCCCGGGTGGTGAAGAAGGGTTCGAAGATACGTTCGCGAATGGCCGGGTCGATGCCGGGCCCCTGGTCCTGGAACTCCAGCTCGATCCAGCCGTCGTCACCCGGTCGCACCCGGGTGTGGATGGATTCGCCCGGATGCAGGACCTGGAGGCTGTTGGCCACCAGGTTGGCCAGGGCACTGGCCAGGATGTCGCAGTTGCCATAGAGCGCCGGGACCCGGTCGGGGATCTCGATCGCCCAGTCGACACCAGCCTCGGCCACGGCGGGACCGACGAGGCGCCGCAGGCGTTCCAGCAGGGTCCCGACCGAGAAGTGTTCACCCTGCCCGGGCCCGTCACCACGGGCAAAGGCCAGCATGTCGTCGACCATGTGTTCGATGTGACGCAGGTTGTCGTGCAGGCGCGCAGCAAAGCGCAGGCCTTTTTCCGGTGCCAGGGCAGGATCACCGAGATGCTCGGCATAGAGCAGGGCCGACGCCAGCGGCGTGCGTACCTGGTGCGCCAGCCGGGCAACCACCTCCCCCAGAGCCGACAGCCGGTGCTGGCGTTCGAGAGCCTGCTGCAGCCGCCGGGTCTCGGTGACGTCATCGAGCACCAGGATACGGCCACTGTCACCTTCCAGGGGCCGCGCCGATATGTTGACCCAGCGCCCCCCTTTCAGCTGCACCTCGTGGCCGGTACCATCCTCCCCCTGATAGGAACGGGCGATGACGTCGCTCCACTCCTCGCCTTCCAGGGGCTCACCCAGCAGTGCCACGGCGATGGCATTGGCCTCGGTGACCCGGCCCTCGGCATTCAGAACCAGGACACCCACCGGCAGGGTCTGGACCAGCTTCTCCAGCCGGTCGGCCAGTTGCTCCCGTGCCGCCCGCTGGCGCTGGCGTTCCGCCCGGGCCGCGCGCAGTTCACGGTTGAGGTGTTCCACCTGGCGTTCGAGCACACGGTAGGACGTGGCCAGTTGCTCGGACATGGCGCTGAACTCGCGGAATGCCAGTTCCAGTGCTGCCCTCTGTTCCGGTTGTGCTGCTGTCGTCATGCCTTTCCCTTGTCCCTGGGGCCGGCCGGCCCGCTTCGGGTCAGGGAACATGCAACAAGCGTACCCGGAGTATATTTTTATGAATTTACAATGGGATGGAAAGGAAAGGTGCCCGCCGCGTCAACAAACCGCCGGCGAGCGAGGTCAGACCGCCGTGGCATCGCTGCGTTGGAGACCGTACTTGCGCAACTTCTCCACCAGGGTAGTGCGACGCATGCCCAGGCGCCGGGCCGCGTGGGCCACCACGCCGCCGGCATCGTCCAGCGCCTGGCGAATGAAGCTCTGTTCCAGGTTGCTGAGATGTTCCTTGAGATCGATGCCCTCCCGCGGCAGGCGCGGTTCCTCGTAGGCCAGCGGGATGGGATTGAGCACCAGCTCCTCGGCCAGCGCGCTCCGCGCCGGCACCTCGTCGCTCTGGAACTTCTCGGGCAGGTCGGCCACGTCCACCACGCCGAAGGGATAGAGAATGGCCAGGCGTTCCACCAGGTTGGCCAGTTCACGGACGTTGCCAGGCCAGTCGTACTGGCACAGGGACATGATGGCGGCCGAGGTCAGGCGCACCGAACCCCGCTTTTCGTGCTCGATGCGACGGATGAGTTCGTTGACCAGCAGCGGGATGTCCTCGATCCGCTCCCGCAACGGCGGCATCTCGATGGGAAAGACGCACAGGCGGTAATAGAGATCCTCGCGGAACTTGCCGTCCTTGATGCCTTCCTCGAGGTTGCGGTGGGTCGCCGCCACGATGCGCACGTCGGCGCGAATGCTCTTGTTGGAACCCACCCGCTCGAACGTCTTCTCCTGCAGCACCCGCAGCAATTTGACCTGCATGGGCAGGCTCATGTCACCGATCTCGTCGAGGAACAGGGTGCCGCCCTCCGCCATCTCGAACCGGCCCTGGCGGGCGCTGATGGCGCCGGTGAAGGCGCCCTTCTCATGCCCGAACAATTCGGATTCCAGCAGCTCGCCGGGAATGGCCCCGCAGTTGATGGGCACGAACGGCTTGTCGCGGCGGTTGGAATAGTAATGGATGTTGCGCGCCACCACCTCCTTGCCGGTACCGGACTCGCCGAGGATCAACACGCTGGCGTCGCTGTCCGCCACCTGCTGGATCAGCTTGCGCACCTGCTGGATGGCCCGGCTGGAACCCACCAGGCTGCGGAACAGGTCCACCGGACGCTGGCACCCCTCTCCGGCCTGGGTCTCCAGGTAGACCTGCGCCCGGTGCAGGGCGTTGGTCACCTGGGCATGGCGCAGCGGCAGCTCGATGCGGCCCAGGATGCAGGAATCCGGGTTGATGCGCACCGTCGGTTCGCGCCCCTTCTCGGCCAGCAGGAAGATGGGGAGCTGGTCGTTGTGCTGATGGATGTCACGCAACAGGCGTTCCAGGGTCTTGTCGGTGCCGCAGGCACCGACGAAGGCGGCCACCACGCCCTCGCCATCGCCCAAGATATCGACCCAGTGGTCACAGTCCGCGGCCAGAGGTTCGTAGTCGATGAACCTGAGAATGGCGGAAAGCTCGCGGGCCAGTCCGGAATCGGCCTCGATGACCAGCACCTTGCCCTCGGATGTCATACCTCGTCTCCTCCCTGCCCGCTGAACCCTGGTTCCACCCGGGCGTCCGGCCGCTCCCCCGCACCCGGCGCGAGACAGCCACACCAGGCCGGTCCTCCCGGATCCGCAGCCAAGTTAACCATACATTTAGCGCGAATGTCAAAAATCCGGCGGATAACAGGAGAACAGGAAGGTTCCAGAAAGCCCTGGACCGGAAACGGGTATTCAGGGCGCAGGGGGGCGATGCTGCTGCGCGACCGCGCGCCGGTGGTGGATGAAGATGAAACGTTCCAGGAGGGTGCGGGTGTTCTCGTCCAGCTCTCCGAATTCGAACTGGATCGCACTCGCATCCACCTGGGCGATCCGCGCCGGCAGCACCAGCGGGCGCGGGTAGTTGGGGTGGATGTACAAGGCGAGGGCGCCCTTCGCTCCGGGTTCGGGCTGCCAGTCCGGCTGCAGGATCCGCAATCCCGTCACCCGCAGTTCGACGGCCTGGCGCGGTGGCTGGGTGACGGCCTGCTCGAGCAGGGCCCCGACCAGGTCCAGCAGCAGGTCCAGCTTGAATTCCAGCCGCCCCGCTTCGTGCTGGGTTCCGGCGGCCAGGGCGTCCTCGCTGGCACCGCTGAGTTCCTCCAGGGTGATGACCGAACGCAGCACCTGCTCCGGCGGCACGTCGGGCTGCATACCAGCCGGCCGCCATTCCAGCGCCATGTCCGCGCGATAACCGATGCCGAGCCGTTCCGTCATGCTGCCTGCCCCCGGCCGCCGTATCGGCCCCTGTGCCCGGCTGCCATGCTACCCGAAGCGATGGCCGTCAGGAACAGTGCTGATAGGCCATCACGGCCGCGCGGGCCTGCCCCAGGCGCTGCAGTTCACGCCCGAGCCAGTCACGCCGGCGCCGGGCCAGATCCATGAGCCTGTCCTCCACGTCCAGCAGCCACTGCGCCTGGCACCGGGCCGGCACCGCATCCGGCTCGGGAAGACTCCCGAAGTAGGTCTGAAGCAGTGGGCGCCGCCTGGCCTCCAGATCCGCCACCCGCTCCCAGTCGTCGGCCTGCGCCGCCACCAGCAGCGCATCGGTCAGTTCCCGCAACCGGCCCCAGGCCTCGCAGCTGTCCCCGGTCACGGCGAGACCCGGGCCCGGGCCGGCGCCAGGGCCCCTGCCTGATCACCGATGGCGTCCCAGGCCTCCTTGATCTGCCTGAGCAATCCCGCGACCTCGTCCAGAATGGCGGCGTCGTTCTGACGATTGGCCTCCACCAGGCGGCGTTCCATGTAGTCGTACAGTGCATCCAGATTGGCCGCGATCTCACCACCCCGTTCACGGTCGAGACTGGCGCGCAGGCCGCTGACGATGGAGATGGCCCAACTGACGTGACGCCCCTTGCCAGCGGGGTCCCCGCGCTCCAGGCATCCCCGGGCGACGGCGATCTTGTCCAGGGCGCCGTCCAGCAGCATCTGGATCAGGCGGTGGGGGCTGGCCCCTTCCAGCGCCGACTGTACGGCGGTCGCCGCGTAGGCGTTCATGGCCTTGCTTGCTTGCGGGTTGCTCATCTATCGCTCCTTGACTGCTTGTTGCGACCAGACCCCGTCCCTCAACCACCCAGGCGTTGGGCCAGGAAGTTGCTGGTGGCCTTCATTTGCCCCAGCAGAGCGTCGAGGGCGGAAAACTGACGTCGATACCGCTTTTCGATCAACTGCAGGCGGTATTCCATGTTGGAAATACGGGTATCCACCAGCTTGATCCGCTTGCCGAGGCCATCCTTGCGGGATTCGATGACCCCCTTGGGATCCAGAATCTGGGTCATGGCGCTGTCGAGCCGGAACAGGTAGCCCTGGCTGTCGTTGGCGAACACCTGAGCCACACCGTGGAAATCCGCGGCGATGGCCTTGTCGAACCGGGTGCCGTCCAGTGTCATGACTCCATCCTTGTTCAGACTCACACCCACCTGGGAGAGGTATTGGTAGCTGGAGGTGAGACCGCTCGGCGCGGTGTTCAGAATATTGCGGATGCGCGACTCGATGGACCGTACCGTGGAATCCCCCTCCAGTTGGCCAGTACGCAGGGACTCCAGGGTGGAATGCAGGCTGTTGTAGGCATCGATGAAGGCCTGGACGTTCTTCTTCACCGTACCGGTATCCCGGCCGATGGCCAGGGTCACCGGGGTGGTGCTGACCGCCTGCAGGTTCAGAGTGACGCCGCTGATGGCATCGCTGATGCTGTTGCTGCCGCGGACGATGGTATAGGTTCCGTCCACCTGAATCTTGGCATCCTGCGCCGCGGCAATGGTGGCCAGCGACAGCGGGTCGGCGACCGTATTGCCGGCACTGTCCTTGAATGCCGTGGTGATGGTATTGGCCGTGCCGGTGCTGTCGGAGGTCAGGATCAGGCGATGGCTGCTGGCCGATTCACTGATGATACTCGCCTTGACCCCGACGTTGTCGGTGGCATTGTTGATGGCGTCCCGGATGGCCGCCAATGTCTTGCCGCCGCTGGCGACGGTGAACGACTTACCGTTGACCGTGATGGTGAGGGTATCGCCGGCGTTGCCGAAGGTGGTGGTACCGGTATCGGCCACGGCGGCCGAACCCAGCTTGTGCGCCGTGGCCAGTTGCTGTACCAGGATGTTGAATGTCCCCACCGCTGCATTGCTATTGGCCGTGGCTGTGAGCACGGACTTATCGGATGAGGTGGTCGAAAAGACCTCGAAGTCGGTGGTCGACTTGAGCTTGCCGATGGCCGTCTGGAAGTCCGCCACGGCGCTGTTGAGCTTGCCCAGGGCGCTGATCCTGGCATTGTAATCAGATTTCTTCTTCTCCAGGGCCTGCAGCGGCTGGCGCTCGATGGTCATGAGCTGACGGATCAGCCCCTCCACGTCCAGTCCGGAACCCACACCGCCTGCAGTGATCATGCCTCGCTCTCCTTCAGCACCGGGCCTGTGGAGGTCCCATTTGCAAGATGAATACCAGGATCATGCCTGCTCCCGCAGGATCAGGCCCTGCAACGACCGCAGGCGGCGCGCCAGGGCCACCACCTCCTCCGAGGGGATCTGCCGTATGACCTCGTGGGTCACCGAATCGATGACCTTGATGATGATCTTGCCGCTTTCCCGGTCGACATTGAACCGGAGATCGCGCTGGACATTCTGCACGTAGTCGTTCACCCGGCTGACTGCCCGTTCGACGGTCGCAACATCGGCCCTCTCCTGACGTCGATCCGGCGGTCCGGCGGTGGAAGATTGCCCCTCCACCGGCAGGGATTGCCGGTCCTTTGCGGCGAGCGGTGGGCGCAGCGGGAGCAACTGGGCATCAGCCACGGATACCGGCCTGAGGATATCGCTGGTCATGGATCTGTCCTACCCGATCAAGGGAAAGATCCCGACCGGCCTCCCATCCGGTCGGGACCTCCAGGAGCTGGAGCTGTCGTTACCTCAACAGCGTGAGCACCGTCTGCGGCAGGGTGTTGGCCTGGGCCAGCATGGCTGTACCCGCCTGCTGCAGAATCCGAGCGCGGGTCATGTTGGCCGTCTCCTTGGCGAAATCCGCATCCCGGATGCGGCTGCGGGCGGCCGAGGTCGCCTCCACCACGTTCTGCAGGTTGGCGATGGCCGACTCGAACCGGTTCTGTACCGCGCCGAAGGTGGCCCGCGTATTGTTGATCAGGGTCAGGGCGCTGTCGATGGTATCGATGGCGCTCTGGGCCGCGGTGATGGTCGAGACCGACACAGTGGAGACGGCCGCCATGGTCGTGGAACTCTGACCGTTGAGGGCCACGCCGGTCACGTCGATACGGTAGTTGGCCCCGTTGTCGGCCCCCACCTGGAAGTGCATGGTGGTGGTATAACCGGCGCCGGAACTGGACAGGATGGCCCGGCCGTTGAAGGCCGCCGTATCCACGATGCGCTTGATCTCGGACCGTAACTGGCTCACCTCCTTCTGCAGGGAATCCCGGTCCGAGGTGGAGTTGGTACCGTTGGCCGACTGCACCGCCAGTTCACGGATACGCTGCAGGGCATTGGTGATCTCCACCAGGCTCGACTCGGCGGTCTGAGCCATGGAAATGCCGTCGTTGGCATTGCGCAGGGCCTGGTTCATACCCCGGATCTGAGCGGTCATGCGTTCCGAGATGGCCAGCCCGGCGGCATCGTCCTTGGCGCTGTTGATGCGCAGGCCCGAGGACAGGCGCTGCAGCGAGGTGGCCAGCATGTTCTGCGTCCGCGACAGGTTCTTCTGCGCGTTGAGCGAGAACAGATTGGTGTTGATGATCGTTGACATGGTCAGCGTCTCCTTCGGTTCGCCGCGAATGGCCACGGCGAACCCCTAGCTAGCGGATATACTTACCTCCCGACGAAGTATTCACCGCTGTTGTCGTCACCCCGTCCTTGGGGTGAGTTAGCCTCTGAGCAGCGTCAGCACCGTCTGCGGCAGGGTGTTGGCCTGCGCCAGCATGGCGGTACCGGCCTGCTGCAGAATCCGAGCCCGGGTCATGTTGGCCGTCTCCTTGGCGAAGTCGGCGTCCCGGATACGGCTGCGCGCTGCCGAGGTCGCCTCCACCACGTTCTGGAGATTGGCGATCACCGACTCGAAGCGGTTCTGTACCGCACCGAAGGTGGCCCGAGTATTGTTGACCAGGGTCAGGGCGGAATCGACGATGTCGATGGCGCTCTGGGCGGCCGTCACGGTGGAAACCGAGACGAAGAAGGCGCCGGTGGCGCCGCTGCCCACGAACTCGGTCGCCGAGTTCAGGGCGACCGAACTGACCGTGATCTGGTAATTGGTTCCGTTGTTGGCCCCCACCTGGAAGGTCAGCGAGGTGGCATAGCTGGCGGCCGTGGAGGCGAACAGGTTGCGGTCGTTGAAGGCCGCCGTATCCACGATGCGCTTGATCTCCGACCGCAGCTGGGCCACCTCCTTCTGCAGGGAATCCCGGTCCGAGGTGGAGTTGGTACCGTTGGCCGACTGCACCGCCAGTTCACGGATACGCTGCAGGGCATTGGTGATCTCCACCAGGTTGGATTCCGCGGTCTGGGCCAACGAAATGCCGTCGTTGGCATTGCGCAGGGCCTGGTTCATACCCCGGATCTGGGCGGTCATACGTTCCGAGATGGCCAGCCCCGCGGCATCGTCCTTGGCGCTGTTGATGCGCAGGCCCGAGGACAGGCGCTGCAGTGAGGTGGCCAGCAGATTCTGGGTTCGTCCGAGGTTCTTCTGCGCATTGAGCGAGAACAGATTGGTGTTGATGATCGTCGCCATTTTCCTTCCCCTGTCTGGCTTTACCGGCACATCCTGTAACCGGTACTACTACCCATGGCGGATATGCCGATACGGGCATTCACCGCCTCCCACCGCCTGTATCGGTCATGGCGGGGGGATCTTTAGGACACGATGAGTGAGGGGTGAGGGGTGAGGAGTCAGGAGACCCACCCGTCATTCCCGCGCAGGCGGGAATCCATCGTCATGTGACCGGAAACGGTGGTGGTTAAGCTTGGCATGGATCCCGGACACGCGCTCCGCGTTCCGGGATGACGGGGTAGGGTGCGCAGGCGGGACGCCATGGTCATGTGAGGGGTGCGGCCGTACCTCGTGCCTGGGGGCACACCGCCGGGCACCATCCTGCTGTGGCATACAACTTGTATGTCCTGACACAGGACACCCCGGCCTTCCGGCCGGCACGAGGAGACTCAGAGTGGACCCCGAAACCCCGGTGACCCCGGCCGATCCCGGCGCCTTCCAGACCAACGACTTCGGTGATCGCTACCTGTATGCGGTCAACCGGGACCTGTTCGCCAGCCTGGATGCCCGCACCCGGTTCAATGCCGAATTCGGCGATGATCTGTTCCAGCCCGACACGCTGTACCTGGTCTGCGGCTCCGATTCCGGCCTGCTGGCACGCCATGTACTCAACCGCGGCATCCCCCGCAACAGTCGCTACCTGTTCGTGGAGTTGCCCGAACTGGTCGGTACCCTCCAGCGTGAGATCGCACCCTTCGCCGACGACGAACAGGATGCCCTGGCCATCCTGTCCTTCGACGACTTCACCCGACGGCGCGAGGCGTTCGACTACGAGACCTATCTCTACCTGGGCCGGGTACGGCTGGTGCGGGCCTTCTGTGCCCGCGACGGCCATGTGCCCGCCTATCTTCCCCTCTGGCGCCGGGTGAAGAAGGACCACGACTACAACCACTGGCATGCCAGCAGCCGTTCGACCCTGCGCCATCACCTGGCGCGTCAGATCGAGAACCTGCCTTCCAACCGCCAGTCGGCGGGCATCCTCCAGGACCGGTTCCGGGACTGCGCCGCCTTGGTGGTCGGTGGCGGCCCCTCGCTGGACGACATCCTGCCCTGGATCCGGGCGCATCAGGACAGGCTGCTGGTCATTGCCGTGTCCCGGGTCTGCGGCATCCTGCAGCGGGCGGGTATCCGCCCCCATATCCTGGTCTCCATCGATCCCTTCCCCTGCGAACTGGGCGTCAGCGAGGCCATGCTCGAACTCCAGGCCGACAGCCTGTTCGTCAACGGCTTTCACATCTATCCACCGCTGGCCGAGCGCTGGACCGGCCGCCGGCTGTTCATCGGGCCCCGTTATCCCTGGGGCGCGGCCGGCCAGGAGGACAACCTGCCACAGTGGGGACCCACGGTATCCAACGCGGCCCTGGGCCTGGCGGCGGAACTGGGCTGCAACCCGGTGGTCATGGCCGGCATCGACCTCTGTTACTCCCAGGAAGGGTACACCCATGCCCGGGGCACCGAGGAGCGAGCGGCCGGCCCGGCCCTGATGGAGGGCGACCAGCTGGTGCGGACCAACGCCGGCCTGCTCGCCCCGACCCGCAACGAATTCCGCCAGGCCGCCGACTCGATGGAAAACCTGGCCCGGGCGGCGGCGGACAAGGGTATCCGCCTGCTCAACCCGGCGCCCGGTGCCATGGCCATGGAGGGTGTCGACTTCGTGCCCCTGGATGCATTGGAACTGCCGCGACCCGATGGCGACCCAGGGGAACGGCTGGCGACCCTGGTCCCCCTGCCCGGCGCGGAGGATCAGCGCCGCTACTACGAGACACTGGACATCGAGCTCAAGCGCATCCTCAGGGACATGGGCGCCCTGCGGCGGCTGGTGGACAAGGCACGCAAGGCCGCCCGACGCTTTGCCGGCGGGGATGGTCGGGCCAAGGGGACCATGGACCGGATCGAACGGGACATCGACCAGCGCTTCGACCACCTGGTCGGTTTCCTCAAGACCTATGGCCTGCGCCACTTCATCACCACCCTGCGCCTGGCCCGCGCCGAGGACTGGAAGGCCGAGGAGGCGGTGGCCTATGCCACCCAGTACTACGACGCCTACCACACCACCATCGGTGAGGTGGAGTCCCTGCTACGTGACCTGAGCCGGGACCTGACCTTCCGCTTCATGGAACTGGAACCGGACCACCTGCCCCGCCGCCTGCTGGCCTACTGGGAAGACCGGGACCGCTGCTGGCGCGCGGCCGCCTGGCGCGAGACCCATCCGGAAGCCGCCCGACGCCTGGACGAGGAAACGCGGCAACGGCTTCAACGCCTGGATGCAAGATACGACCAGCTCAAGGCGGAGTCCCGCGCCGTCCGCAAACCCTACCTGGAATCCATGAAGTCGCTCCACGGCCTGCAGGCCCTGGCCGCGGAATACTTCCAGAACGACGACCGGACCGGGCTGGAACGCCTGCGCTCCGGCCTGCGGGTCCACCCCGACCGGGCCAAGGCCGAACCGCTGCTGGCCCTGGTCGAAGGCCTGATCGCGGAAAGCCGCCAGGATCCCCTGGCCGCCATGCGCGCCTATGCCGCCGTGGATCGCGGCCCCGCCCATGAGGATGCCCTGATGCGGCTGGTGCTGCTGCAGCTCGACCGGGGGGCCTACCAGCATGCCCGCGAGACCCTGGGCCGGCTCACCGGGCTGTCCGATTACTACCTGCCGCTGAGCGCCGACCTGGAACGCATCATGGGCGATCCGCAGCAGGCCCTGGAGCAGTACACCCGCTACCTGGCCAAGGCCCCGAACGACCTGCTGGTGATGATGAAGATGGGTTCGGTCTGCGAGCAGCTCGGCATCACGGAAGGGGCCGTCTGGGCCATGCAGCAGGTGCTGGCACGGGATCCCGACAATGCCAGCGCCCGGCGGCTGCTCGAGCGGCTGCAGGGCACCGGGACGGCAGGCTGATATGGGACGAGAGGACCGCTTCGCCGCCAACCTGGCCCGGCTGGAACGCCGCTGGCCCCGGATCGCGGCGAAGGCACGGGGGGCCGGGCAGCCCTGGGAGGTCATCCCCCGTCCGGACACGCCGGCGTTCACCCTGGTGGTCGATGGCCGGCACCTGTCCAGCTGCGTGGACCCGGTTCGGGAGGCGGCCTGCCAGGCCGACGCCATTCCCGCCAGCGCCCACCGGGCCTGGATCTACGGCCCCGGCTGTGGCGCGCTACCCGATGCGCTGCTGGCGCGAAAGGGATTGCGGGAACTGCACCTGCTGGTGCTGAACACCGCCCTGTTCCGGCTCAGCCTGGCCCACTTCGACCACCGCTGGCTGGACGACCCCCGGGTCGAGCTCGGCCTGGCGACCCCGGCGACCGGCGTCCAGGCACCCTTCGCGGTGGTCCCGCCGGAGCTCGACCTGGCCCCGCCGGCGCTGGAACCCCTGCGGGACCGGCTGCGCGTGGAGCTGGACAGTCCGTACATCTGCCGGAGCTTCGAACAGCGCTGCCATACCTACCGCCGGCAGATCGCGGACAATGCGGCGCACATCGCCCGGGATGCCGACCTGGCGGAACTCCTGGCCCGGCGACGCCACGAGGAGATCGCGGTCTGCGCCGCCGGCCCGACCCTCGACGACCGCTACGACTGGCTGCACCGGCATCCCGAGATCCCCCTGATCTGCGTCGACGCCGCCCTCAGCCCCCTGCGGCTGGCGGGCATCCGGCCCGCCCTGGTGATCAGCATCGACGGTTGTCGCGAGGGCATCCTGCCCTACTTCGAGGGCGATCTGGCGGGCCTGGAACAGACCCCCCTGGTGTACTTTCCCCTGGTCCATCCCGAGGTGATCGAGCGCTGGCCGGGGCCGCGTTTCGTCGCGGTGGGCAATCATCCCCTGTACCGGGCGGTGGAACGGCCGCTGGCACGGCTCCATGCCTCCGGCACCGTCACCCATGCCGCGGTCGACCTGGCGCGTCTGCTGGGCGCCCGCCGCATCCATCTCCTCGGGGCCGATTTCTGTTTCGCCCATGGCCGCACCCATGCCACCGGTACCGCCAATGCCGGCACGGTGGCGGACTATGGCCCCGGGGTACTGTGCACGGTACGCAACGGCCACGGGGAACCCGTCCCCACCCTGCCCAACCTGCGCAACTACCTGCGCGACCTGGAGGACTATGTCGCCGCCCATCCCGAGATCCGTTTCATCGTCCACGGCCGCCATGGTGCGCGCATCGCCGGCACGGTGCAGGCCGATGAAACCTGACCTGCCCATCGACCGGGTCGTCCGCCCCCTGCGCTGCGGTCGGCAGGCCGAGGCGGCCGAGGCCCTGGCGGAACTCACGACCCGGATCACGACGGCGCTGGAAGAAGGAACCATGGTGCCGACACCCCACCTCGGGCTGATCCTGGACGAGATCCTGGCGGCCCAGACCCGCGGAGACTGGCTGTGGCTGGCCGACCTCCTCGAATACGAACTCAGGCGGGAAGTAAAGGGTGAGGGGTGAGGAGACCCCCTCATTCCCGCGCCGGGTATGTGTATCCTCGGGGTGGTCGGGGTGGTCGGGGTGGTCGGGGCCCTCGGGGCATCCTGAAGGCCGACTGGGAGAGGCAGCCCGGGCGCCGGGATGACGTGGGTGGAAAAAACGCGCGTTCCGGGATGATGGGGATGGTGGCTGCGTGTCCCGGACCTGCTATCGCTGCCACCCTGCCGGGATGCTGTCCACCTGCCCGTCCCAGGGCGCCACGCGCAGGCGAAACGGCAGCAACCGGCCACCGGCGCGATGGGTCTCGTCCAGCTCCGACAGGGAAAACAGCACACGGGTGAGATTCCCGGGACGGGACTGCAGATGTTCGAGCATGGGAAAGGCGGCGCAACGGGCCGGATCCCACTGCAACTGCAGGCCCCAGGCATCATTCTGGATACCGAGCCAGCCGGTGGTGGCCCCCAGGCCTGCCCGGGCACTCACCAGGGTCGATGCCGCTGCGCCCTGGCGGCAATCCCGGTCGAGGACGAAGGTCTCCGGCCGGTCCCCGCCGTTCAGGGTCGAGACCCGCAGGCCGGCTCCGCGCCAGCTGTCCGGTGCCAGGGTGAAATGGCCCACCCGCACCACCCCCTGGGGCCGCGACCAGCCCGGGAAACAGACCTCGTATTCCACCCCGGCCTCCACCGCAGCGAACCGCCAGCGCTTGACCAGGACCCCGTCCGTCGTCTCCAGCCGACCCTCCACCACCAGGTCCTCGCCGTCGCGGCCCAGGTGCCACTGCATGGGCGCAAGATCGGTGAGCCGGCGGTGTTCCCGTGGCAGTTCCATCACCACCGGGCCGGTGTAGAAATCCGCTCCGAGGCGGATGTCCTCGAAATATCCGTGCTCCACCGTCCCCAGCAGGGGGCGGCTGTCCTGCCGGGTGAAGGCCAGGTTGCGCAGGGCCAGGCCGCGGCGCAGGTCCAGCACCGCCGAGGTCTCGCGTCCCTCGATCCGTAACCAGCCCCGGGCCTCGTCCACGTCGGTCCAGAAGCTGGGTGGTGGTGGCCCCGGCTGCACCGGGGACGATGCGGCCGGTTCCAGGGGCACCGCCAGCGCCCGGGCCAGGGCTTCCACCTCGGTCCGGGCCCGGTCCCAGCGCCGGGGTGTCATGTGGGTCCGCAGATCGCTGGCCCAGGCCCGGCACAGGCGGCGCCACTGGTCCGGGGATCCGTTCCCGGCCTGCAGCCGCTGGCAGATGCGGTGACACAGGCTGTTGAGCCAGAGATCGTCGCGCCCGGTGACCGCCCAGCGGCTCAGGTTGTACTTGGGCTGCTTCTTCACCGGCACCGGCTGGCGGCAGCTGCCCAGCTCCAGCACGCGGCCGGCGCCGGGCGACGACAGCAGCTCCAGCACCCCCGACGGGCTGCACCAGCGGAAACGATCATCGCTGGCCAGGGTCTCCAGCAGCCGCTCGATCCGGGCCCACTCACTCGTCTCCCCCAGCCGGGCCTCCGTGTGATAACGGCCCGGGCGAAAATCGAAGATCTCGGCATCGTTGCCGTAGACCGGGAACACGCGCGAAACCGACCCCTGGTGCCGTCCCAGGTAGTCCAGGTAGTCTTCCAGTGTGGTTTCCCCGTGGGCATAACGCTGGAACTTCTGGAATGCGATGGAGTGGTTCCAGATCAGGGGCAGCTGCCGGCCGTTCTCCCCCGCCAGGTACTGGGGCAGGTATCCCCAGTGCCGGTCCCAGTCCGGGTGCTCCTGGTAGGGATTGTCCCACTCCATGATGACGCCCTCGTAGCCGGCCTCCAGGTAGAGATCGGCCAGTGACCGCGACCAGACCTGCTCGTTGACCAGCGCCACCCTCGGCCTCACCCCCAGCAGCCGCCGATAGGCCGCCTGGCCCAGGGCCAGGTTGTGGCGGTTCACCTCGGCGGGCACCAGCGGACCGATCAGCTGGCTGTCGCCACTGCCCACCAGTTCGCACCGCCCGCGCGCGAGGAGGTCGCGGAAGGTCTCCACCCAGCCGGCATCCACGGCCTGAATGGATTCCAGGGTATGGGCCGTCAGCTCGACACCCAGCACCAGGGGCAGGCGCTGCGCCAGCCGCAGGATGGGCCAGTAGCACTGCTGCACCACCTCGGCATGGCGCTCGAAATCGATGGAGGAATAGGCCAAATTGAGATGGAACAGGAGATACAGGTGCAGCGGCGCGCGGGGCGCCATCCCTGCTCCATCCATCCCCCCCGTTGCCGGCATGGGTCTCAGTCCACCGGCCAGCGATTGATGGTGTAGGCCGGGTCGAAGTCCACCACGCTGCCCGACATGCCGCGGCCACGCATGTCGGCCAGCCAGCCGATGAAGCGGGCGACCTCGGCGGGATCGATCAGGCAGTCCAGCGGGGTGTGCCGGCGCACCTCCTCCAGCAAGCGGGGATTGGTACGAGTGGAACGCATCAGCCCCGCCAGGTGGCCCAGGCGAATGGCATTGACCGAGATCCCGTGGCGTCCCCACTCCACGCCGAGGGCACGGGCCATGCCCTCCAGCGCCGCCTTGGCCGCCGTGTAGGCCACCCGCTGGGGATAGGGATGGGTCACCATGATGGAGGAGATGACCACCAGGGCCGAGCGCCCGGCCCGTCGCATGGCGGGGAAGGCGGCCTGGGCGAAGCGGAAGGCCCCGTTGAGATTGACGTCCAGCACCCGTTGCCAGTCGGCATAGTCCAGCGTCTCGGCATCGCCGACGACATTGACCCCGGCCAGGTACACGGCCACGTCGATACGCCCGGGCAGTCCGGTGAAGGCGTCCGGGGCGCAGACGTCGGGATGGTCGGCACCCATCCAGGTCGGGTCCAGGGCATAGCCCCGGTCGGTCAGCTCGGCCACGACGGCCGTGCCCAGGTTGCCGGTGGCACCGACCACGACCGCCTGCGGCCTGGCCGCCGTCACTTGAACTTCTCCCACTCGGGCTTCTTGGCCAGATAGGCCCAGACGTAGGACACGCGCACGCCCGGTTCGCCGACCACCGGGTGATAACCCATGGGGATCACCCCGAAGCTGTGGTCATGCACCGGCCACAGGCCGTCCACCGGCTCCCCGCTCTCCCACTGGCCCCGACCCACCTGGATGGCGCGCCTCGGCCCGCCCTCCAGCAGGTAGAAGAACAGTTCCTCGAACCCCGGTTCCGGGTGCAGCTCGAAGTCGTGGGGCAGGCTGGACCAAGTACCCATGCCGCAGTGATGGGTGATGCCCAACCGCAGGCTGGGCAACTCGCCACCGGGTCGAACCCAGTGATACACGTCCCGCGCCCAGTTGCCCTCGCCCACCCTCAGGTAACCGGCCTCGTCCGGCCCGATGACGCGGGCGGGACGGTCGCCATACTGCACCGTCACCGATTCGATCTCGCCATTGCGCAGGCACACCCGCGCCTGCTCGGGGCCCGCCGTGAACAACAGCTCGTCCCCCTGGCCCTGGGCGTGAAGGGTCGGCAACGTCCGTTCCTTGCTCCAACCGTAGGCCGGTGCCACCACCTGTCTCATTGCATTGCTATCCATCCTGGTCACTCCCTGTTCTGGATCATGCCCTCGATCGGCGCCCGGTGCCCGCTACAGGAACCGGCCCGCCTCCAGCGCCCGGTAGGCCGCCATGACCGCCGCCGCGCTGTCCTTCCCCTGGCCCAGGGCACAACGCCGGCCGATGCAGTTGCGCGCCCCGTCCGGGATCTGTGCCATCACCGCACTGTAACGCGGCTCGGTATCGAACCGGAACCGCGCCTGCCACAACGCCGGGGTCAGCGGCCGGCCCAGTGCCAGGTCCAGCATCCCCTCGATGAAGCGGCCGCCACGGGCCGGTGTCGAGGCCGCGCTGTCCCAGCCTCCGGACAGCCGCGGCGTGACCTCGATGATCACCGGTCCATCCCGGGTGACCATGACATCGGCCTTGAGCAGGGTTCCGCCCTGCAGCCGGTCCAGGCCCAGGGCGCGGCCGGCCACGGCCACCTGGCGTTCGATCTCCCGGCGCAGTGTCTCGTCGTGCCCGGAGGGATTCACGTGCCCCACCTCGATGCCGTCCGGCAGGTCGCGGTAGCGCTCGGCGATCACCGCCGGGAACCGGGCCATGTCGCGGCCGAACAGCCGGTCCACCCAGTTCAGCCAATGCATCTCGCCATCGTACCAGAGCGTTTCCACCGAGAGTTCCGCCGGCGCATGGGTGATGGGCCGCAGCCGCTCCTCCATCAGTGCCTGCCCGGTGGTGCCCTGGGCGATGCTCTCCTGCAACAGGTCCGCGGTCAAGGCCTCGGGCCCGGGCAGGACGGCGAACCCGCGGCTGCCCGAATTGTCCGTGGCCTTGATCACCGCGCTGCCGCCGAACCGGTCCAGGGCCGCACGCGCCTGGTCCAGGTCGGAGACCAGGCAATGGCGCGGCTGGGGCAATCCAGCCTCCGCCAGCCGCTGCCGGCTGACATGCTTCAGGCGGCACTGAACCGACAGGGCCGGCGGATGGCCGGGACGACCGGCCGCCTCCGCCAGCCGGGCCACCGTGTGGTGGCAGTCGGCGCCGCAGGTGAACACGGCGGCCAGCTCGAACCGCTGCCGGACCTCTTCCAGCGCCGCCAGATGACCGTCCAGGTCGAAGGTGTCCAGCGGGATGAAATGATCGGCCAGTTCACGACACCGGCATTCGGGGTCGCGGTCGGTCAGGACCAGGGCGTATCCCTGGGCCTTGGCATAGCGCGCTGCAGGCACCTGCATGGACCCGCCGGCGAGGAGCCAGACCGCGTGCGGGCGTGCGCTCATGCGGAATCTCCGGCCCCGGCGGGCCGTTCCGCGAACAGGATCACCTCCCGTCCCAGCCCGGCCGCGGCGAAACAGCGATACAAACGCCGCTTCCAGTCGCGCAGGCCGGCCCGGTCCAGTGCCTGCTCCAGGCGCATGCGCCGGCCGTGACACTGCCGGCCCAATACATCGTTGCCGATGTAGTTCTCACCCATGAGCAGGAACAGGTCGATGGGAAAGGTCGCCTCCCGCAGCCGTTCCCTGAACCCGCAACGTTCCACCAGGGCGGCCAGGGTGTCGGGGGAGAAATAATTCAGGTGATGCGGCGGCGCCACCCACCAGGGCGCCAGGCCGCAGACCGAGCGGGCGGCCTGCTGGACCGGATTGTAGTCGTTGGGGACCAGGACCCCGAGGATCCCGCCGGGCGCCAGCAGACCATGGGCCAGTGCCAGCATCCCGGCCGGGTCCGGCAGGTGCTCCAGCACCTCGCTCATGAACACCGCGTCGAACGGGCCCAGCGTCCCGGCGTTGTCCGGGGTGAGGAAGTCGTTCACCACCTCCAGCCCCAGGCCGCGGGTGTGTTCCGCCGCCTGGACCGAGGGCTCGATGCCGAGTACCGTCCAGCCACGCTCCCGCGCCCGCAGCAGGAAGAAGCCGGGACCGGAGCCGATGTCCAGCAGCCGGCGCCGGTCCGGTGGCAGCAGGGATTCCAGGCTGTCCAGCCAGCCGTCGTAGACCAGGTTCCACCACTCCAGGTCCTCGCGGTAGCGCTCGATGTAGAGCGGCTTCTCGCGCGAGTAGTAATCGTGACGATAGATCTCGTCCAGCGCCTCCGGTGTCGGCAGCGGCACCACGTGGGTGAAGCCGCATGGCCGGCACTCGATGACGTCGAAGCCGTCGACCTGGTCGACGACCGGACCCGAATGTTCCTGCCACGCCCGTTCAGGCGATCCGGCTCGATCCTTGTGCATGTCCAGTCATCCTCTGTGCGAGGCGCCAGGCGCCTCTTCCATCCACGAATCGGGGACCGGCCGCCGCCATGCGCCGGCGTCGGTCCGCATCGTCGAGCAGCCGGGCGACATGGCGGGTCATGCGCGCGGCGGGCACCTGGTCCGCCACGCCCAGGCATTCCGCCATGCCGGCCTCTACCAGGGCCTCGCAGGCGGCGCAGTGGTCCTCGCTCAATCCCAGGTAGAGCGCCGGCAGGCCGGCCGCGGCCAGTTCGTAGGCCGTCACTCCGAACGCGGCCAGGGCCAGGTCGGCCCCGGCCGCCAGCCGGGCCAGGTCGCCTCCCCTGACCAGCTCCAGATCCCCCTGCCAGCCGTCCACGGCCGCATCCAGCTGTGGGCGCGCGCCGAAAGCCGGTCCCCGGACCAGGACCAGCTGCAACCGGTCCTGCAGGGGCTGCAAGGCGGCCAGGGCCCGCTCGGTCATCTGCGCCGGATCGCTGCCACCCATGGTGAGCAGCAGCCGGGGGCGTTCCCGGACCTTTCCCTGCCCGCCCGCGGCCCCGGCGAAGCGCGGATCGACCAGCACCCAGTCCCAGCCCCGCAGCAGCTCGCCGTCGAAACCCGCCCAGGACCAGCTGTCCAGCTGGGGCACCGGCGGATAGACTGCGAGGTCGGCGGCCAGCCGGCGTTCCCCGGGGTCGTCCAATACCAGCACGGCGACCCCACGGCTCCTGATCTCCTGCAGCAGGGCCGGCGGCAGGTCGTCACGCATGTCCACCACCAGCCAGCGAACGGCCGCCTCGGCCACCAGCCCCGCCAACCAGTCCGCGTGCCGGGCACTGCCGGAGCCCGCCGGACTCCCGGCCACCGCATAGGGGAAATCGGCCAGCCGCTCCGGCCGGCCCTCGGGACCGATGGCGAACAGGGGCTCCAGCCCCGTCGCGCTCAGGGCATCGGCCAGCACCCGGCACCGCGCCAGGTGACCCATGCCCCGCCGGGATCCGAAATCGCAACGAATGACCACCCGGTCCGGCATCAGGCCACCCCCCAGGTGGACGGGTCGAGCAAGGGATCATCGGCCAGGGCCAGGCCAGCCGCCGCCTGCAGCTGGGGCGGCGCCAGGGGGCCGGCCTCCCAGGCGGCCACTGCCGCGTCCAGTTCCGCCGGCCGGGCCGGCCCGACGATGACGCTGTCGATCCCCGGCGCCGACAGGGCGAACCGCAGGGCGAGGCGCGGCAGCTGGTCCAGATCGATGCCGAACCGCCGGCAGACCCGTTCCGCCGCCCGGCGCAGCGGCGCCAGGTGGGCGGGCAGGAACCGCGCACGCGGACTCAACACGCCCTTGAGGAACACCGAACGGGCCAGGAAACCCAGCTTCCGCTCGACCGCCCGCGCCAGCACGACCCGGCGCGGGCGCTGATCCAGCAGGTTGAAGGGCATCTGCACGGCCCGGGCCGCGGGCCAGTCCATGACCGCGCAGGCCGCTTCCGCGGTATAGACCGAGGCCCCGAGCCAGCGTACCTTGCCACTGTCGACCAGGTCCTCCAGCAGGCGCAGGAAACGGCCGTCGGCCAGGGTGGCGACATCGGCATTGTGGATCTGGAGCAGGTCGATCCGGTCCCGGCCCAGACGGCGCAGGCTCTGCTCCACCTGATGCGCCACCCGGGCTGCGGCATCGGCCGCATCGCCCGCCAGCCGATTCACCTTGGTGGCCACCAGCACCTCGGGATGGCGGCGCAGGACCGGGGCCAGCCGGGCCTCGGCCTCGCCGTAGGAGGGCGCGGTATCGACCAGGTTGATGCCCCGGGCGAACGCCCGCTCCATCACCGCCTCGGCCTCGGCCGCGGCCGGGCAGCGCGCGGTGCCCCCGGCCTGGAAGCCGTAGTCGGCACCCAGGGCCACGGTGCCCAGGGTCAGGCGCGAGACCCGCAGGTCGGTGGTTCCGAGTCGGCGGTATTCCATGGTCAGTCCGTCAACCGGTAGAACCCGCGTCGGGCGCAGGGACCCTGCAGGCGCGCGTGGGCATCACCGCGGCTGCGGGCCTCGGCCAGGATGGCGAAGCACTGATCGCAGGCCGCCAGGTAGCCGTCCACGGCCGTATCACTGTGGGCCAGGCTGGGTTTGAACTGGTCGAAGGCGAGATAGCCGCGCCGCAGCATCTCCTGTACGAACAGGGTGGTCAGCGCCAGGTCCGGATCCTCCTCGATGTGGAAATGGGACAGGGCCGGCAGACCGTCCACCTGGATGGCGAGACCGTGGCGAATGGCACTCTCGCGCCAGCCGGCCTGGACCCGCCCGCCCACCGCCTCGATGTGGCGGTAGACCTGGGGATCGCGCAGCCGACCGATGGTGGCCAGGGCCGCCGCCGGCCCCAGGGCCTCGGTCCAGTTGGTGCTGCTGATGAAGCTGTCCTGGGCGGCCTCCATGACCGCCCGGGTACCGATCACTGCCGCCATGGCATAACCATTGGCCATGGCCTTGGCGAACACGGCCATGTCCGGTCGTACCGCATGGTTCAGGTGGATGCCCCCGCAGCGTACCCGGAAGCCGGTGGTGATCTCGTCGAAGATCAGCGCTGCCCCCACCCGGTCGGCCAGGGTGCGCACGGCCTCCATGTAGCCGGGGGCCGGTGGGTGACTGCGCTGGGGCTCCATGACGATGGCGGCCAGTTCGTCGCCATGCCGTGCCACGATGGCCTCCAGCTCCTCGATACGGTTGTAATGGAAGGGCAACGCCGTGCCCCGCAGCCCCCGCGGGACACCGGCCGGCGCCAGGCCCGGCATCAGGTGACCGTCCAGGGCGTCGTCGTCCGCCAGGTTGGCGGCCAGATACCAGTCGGTCCAGCCATGGTAACCGCTGAAGGCCACCCGGTCGCGGCCGGTGGCCGCCCGGGCGATACGCACCGCGACGCTCATGGCCTCCCCCCCCGAGCGGGCGAAGCGCGCCTGCTCGGCCCAGGGATGCAGGGCCAGCAGCAGCTCGGCCAGCTCGACCTCGGCCGGTGCGTTGAGGCTGCAGTTGACGCCTGCGTCGACGGCCGCATGCACCGCCGCATCGACCACTGGATCGGCATAACCCAGGATGCAGGCACCGACACCCATGATGGAGAAGTCCTGGTAGCGGGCACCATCGAGGGTTTCGACCTCGATCCCCCTGGCCCGGCGGTAATAGGCCGGCCATTGCTCCGGCAGAAACATCTCCGGGCGCTTGGACAGGAGCTGGGTTCCCCCCGGAATCAGCTGTCGGGCGCGGCGGTATACGCTGGGTCCGTCCAATGATTCTCGGACCCTGGTTTCGGGTTGGGCCATTTCAACCTCCCTGTCGGGCACGCCAGGCGGCATCGGCCGCCAGCGAGCGTTGGTAACCCTGGTTACGCGGGATGCCCGCGTTCAGATCGGCCAGATCCGGCCGCCGGGCCAGCAGATCGAGCACCTCCCGGGCATGGAAGATATGCCCCGGGCGCTGGAGCTCGTCGAACACCAGCCGCAGAAAGCTGTAGTCGGCCGGCTCGTCCAGGGTCCAGCGCAGATGGCCCAGCCCGACGAACGGCCGATACCCGCCGATGGCGAAACGTTCCGGCCGGGTCTCGATGAAGGGACCCACGTGCTCCCGCTCCGACGGCAGCTCGGCCTCGCGCCAGGCCGTCTCCAGCGCCGAGCGCCGGAACACCACGCAGTCCAGTCCGTCGGGGAAATCCCCGGCCAGGCCGTAGAGATCGAACCGGCCCGCCTGGTAACCCGCCACCACGGCATCCAGGATATCCGGATCCACCAGCGGACAATCGGCGGTGATGCGCACCACCGGGTCCGCCCCCCAGGTGCACATGGCCTGGTAATAGCGGTCGAGCACATCCAGCTCACTGCCACGGAAACAGGCGATGTTCCGTTCGGCACAGAAGCGGGCGATGCGGTCGTCACCCGGCGCCGTGCTGGTGGCCACCACCAGTTGCTCGATGCGCCGGGCGGCGGCCACCCGTTCCACCACGTGTTCCAGCACCGGGCGCCCGGCCAGGGGCAGCAGGACCTTGCCCGGCAGCCGGGACGAACCCATGCGGGCCTGGATGATCGCCGTGACCTTCACGAGCCGGTCCCCCGCCGCAATGCGCGCAGGGGGCGCA
>JALWSQ010000241.1 GCA_026993645.1 Thiohalobacter sp.
GGTTGCCACGGGGCCGATGGCAACGCCGTCAACCCGGCCTGGCCCAAGCTGGCGGGTCAGCATGCCAAGTACCTGGTCAAGCAGCTCAAGGACTTCAAGGCGGGGCGGCGCAAGAACAACCTCATGTCACCCATGGCGGCGGGCCTGTCGGCGGCCGACGCGGCCAATGTGGCGGCCTATTTCTCGGCCCAGAAGCAGAAGCCCGGTGCGGCCGATCCCAAGCTGGCCGCGGCGGGTGGCAAGATCTACCGCGGTGGCAATCGCAAGACCGGCGTGGCGGCCTGCATGGGTTGTCATGGCCCGACGGGTATGGGTAACCCGCAGGCCAACTTCCCGCGCCTGGCGGGTCAGAACGCGGCCTACGTGGCGGCCCAGCTGCGTGCCTTCAAGGCGGGCACCCGCACCAATGACATGAACAAGATGATGCAGAACATCGCCGCCCGCATGAGCGACAAGGAGATCGACGCCGTCGCCGCCTACGTCCAGGGGCTGCACTGATCGCTCGACCATCATGGATCGGGAAGGGCGGCGCCAGGCCGCCCTTCCCGCGTTCAGGATGCGTTCACCCTGGGGGCGTACAATGGCCCATGCGACGGTGGCGGGCGCGGGCCGCGCCCGGGGAACTCCTGCCGTTGCCGGTGTTCCATTTCGGAAGCAGCCTGGAAACGCTATGAACCATGAGGGGAATCGATCCATGATCCGAACCATGCTGTGGGCGCTGGCCTGCGCCTTCACCCTGCTGTTCACCGTCCCGGTCACGGCGGCACAATTCGACGAGGGCATCGAATACAAGCTGGTGCGCCCGCCCCAGCCGGTGGACGACCCGTCCAAGATCGAGGTGCGGGAACTGTTCTGGTACGGCTGCCCGCACTGCTACCACCTGGAACCCAAGCTCAAGGCCTGGCTCAAGCATCTGCCGCCCAATGTCCGCTTCGTGCGCATGCCGGCGGTGTTGGGTGACCGCTGGTCCCTGCTGGCCCGGGCCTATTACACCGCCGATCTGCTGGGCGTGCTGGACCGCACCCACGAGGCCCTGTTCGACGCCATCCACAAGGAGGGGCAACGGATCCGCACCGAGTCCCAGCTGGCGGACTTCTTCGCCCGCTTCGGCGTCGATCGCAAGACCTTCCACGACACCTTCCATTCCTTCGCGGTGGAGGCCAAGATCGCCCGGGCACGGGAACTCTCGCGGCGCTACCACATCGACGGCGTGCCCACCATCATCGTGGACGGCAAGTACCGGACCTCGGCCACGGATGCCGGCGGGCAGGAGGCCATGTTCAAGGTGGTGGACTATCTCATCGCCCGGGAAACCGCTGCGCGCAAGACGGCTGCGGCGGCCGCGCACTGAGCCGGCCGGGCCGATGAAGGCGGCCGAACTCTTCCTGCGCTGCCTGGAGAACGAGGAGGTCGAGTACATCTTCGGCGTCCCCGGGGAGGAGAACCTGGACATCATGGATGCCCTGGTGGATTCCTCCATCCGCTTCGTGACCTGCCGTCACGAACAGGGCGCGGCCTTCATGGCGGACGTCTATGGCCGCCTCAGCGGCCGGGCCGGTGTCTGTCTGTCCACCCTGGGGCCGGGGGCCACCAACCTGATCACCGGCGTGGCGGACGCCAACATGGATCATGCCCCGGTGGTGGCCATCGCCGGCCAGGCGGCCACCTACCGTCTGCACAAGGAGTCGCACCAGGTACTGGACCTGGAGCAGCTGTTCCAGCCCATCACCAAGTATTCGTCCCGCCTGCTGACCCCGGAGACGGTCCCGGAGGTGGTGCGCAAGGCCTTCAAGCTGGCGCAGACCGAGAAGACCGGGGCCACATTCATCGAGTTTCCGGAAGACATCGCCAAGATGGACTGCGCCGAGCGGCCGTTGCCGGTCAAGCATGCCAGCCTGTCGGAGCCGGCAGGGGAACAGGTGGAACGGGCGGCGGAGGTGATCTCCCAGGCGCGCCACCCCATGATCCTGGCCGGCAACGGGGCGGTACGGGGCCGGGCCTGGAAGCACCTGGCCGACTTCGCCGCCCGGCTGGGGATCCCGGTGGCCAACACCTTCATGGCCAAGGGGGTGGTGCCCTTCAAGCATCCCACCGCCCTGGGCAGCGCCGGGCTGCAGGCCAAGGACTACATCAACTGCGGGTTCGACCGCGCCGACGTGGTCATCTGCGTCGGCTACGACCTGGTGGAATACCACCCCTACCTCTGGCACCCCACCCGGGACCGCAAGATCGTGCACATCGACGCCAGCCCGGCCGAGGTGGATGCGGGCTACCCGGTGACCGTGGGCGTGGTGGGGGACATCCGTCACAGCCTGATGCGCATCGCCGAGCTGGCGGCGCCCCACGAGGGGCACCCGATGCGCGCCCTGCGCGAGGCCCTGATCGAGGAGATGAACCAGCATGCGCGGGACGACAGTTTTCCGGTCAAGCCGCAGAAGCTGATTTGGGACCTGCGCACCGCGCTGGCGCTGGAGGACATCGTGGTCTGCGACGTGGGTGCCCACAAGCTGTGGATGGCGCGCATGTTCCGCTGCGAGTATCCCAACACCTGCATCATCTCCAACGGCTTCGCCAGCATGGGCATCGCGGTGCCCGGCGCCATCGCCGCCAAGCTGTTGTACCCGGAGCGCACCGTGGTCGCGGTGACCGGCGATGCCGGGTTCATGATGAACTCACAGGAGATCGAGACCGCCCTGCGGCTGCAGCTGCCCATCATCGTGCTGATCTGGAACGATGGCGGTTACGGTCTGATAGAATGGAAGCAGGTCAACCAGTTCGCCCGGACCTCGGGGGTCGCCTTCGGCAACCCGGATTTCGTCCGATACGCCGAGTCCTTCGGGGCCCGCGGCTACCGGGTGGAGCAGACGTCGGAACTCATGCCCATCCTGCGCGAGGCCATTGCGGCCCGGACCTGCTGTATCATCGACTGCCCGGTGGACTACAGCGAGAATTTCAAGCTGACGGAGAAACTGGGTAACCTGGTATGCCCGCTGTGAAACTGGCCCCCATGGATTCACTGCTGCACCGGCATCCGGACGATCCCGTGCCCCATCCCGGGCAGCGGATCCGGTTGCTGAGCTTCAACATCCAGGCCGGCATCCGCACCACCCGCTACCGGCAGTATTTC
>JALWSQ010000242.1 GCA_026993645.1 Thiohalobacter sp.
GCCCAGATGGCCGCCTGGTCGTCCACCGTGCGCACCACGGCGGGAATCTCGTGCCGGCCGGCCATCTGGGCCGCGCGCCAGCGCCGCTCGCCGGCGATGAGTTCGTAGCGACCATCCGCCACCGGGCGCACCACCACTGGCTGCACCACCCCCTGGGCGCGAATGGAATCGGCCAGTTCCTGCAGCGCCTCCGGCTGGATCGCCTGCCGCGGCTGGTAACGCCCCGGCTGAACCAGGTCGATGGGCAGGACCCGGAGTTCACCCTCGCGGCCCGACCCCGGCTCCACTGCCGGCGCCGCGGGCGCCGCGGCGGGCTGGCCGGCCTCCGGCACCGCCGCCGTCAGCGCCGACCCCAGCAGGGCGTCGAGCCCGCGCCCCAGTCCCTTCCTCTTCACTGCCATGAACCGCTTCTCCCCGTCCTCTCCAGTCGGCGACCGCTGCCTCAGCCGGCCACCTCGTCCTCCGCGACCACCGCTGTCCCGGCGGCCTGCCGTCGCGCCTCGTCCCGCCGCAGCAGCTCGCCGGCCAGGGCCAGGTAGGCGATGGCGCCGCGCGAGCCCTTGTCGTAGGCCAGGATGGGCATGCCGTGGCTGGGCGCCTCCGCCAGCCGCACGTTGCGCGGCACGATGGTACGGTAGACACGATCGCCGAAATGCGCCAGCAACTGCTCCGACACCTGCCCCGCGAGCCGGTTGCGGGCATCGAACATGGTCCGCACCAGGCCGTCGATCTCCAGCCCCGGGTTGATGGTCTCGCGGATCTGGCGCACCGTCTCCAGCAGGGCCGTCAGGCCCTCCAGGGCATAGTATTCGCACTGCACCGGGATCAACACCCCGGCCGCCGCCACCAGGGCGTTGATGGTCAGCATGTTGAGGGAGGGCGGACAGTCCACCAGCACGTAGTCGTAGTCCGGCGCCACCGTCTGCAGGGCCTGCTGCAGGCGCCGCTCCCGGCCGGGCTGGTGCATGAGTGCCACCTCGGCCGCGGTCAGGTCGGCATTGGCCGGCAACACATCGATCCCCGCCACCGGCGCCGGCTGGATACAGGCCTGCGGCGGGGCCTCCCCCAGCAGCAGATCACAGACGCTCCGTTCCAGCCCGTGCTTGTCGATGCCACAACCCATGGTGGCGTTGCCCTGGGGATCCAGGTCCACCAGCAGCACCCGCCGCCGCGCCAGCGCCAGGGCGGCACAGAGATTGATGCAGGTGGTCGTCTTGCCGACGCCCCCCTTCTGGTTAGTGATGGCCAGTATTCTCGTCATCGCTCAACGGCTGCATCACCACCAGGTGACGTTCGGCCTCCAGCCCCGGGATCTCCAGGCGGTGGACCGCCACCACCTGCTCTTTCGTCGCCAGTGCATCCATCTCCGCCACCGGATACACCCCCTTCATCGCCAGCAACCGGCCTTCGGGCCGGCACAGGGGCGACCCCTGCGCCAGCATGACCTCCAGCGAGGAGAAGGCGCGGCTGATGAGGGTGTCGAAGCGATGTTCGGGCCGGTAGGCCTCCAGCCGCTCCTGCACCACCTCGGCATTCGCCACGCCCAGATCCGCCACCGCCTGCCGCAGGAAGCGGATCTTCTTGCCGTTGCTGTCCAGCAGGACCACCTGCCGCTGGGGCGATGCGATCGCCAGCACCAGCCCCGGCAGCCCGGCGCCCGTGCCCACGTCGAGCAGGGTATCGCCCGCCAGGTGGGGCAGGACGGCCAGGCTGTCCAGCAGGTGACGCGCGATCATGTCCTGGGGCTTGCGCACCGAGGTCAGGTTGTAGGCGCGGTTCCACTTGGCCAGCAGGGCCACGTAGTCCAGCAGGCGCCCGGCGGCCCCCGGCGGCAGGACGATGCCCAGCCGGTCACAGCCCTGCTGCAACAGTTCCGCCAGGCTCTGGGCCGGCGCCTCGGCACGGCGCTCGTTCCGGCGTATGCGAAGTGGATACCGCAGCCTGCCCCGTGCCATCCTCGATGTCTCCCGCTTGTTCCCGCTCGTGCCCGGTCAGGCGCGGCGCCTGGCGGCATCCCCCCGCCGCAGGTACACCAGCAGCAGCGAGATCGCCGCCGGCGTCACGCCCGGTATGCGCGCCGCCTGGCCCAGGGTGGCCGGGCGATGGGCGATCAGTTTCTCGCGCACCTCCGCCGACAGCCCGGTCATGGAACCATAGTCCAGGTCCTCGGGCAACGGTTGTGCCTGGTAGCGACGCTGGCGCTCGATCTCGGCCTGCTGTCGCTCGATGTAGCCATGATAGCGCGCCTGGACCTCCACCTGCTGGCCGATGTCCGGCGCCGCGGCCGGTCCCAGGCCCTCGATGCGCATCAGGCCGGTATAGTCGAACCCGGGCCGCCGCAGCAGATCGTGGACCCGCTGCTCGCGCCCGATGGCGACGCCGTAGTGGCGTTCGATGGCCTGGGCCAGGGGCCCGCCGGGCCGTATCCAGAGTTCGCGCAGGCGCTGGGTCTCCCGCTCGATGGCCTCGCGCCGGCGTTCGAAGGCCTGCCAGCGGGCATCGTCCACCAGGCCCAGCTCGCGCCCCAGGGGCGTGAGCCGCAGGTCGGCATTGTCCTCCCGCAGCAGCAGGCGATGCTCGGCGCGGCTGGTGAACATGCGGTAGGGCTCGGTGGTGCCCAGGCGATTGAGGTCGTCCACCAGCACGCCCAGGTAGGCCTGGTCACGGCGGGGATACCAGGGCGGTGCCTCGCGGCTGTAACGGGCCGCGTTCAACCCCGCCAGCAGGCCCTGGGCCGCGGCCTCCTCGTAGCCGGTGGTGCCATTGATCTGGCCGGCGAAGAAGAGCCCGCCGATGGCGCGCGTCTCCAGGCTGGGCCGCAGATCCCTGGGATCGAAGAAATCGTATTCGATGGCATAGCCGGGGCGGGTGATCCGGGCCCGCTCGAAGCCGGGGATGCTGCGCACCAGGGCGACCTGGGTGTCGAAGGGCAGGCTGGTGGAGATGCCGTTGGGATAGACCTCGGTGGTGTCCAGTCCCTCCGGCTCCACGAAGATCTGGTGACTGTCCCGGTCGGCGAACCGTACCACCTTGTCCTCGATGGAGGGACAGTAACGCGGTCCCGTCCCCTCGATGGCGCCGGTGAACAGGGGCGAGCGGTCCAGGGCCCCGCGGATGATCTCGTGGGTCCGGGGCGTGGTGCGGGTGATGTGGCAGGGCACCTGGCGCGGATGCTCCGCGGCCGAACCCAGGAAGGAGAACACGGGCACCGGTTCGTCCCCCGGCTGCCGCGCCAGCCGGGCATAGTCGATGGTGCGGCCGTCGATGCGCGGCGGCGTGCCCGTCTTCAACCGCCCCACCCGCAGCGGCAGCGCCCGCAGCCGCTGCGCCAGCCGGTTGGCCGGCGGATCGCCGGCGCGCCCACCGGGCTGCTGGGTGGTGCCCACGTGCATGCGGCCACCGAGGAAGGTCCCCACGGTGAGCACCAGGGCCCGGGCGCGGAAGCGCAGGCCCATGGCCGTCTCCACCCCGGCCACCCGGTCCTGTTCCAGCAGCAGGTCGGCCACCGGCTGCTGGAACAGGTCCAGCCCCGGCTGGGCCTCCAGCAGGCTGCGGATGGCCCGGCGGTAGAGTGCCCGGTCGGCCTGGGCCCGAGTGGCTCGCACAGCGGGCCCCTTGCGCGCATTGAGGATGCGGAACTGGATGCCGGCACGATCCGTGGCCCGGGCCATGGCGCCGCCCAGGGCGTCGATCTCCTTCACCAGATGACCCTTGCCGATGCCGCCGATGGCGGGGTTGCAGCTCATCTGGCCCAGGGTCTCCAGGTTCTGGGTCAGGAGCAGGGTGCGGGCACCCAGGCGGGCAGCGGCCAGGGCCGCCTCGGTGCCGGCGTGGCCGCCACCGATCACGATGACGTCGTAGGTTTCCGCGTAGCGCATGACACAGACCCGATGGCGCGGCCGGAAGGCGGCGATGCGCCGGCAGCTGGTCGCGATGATGGCATCTCATTGTATGGGTGCGCGGGGGCAAAGGCTACAGCTTTCGACCGGGGCGACCGACAACCCCCGAGGCAGCGGGTCAGGGAACCGAGCGAGAAAGGACGGCAGCATGGCACTGGCGAGACACCCGAACGATGGCGATTCCGCCCGACAGCGGCTGGCAGCCGCCCAGGCCCGGGTCGCTACCCTGATCCTGGGGAAGGACCGCGAGATCCGGCTGGCCCTGTGCTGCCTGCTGGCCCGGGGTCACCTGCTGATCGAGGATCTGCCGGGGGTGGGCAAGACCACGCTGGCCCACGCCCTGGCCCGGGTGCTGGGACTCGCCTGGCAACGGATCCAGTTCACCAGCGACCTGTTGCCGGCCGACATCCTCGGCACCCCCGTGTACGATGCCGAGGCCGGAGGCTTCCGTTTCCACCCCGGGCCCATCTTCAGCCAGCTCATCCTGGCCGACGAGATCAACCGCGCCAGCCCCAAGACCCAGAGCGCCCTGCTGGAGGCCATGGAGGAGCGCCAGGTCAGCATCGAGGGGGAGACCCATCCCCTGCCCACGCCCTTCTGTGTCATCGCCACCCAGAACCCCCTGCACCAGGCCGGCACCTCGCCGCTGCCGGAGAGCCAGCTGGACCGCTTCCTCATGCGGCTGCACCTGGGCTATCCGCCGGCCGCCGCGGAACGGGCGCTGCTGCAGGGCCGCGACCGCCGCGACCTCCTGGCGGAACTGGATCCGGTGCTGGACCCGGCGAGCCTGGGCCGGTTGCAACAGGCGGTGGACGGCCTGGTCGCCACTGACCCACTGGTGGGCTACATCCAGGGGCTGCTGGCGTACAGCCGGGAGACCCCCGGCTTCGGTCCCGGTCTCTCGCCCCGCTGCGGCCTGGCCCTGTTGCAGGCAGCCCGTGCCTGGGCCTTCCTGGAGCAGCGCGACTTCGTCCTGCCCGAGGACGTGCGCGCGGTGCTGCCCGCGGTGGTCGGCCACCGCCTGCAGGGCAGCGGCAGCGCCAGTGACATCTCGCGCAACGTCCGGGCCCTGTTGGCCCTGCCGGTGCCCGAGTGAACCGCCTTGCCCATAAATATATAGTTGGCCCTAGATATATGGCATGTACCAGATCGATCCAGGCCTGGGTTTCATACGCAAATACAACCGGTTGAAAATCCGATACCGGTTCATTTGAACGAGCACGATATTTTTGTATTCGACATCAACAATTGGGGATACTTTCATAATCCCAGCGGGCGGCGGCCTGACATGGGCCGATCTCTCCATCCGGCCCACACCCACCCTGGGACTCTTCCTGCTGCCGGACCTGGTGCTGTTGCTGGCCGCCGCCCAGGGTGACCGCGACCCCCTGTTCGCGCTGGGCCTGCTGCTGGCCGCTCTGGTGCCGGTGAGCCTGGGATGGGGCCTGGCGGGGATGCTCGGCCTGCGCGTGCGTCCCGGCCGCACCGAACAGGGGATGGCCGGCGAGGGCGTGCGCTTCGAGCTGCGCCTGCAGGCCCGGCGCCCCCTGCCGGCACTGGCGCTGGTGACCCCGCGGGGCAGCCTCCGGCTGCCGGCCCTGGCACCCGGTATCCCCACCACCTTCTGGCTGCCCTGGCCGGCACCGCAGCGCGGACCGGTGCGGCCGGGCCCCCTGGTGTTCGTCCATCCCTGCCCGCTGGGGCTGTTCCGGCTCCGGGGCCGCTGCCGGCTGCCGTTATTGGCCTGGGCCTGGCCCCGGCCGGCAGCCCGCGCCGATGCCGCCGGTACGGCGGGCATCGCACCGGACGACCCCGCCCCGGGTGAGGAGGACTTCCGGGGTCTGCGTCCCTATCGGCCGGGCGACTCGCGGGGACGGATCTGCTGGCGCACCCTGGCGCGTGGCCAGGGTCTCCTGAGCCGGGACTTCGCCCCGGCCGCCGAACGACCCGACTGGATCGACTGGTACCGGCTGGAGGATACGGACGGCGAGCGGCGGTTGAGCCGGCTGTGCCGGGCCCTGCTCGATGCCGGGCGCGGCGACCGACCCTATGGCCTGCGCCTGCCGGGGACGGAAATCACCCCTGGCCGGGGACCACTGCACCTGGAACGCTGCCTGATCGCCCTGGCCCGCCATGGTTTCAGCGAGGTCGATCCCCGTGGCGACCGCCCCTGACAGCCCACCGTCCGGCCGCTGGCAGCGCACCCTCTGGCTGAGCCTGGTGGCCCTGCCCCTGCTGGCCGGGATCCCGCCGGCCCAGGCCGCGGTCTGGCTGGGGCTGGCCTGGGGCGGCACCTGGCTCGGGCCGCGCTTTCCGCACCTCACCGGTCCACTCGCTCGCGCCCTGCTGACCCTGGGTCTGGTGGGCGGGCTGTTGTGGTGTCATCCCGACCTGCTGGATCCGGCCGCCGGTCGCAGCCTGCTGCTGATCGTGACCGCCCTCAAGCTGCTGGAGACGGAGCGGCCGCGGGATGGCCGGGTCCTGGCCACCCTGGCCACCCTGCTCGCCGGCCTGGCGCTGTGGCAGCTGCCGCCTCCGCTCGCCTGGCCGTACCTGCCCCCCGCGAGCCTGGCCCTGCTCATGCTCTGGCTCCAACCCGGCCAGGGCACCAGGGGCCCGGGGCAACGCCAGGCCCTGGCCCTGGGCCTGCCGGCGGGCACCCTCGCGGCAGCACTGTTCGTCCTGCTGCCCGCGCAGCCGGGGCCGCTGTGGCCACCGGCCGGCAGCGCCGGCCGGGGCCGTACCGGCTTCGCCGAGACCCTGGAGCCGGGCCGCTTCAGCCAGCTGGCGCGGACGCCGGGGACGGCGTTCCGGGTCTGGTTCGAGGGACCGGTGCCGGCTCCTGAACGACGCTACTGGCGGGTGCTGGTGCTGGAATACAGCGACGGCCGTCGCTGGTGGCCGGCCCCGCCCCTGCCGGCGGGCCGCCCCGGCGAGCCACCGCGCGAGGGGCGCTATCGCTACCGCATCCGGCTCGGGGAGGCAGGGGACGGCGGGCACTGGCTGCCCGCCCTGGACCGTCCCCTGCTGGCGCCGCCGGGCACCCGGCGGCTGCCCGCCCTCGGCCTGCGCCGGCTCGACCAGCGTCGCAGCTATCGGTTGGTCTCCGGTGATCCCGCCGTGCCGGCGCGGCTGAGCCCGGAACGGCGCCGGCGCGACACCCGGGTGCCGGCCCGTCTCGGTCCCCGCAGCCGGGCCCTGGCCCGGCGCCTGCACCGGCAGCACCCCGCCACGGCGGACTTCGTGCGGGCCCTGCTGGCCTTCTTCCGGGACGGCGGTTTCCGCTACAGTCTGAATCCGCCGCCACTGGGCCCCCGGCCCATCGACGAACTGCTGTTCTCCACCCGGCGCGGCTTCTGTGCCCACTACGCCTCGGCCTTCAGCCTGCTGGCGCGTGCCGCCGGCATCCCGGCCCGGGTGGTCAGCGGCTACCAGGGGGGGGTGCCCGACGGCGGGCCGGCCGGGCTGCGCGTGCGCCAGGCGGATGCCCATGCCTGGAGCGAGATCTGGTTCCCGCAGCGGGGCTGGCAGCGGGTGGATCCCACAGCGGTGGTGGCCCCGGAACGCATCCGGCGACCGGTGGCCGGGACCGGCCCCGCGCCCCTGTTCTCCCGGCTGCTCGCCGGCCTCTACGGCCGGCTGCGGGATGGCTGGCGGGGCCCCTGGAGCGGCGGCCCGCAAAGCGGGCAGGCACCGCGTCCGTCCTGGCTCGGCCTGCTGTTCGCCGGATCCTTGCTGACCGGTACCCTCCTGTGGCTCCGGCGCCAGCGCCGCCGTGGCTCGCAACGGCCGGACCGCGCCCGGCGCCTGTACCGGCGGGCCTGCCGGCGGCTGGCCGCCCGGGGCCTGCGCCGTCACGCCACCGAAGGGCCGCTGGCCTTTGCCCGGCGGGTGGCGCGCCATCCCGGCCTGCCCGGTGACCGCTTCCTGCGCCTGACCGAGATCTATGTCCGCATTCGCTATGGCGGCGAGGCATCGGCGGCCTTGCTGCACCGCCTGGCCTGGGAGACGGCCGCCCTGAAACGGGCTACTTCCCGATACAGAACTGGCTGAAGATCTCCCCCAGCAGATCGTCCGGCGTCACCTCGCCGGTGATCTCGCCCAGGGCCGCCTGACCCAGTCGCAGCTCCTCCGCCACCAGTTCGATCCCGTCGCCGTCCCCGCACCGGGCCCGGGCCGCCCGCAGGTGTGCCTGTGTCCGGTGCAGGGCATCGAGATGGCGCCGGCGGGCGATGAACACCCCTTCACCCGTCCCCCCGGCGGCCTGGACCAGTGACTGCTGCAATGCCGCCAGGCCGGCACCGGTGCGGGCGGAAACCGCCAGTGCCGGCGGCCGGCTGTCGGCCACCGGACCGGGCGGACGGCCGCTGAGATCGATCTTGTTGTAGACCAGGGTCACCTCGACTTCGTCCGGGAACCGGTCCAGGATGGCCTGGTCGCCCGGGTCCCAGCCGCGGGCGTCGTCCACCAGCAGCAGGACTCGGTCGGCCCGGGCGATGGCCTGCCAGGCGCGGCGCACTCCCTCGGCCTCCACCCCGTCACCGGCCTCGCGCAGCCCGGCGGTATCCACCAGCTGGACCGGTACCCCGGCGAACGCCACCTGCTCCCGCACCAGGTCGCGGGTGGTACCGGCCACCGGTGTCACGATGGCGGCCTCGTATCCGGCCAGGGCGTTCAGCAGGCTGGACTTGCCGGCATTGGGCTGGCCGGCGATCACCAGGTTCATGCCCTCCTGCAGCAGGCGGCCCTGGCGGGCATCCTGCAGCAGGCGCGCCAGGTCGCGTTGCATCTCGTCCAATGCCGTGGCCGGCACCGCATCCAGGGCGAAATCCCCGTCCTCCTCCGGAAAATCCAGGGCCGCCTCCAGCATCACCCGCAGGGTCGTGATCCGCTCCGCCAGTGCCCTGACCTGGCGTGAGAACAGGCCCGTCAGGGAACGCATGGCGGCCCGGGCCGCAGCCCGGCTGCCGCTGTCGATGAGATCGGCGATGGCCTCGGCCTGGACCAGGTCGATCTTGCCGTTGAGGAAGGCCCGCTGGGTGAACTCGCCGGGCTCGGCCAGCCGGGCCCCCAGGGACAACACCCGTGCCAGCAGCCGTTCCATGACCTGGATGCCGCCGTGACCCTGCAGCTCCAGCACGTCCTCGCCGGTGAAGGAGGCGGGGGCGGGGAAGTACAGCGCCAGGCCCTGGTCGATGGTCTCGCCATCGGCATCCAGGAACGCGGCCAGGGTGGCGTGGCGCGGCCGTGGCAGCCGGCCCACCAGGGTCCGGGCGATATCGGCGGCACCGGTACCGGATACCCGCACCACACCGATCCCCCCGCGGCCCGGGGGGGTGGCGATGGCAGCGATGGTGTCCGGTGACGCAACCGGTGTCACGGCGGTGCGGCTCAGTGGGCGCCTGCGCCCTCGATACGGCGGTTGATCATCCACTGCTGGGCGATGGAGAGGATGTTGTTGGTCACCCAGTACAGCACCAGCCCGGAGGGGAAGAAGGCGAAGAAGACGGTGAAGATCAATGGCAACAGCATCATCACCCGCGCCTGCAACGGATCCATGGGCGCGGGATTGAGCTTCTGCTGGATGAACATGCTGATCCCCATGATCACGGGCAGCACGAAATAGGGATCCTTGGTGGACAGGTCCTGGATCCAGAGGATGAAGGGCGCCTGGCGCAGTTCCACGCTCTCCAGCAGCACCCAGTACAAGGCGATGAACACCGGGATCTGGACCACGATGGGCAGGCAACCACCGAGCGGATTGATCTTCTCGGTCCGGTACAGTTCCATCATGGCCTGGTTCAGCTTCTGCTTGTCGTCGCCGTAGCGCTCCTTGAGCGCCTTCAGCCGCGGTGCCAGGCGACGCATGTTGGCCATGGACCGGTAACTGGTCTCGGACAGTTTGTAGAAGGCCAGCTTGATGAGCAGGGTCAGCAGGATGATGGCCCAGCCCCAGTTGCCGATGAGCCGGTGGATGGCCTTGAGCAGCCAGAAGATGGGCTTGGCGAGCACCGTCAGGATGCCGTAGTCGACGGTGAGTTCCAGCCCGGGCGCCACCTGGGCCAGGTGGTCCTGCAACTTGGGGCCCACCCAGATGCGGCTGTGGAAGCTCGCCGCCGCGCCCGGCGCCAGGGTCCGGGCCGCGCCCAGCATGCCGATGATGTAACGCTCACCCGGCAGGACCCGGGTGTAGTAGAGGTCCTTTTCCTTGGCCGGCGGGATCCAGGCCGCCAGGAAATAGTGCTCCACCATGGCCGCCCAGCCGCCGCGGATGGTGCGCTTCAGAGCCGCCTCGTCCATGGCCTTGAAGGACAGCTTTTCATACTTGTCCTCGGGGCTGTAGTAGGCGGCGCCGGTGAAGACCCGGCTGCCCATGCCGCGCTTGTTCTTCACCACCGGGCGGTTGCGCAGCAATTGCCGGTAGGGGCGTCCGGTCCAGGAGGCATTGCTGCCATTGTGCACCTCCTGTTCCAGGGCCACCAGGTAGGAACCGCGCCGGAACCGGTAGCGCTTGGTGACCTGGATACCCTGGGGTGAGCGCCACTGCAACTCGACCACCAGGCTGTCCTGCCCCTCTGCCAGGCGGTAATCCTTCTTCGCCGCGGTGAACAGGGCGTGATGGGTGGGTTCCGGCCGGGTCGCGCTGCGGATGCCCGTCTGGGCGACGAAGATGCGGGGTGGCCGATCGGCCAGCAGTCGCGTGGGATGGTCCGGCGCCTGTACCGAGACCGGGTAGCGGGGCAGATCCACCTGGCGCAGGTCCCCCCCCTCGAGATCGATCTCCAGGTCCAGCACGTCGGTCCGCACATGGACCCGGCCGGCGCTGTGCAGCCCGGTGGCCGTGGCCGGCGCGGCCGGGGGCGGCGCCTGATTCAGCCGTGCCTCGGGGGTATCACTGGCCGCCGCCGGCTGTGACGGAGACGGGGCCTGCCGGGTGGTGGGCGCCTGGGCCGTGGCCGGGTGCGGGGCGTGATCCGCCTGCCAGGCCTGCCACAGGAGCAGAACGATGAACCCCAGCGACAGCCAGAGGATGAGGCGCTGGTTGTCCATCATGCGCCGCCGGCCCGTTCATCCGGACACTCCGGGACCGGGTCGACCCCGCCCGCGTGCCAGGGATGGCAGCGGCCGATGCGGCGCAGGGCCAGCCAGCCACCGCGCAGGGTGCCATGGCGCTGCAGCGCCTCGATGGCATATTCGGAACAGGTGGGGTAGTAGCGGCAATGCCCCCCCAACCAGGGGCTCAACAGCCACCGGTAGAGCCGAACCAATCCGATCAGGAGTCCTTGCATGGAGCGAGCCGCCGCCAATGTCGAAGCAACTGGGTTCTCAATCGTGCCGCTGACAGCTCAGCGATACCGGCACGCGCCACCACCACCAGATCCATCGCGCCCAGCTCCGCCCGATGGTGGCGGAAGGTCTCGCGGACGAGGCGCTTGATCCGGTTGCGGTCCACGGCACGGCGCGCGGCCTTGCGCGAGATGGCCAGGCCCAGCCGTGCCTGGCCGCGGTCGTTGGGCAGGGCGTAGACCGTCATCCAGCGGTCGGATGAACGCCGCGGGTGGCCGGAGAACACCCGGCGGTAGTCGGCGGCACGGGTGAGTCGGACTTCCCGGGGGAAACGCCCCGTACGCGGCACATCCGGTTTCAGACCGTCAGCCGTGCCCGGCCCTTGGCGCGCCGCGCCTTGATGACCAGGCGGCCGTTCTTGGTCCGCATCCGCGCCCGGAAACCATGGGTGCGCTTGCGCTTGATCACGCTGGGTTGAAAGGTTCTCTTCATCGCCTTCGCGCCTCGACTGTCATGCGGCTGCGCCAGCCCGGTACCACCGGGGGCTGGCAAAGGCGGGGAATGGTAAGGTCCACGCCCGCGGCCTGTCAACCGCGGGCCGGCGGCTATGGATCCGCGCCGGCGACGGGTATAGACTCGGCGGTCCCGATCGGCGATGCGTCCGGGGTGCGTTGCATCGGCCTCGCCCGGGTGGCCGCCGGCTCCCATCCCCAGCCGACATGCCCCGACCCGACACCGTCCGGACGCACCTGGTGTAGGATGCGGCACAGGGGCAGGCCACCGCCCGGTGGATCGTCGTCAGGAACAGCACGGGAGGGTACCCGCCTTGAATCCAGCCTTGTGGGAACGTTGCCTCAGCCGGCTCGAGAGCGAACTGCCGGAACAGCAGTTCAACACCTGGATCCGCCCGCTGCATGCGGAGGAGAGCGGTGAGGCCCTGCGGCTGCTGGCCCCGAACCGGTTCGTACTGGACTGGATCCGGGACAACCTCCTGGAACAGAT
>JALWSQ010000243.1 GCA_026993645.1 Thiohalobacter sp.
CATCTTCGTGCCCTGGTTCGCCATGCGCATCCGGCCTGCTTCCGTGGCCTCCTTCCGCAAGGCGGAGGAGCGTGAGCACCGGACCCAGAAGCGTATCGCCCGCCTGTACGAACCCCTGATCTGGCCCCTGATCCACAACCGGTTCCTGGGCCTGGTATTCCTGATCGGTGTCATCGCGCTGACCTTCTGGGCCTGTTCGCTGTTCTACACCAAGACGGTCACCGTGAAGATGCTGCCGTTCGACAACAAGCCGGAGTTCAGTGTCATCATCAACATGCCGGCGGGTACGGCCTTGCCGGTGACGGCCAATGTGGCCCAGACGCTGACCGAGAAACTACGCCAGGTGCCGGAGGTGCGGACCCTGCAGACCTATGTCGGTACCGCCCAGCCATTCGACTTCAACGGCCTGGTCCGCCATTACTACCTGCGCCAGCGGCCGTGGCAGGCGGACATCCACGTCATGCTGCTGGACAAGCATCTGCGTGAGCGCACGAGTCACCAGATCTGTGTCGACGTGCGCCACCAGCTGACCCCCATCGCCCGGGCCATGGGGGCCCGGATCCAAGTGGTGGAGATGCCGCCGGGGCCACCGGTGCTGGACAGCATCGTGGCCGAGGTCCATGGCATGAACGACATCGTGCGGCGCCAGGTCGCCAAGGACCTGACGGCGATGTTCGAGAAGGCACCCAACATCGTCGATGTCGACAATTACATGGAGGCGCCACACTACTACTGGCGGTTCGTGGTCGATCGGCAGAAGGCCACGCGCCAGGGCGTCTCCGTGGCCACCATCAACCGTAACCTGGCCATGGCCATGGGCGGCTTCAAGCTCGGTGACGTGAAACGCGCGGCCCCACTGGAGCCCACCTACATCGTCATTCAGACGCCGCTGGCAGTCCGATCCCAACTGTCGCAGCTGTCCAACCTGCCCATTCCCACTGCCAAGGGCGCCACCGTGCCCCTGGGGGAATTGGGACACTTCACTCGGGTACTGGAAGACCCGGTGATCTATCACAAGGACCTGCGTCCGATCGAATACGTGGTGGGTGAAGGCGAAGGCCGTCTGGGCGCGCCCATCTACGGCATGTTCGAGGTCGAGGACCAGCTCGACGATTACGTGGCGCCCGATGGGGTCAAGGTCACCGGCATGCCCTGGGGCCTGATCGGGCCGCCCGATGACGATACCCACAGCGGTATGGAATGGACCGGTGAGTGGACCGTCACCTACGAGACGTTCCGCGACATGGGTGGCGCATTCATGGCGGCATTGGTGCTGATCTATGGTCTGATCGTGCTGGAGTTCAAGAACTACGCCCTGGCCGGCCTGGCGATGGCGCCGATTCCGCTGACTTTGATCGGGATCATACCGGGTCACTGGATCATGGGCGCACAATTTACGGCAACGTCCATGATCGGCATGATCGCACTGGCAGGCATCATCGTGCGTAACTCCATTCTCATTATCGAGTTCGTCAAGAACGAGGTGGCCCAGGGGCGGGAGATCCGCCAGGCGGCGGTCAATGCCGGTCGCATCCGGTTGCGGCCCATCGTCATCACCTCGCTGACGGTGGTCGTGGGCGCCTTCGCCATCCTGTCCGATCCCATCTTCCAGGGCATGGCGGTATCGCTCCTGTTCGGTGCCAGCGTGGCGACCCTGTTCACGCTCATCGTGATCCCCATGGGTTGCATCAGCGCAGCCAAGCACTTCGTGCCGGAGAGCTGTGAAATCTTCGTCGCCGAGGTGGAGCAGGAGAGCCACGCCCTGGCGGCGGAATTGAAGGCGGCGGAAGCCGAGGAGGCTGCCGCACCGACCATGCCATTGTGGATGCGGATCTGGAGCGCGCTGTTCACGGTATTTTCCACCGTCTTCTACGTCCTGCGCGCGTTATTCATCATGCTGGGCGAACTGATGAAGAAGATTCTGGGTATGTTCCGTAAGTCACCGACCCCGACGCCCCCTCCGCCGCCGCCCACGGGTGGTGATGGCGATGGTACGCCGGTGACGGATCCCCCCCCGCCGCCGGATGGTGACGGTGCGGGCGCCACGGTGACGGCGGCTGCGACTGTAGATCCGACGCCCGCTACGGGTGCCCCCAGCACCTCGCCGACCACCGCCGGGGAAGCCACCCCGGCAGTCGGGGATACCATCGACGAAACCGTCGGCGCGGAGCCGGAGGCCAGCCAGGAGAGTGCTGCCGCATCCGCGGCCGCCGACCAGGATCAGGAGGACACGCAGCCACCGGACGCCGAGCAGGCGGCGGCTGCAGACAAGGATGAGGCGCAAGCAACGGTGGCGCCGCAACAGGAGGACGAGGAGATGCCGGACACGGGTAAGCATCGTGGTATCCGGTTGATCCAGAACCTCGACGACTGACGTACATTTCGGCAGGCCACAGGCCGCGACGGAGGAACACACATTGAACAGACGAATCGAAAATTACCGGGTCTCGCTGGTTGCGGGTTGCGTGGGGTTGCTGTTGGCCGGCGGCGCGGCGGTGGTTGTGGCGGGGAATACCGCCAATCCGGCCGCTTCGACCCAGGCCGCCCCGGCAACGGCACCCGCCGATCAAGCGGCAGCGACCTCCCGACAGGCACCGGCCTGGCCGGCACCCCAGGCGGGTGCCACCACGGCACCGCCACGTTTTGCCCGCCCGATGGAGCCCCCGGTCCCCGGTGGTGCCCCTCAGGGTGGTAGCTGGGGAGGTCATGCCGGCACCGATACGGGAAGCCAGTCACCGGCACCGGTCGCCACCGGCAACGGGGCCTCGCCCATGCCGCCACCGCCGGGGCCCTATTACCAGCCTTCGACGGAACAGGGCAGCCAGTTCAGCCCGGCCACCGGCATGGGCGGCGGACCGGCGCTGCGCGAGCGCATCATGCGGGCGCGGGAACAGGCGCTGTTGCAGCGGGAAAAGGCCCTCGAGGCACGGGAACGGCAGCTGGAACAACGGATGATGGGGCAGCAGCCGGCAGAACCGCCATTCCCCGAGCCTCCGGCCTTCCCCGGCGGGACCGGCCCGGGCGCCAACGGCTCCGTGTGGGCCCCGCCAGCGCCACGGGGTGGTGCCGGCGCCGGCAATGCCCCGGCACCGTCCTCCGCA
>JALWSQ010000244.1 GCA_026993645.1 Thiohalobacter sp.
CTTGGCGACCTCGATGGCGGACAGGTCCGCCGGTATCGCCTCCACGTCCCGTTCCATGACCTCGGCCACGGTGGCGTCCGGGTCCGAGGTGAGCAGGCGGGTCAGGGGCAGCACGCCGAGGAACTTATCGAACCGGTCCACCACCATCAGGTTGTCGGTCAGCTCCGGCAGGTCGCCGCGCAGCCGCAGGTAGCGCAACACCACATCCAGGGTCACGTCCGCCCGCACCGTGACCGTGTCGACGTTCATCAGGCCGCCGGCGGTGTCCTCCGGGTAGGACAGCACCGATTCCAGGCGATGACGGTTCTGCAGGTCCAGCGACCGCAGCACCTCGTGGATCACCGCACCGGGCAGGTCCTGCAGCAGGTCGGCCAGGTCGTCGGTATCCAGCCCCTCGGTGGCGGCCACCAGCTCGCCGGTCTCCATGTCCCGGATCAGGCCCGCCCGCACCTCGTCGTTGACCTGTACCAGCACCTCGCCGCGGTGCGCGTTGTCCACCAGCTCCCACAGCAGCGCCCGCGGGCGGGGCGGCATGGATTCCAGCAGGTGGGCGATCTCCGCCGGGTGCAGGTTGTTCAGCAGGCGCCGGGTCTGTTCCGCGGTGCCTGAGGCCAGGGCGGTGGACAGCGCCTGCAGCCGTTCCTGGGTGGCGGTGATGTCTTGTGCGGTCTCCGGCATGCGGTCTGGTTCCTGCGCTGCCCGGCGGCCGAGGCCGGGCGGAAATGCATCCATGGGTGGCTGCGCTGCGGCGCGGCAGGAAGTTTAACCTGAAAGGGTGGGGCGGAGATACCGCGGTTCAGCGAACGACGTCGCTGGTGAGCCGTTCGAACAGCCCGCGGATGGTGGCGGGGTCGCCGGATGCCACTGCCGGCAGGACCTGTTCCCGCAGGCGCCGGGTGTCGGACCGCTTGACGATGCGCTTGACCTCCAGCAGGGAGGAGGGTTCCATGCTGAACTCGCGCAGCCCCAGGCCGAGCAGCAGCCGGGTGTAGTCCGGATCGCCGGCCATCTCCCCGCACATGGCCACTGGGGTACCGGCCCGGCGCCCGGCATCGATGACGTCCTGCACCAGGCGCAGGACCGCCGGGTGGAGGGGGTCGTACAGGTAGTTCACCTCGTCGTCCACGCGGTCGATGGCCAGGGTGTACTGGATCAGGTCGTTGGTGCCGAGCGAGAGGAAATCCAGCTGGCGGGCGAAGAAGTCGGCCATCAGGGCGGCGGCCGGCACCTCGATCATGCCGCCCACGGGCATGGCCGGGTCGAAGGCCATGCCGTCTCGGGCCAGGCCGCGGCGGGCCTCCTGGATGAGGGCGAAGGTGCGGGACAGTTCCGGTGCCGACGACAGCATGGGCAGCATCAGCCGCACCGGCCCCAGGGCCGAGGCCCGCAGGATGGCGCGGATCTGCGGCAGGAACAGGGCCGGGTCGTGCAGGCACAGGCGGATGGCACGCAGGCCCAGGGCCGGGTTGCTGCACACCGGTGTCTCGCCACTGGCCTGGGGTTGCTTGTCCGCGCCCAGGTCCAGGGTGCGGATGGTCAGCGGCAGCCCGCCCAGCCGTTCCACGATGCCGGCATAGCACTGGAATTGCTCCTCCTCGTCCGGCGTGTCGTTACGGTTCATGTACAGGAACTCGGTGCGGTACAGGCCGACGCCATGGGCCTGGACCCGCAGCACGTCGTCCACGTCGTCCGGCAGCTCGATGTTGGCCTGCAGCGCCACCGGTACCGCATCCCGGGTCACCGCCGGCTGGTTGCGCAGCCGTGCCAGCTGGGCCTGGCGCCGCCGTTCCCTCTTCTGCAGGGCGGCGTATTGGTCCCGGATGGCCTCGTCGGTATCGACCAGGATGACCCCGCGGCGGCCGTCGACGATGATCCGTTCGCCGTCACGGATGTAGCGCCGGCCGTTGTGCACGCCGACCACGGCCGGGATGTGCAGGCTGCGGGCGACGATGGCCGTGTGGGACAGGGGGCCGCCGAAATCGGTGACGAAGGCGAGGATACCCTGGTGCTGCATGAGCACGGTGTCGGCCGGGGTCAGATCGTCCGCCAGCAGGATCGCCCCGACGAAGGCCTGGCTGCCGTCGGCGTCCCCATCGGCCTGGAGCAGGATGCGCTGGATGCGGTTGACCACGTGATCGACGTCGTCCCGCCGCGTGCGCAGATAGGGGTCGTCCATCTCCTCGAACACCCGCACCAGGGCATCGCGCTGCAGCTTGAGCGCCCATTCCGCATTGCACAGATGGTCGCGGATGATCTGCTCCGGTGCCGCGGTGAGGGTCGAGTCCTCCAGCATCAGGAGATGGGTGTCGATGAACTCGACGATGTCGGCACGGGTGTCCGGCGGAATGCGGTTACGGATGGCGCGCAGCTGGCCCCGGGCCACCTGCAGGGCAGCGCGAAAGCGCTGGATCTCCTCGTCTACCTGGTCCCGGGTGATGCCGTACTCGATCACCTCCAGCTCGCCACGTTGCAGGACATGGGCCCTGCCGATGGCGATGCCGCGCGAAACGCCTATGCCGGTGAGTTGAATCGCCATGTCGTCGTGGTGGCTGGCCGCCGGGGCATGGGTGTCCTACTCCTGCTCGTCGAAGCGGTTCCGGATCAGGGCCTCCAGGGCGTCGGCGGCCTCCGCCTCGTCGGGTCCCGACACCTTGAGCCGGATACGGCTGCCCTTGGCCGCCGCCAGCATCATCACCCCCATGATGCTCTTGCCGTTCACCTCCTGTGGTCCCTTCTGCAGTTTGATCTCGCTGGTGAAGCCGGAGGCGGTGGTCACCAGCTTGGCCGCGGCACGCGCGTGCAGGCCCAGCTTGTTCACTATGGTGACATCGCGGGTGATCATCTGTTCATTCCGCCGGGTCATGGCACAGCAGTACTCCGTCACGTCCACCGCTGACCGCCTTGGTGGTCAGCTCGTCGAGATCCATGCGCGGGTAGTTGAGCACCCGGATCAGCATGGGCAGGTTGAGGCCGGCCACCACCCGCGCGGTCCGGTGGCGGCGCAGGCGGTTGGCGATGTTGCTCGGGGTGGAGCCATAGATGTCGGTCAGTACCAGTACCCCGTCTCCACGGT
>JALWSQ010000245.1 GCA_026993645.1 Thiohalobacter sp.
GAGAACATGTGCGCGGCGGCCAGGGTCCAGGCATCGAAGGAGGTGTTGCGGTCGTTCTTGGTCAAGATCTGGTCACCGCTGATGTCCTGCCCATTGCTGTAGCCCATGTACAACAGGTTGTTGGCCAGGGTGAAGGAAGCGCCGACATGCCAGATGTTGGCACCGTGGGCGTTGTGGGGATTCGATGCCGTCACACATGCCGGATTACCCGTCTTCGTACGGCATTCCCCCTTGATGTTGGCACCCCCGAGTTTCGCGGCCTCCGAGATGAGGCCCCCATCGTTCTCGTACTGACCATAGAACCGTACCGGTCCCCAACTGTAGGCACCCCCGAGCTTCCAGGCGCTGTCCTTGCCGCCCTGGCCATTGGTGATGTAGCTGCCGAAGCCCAGGATGGGACCGTTCTTGTACACGCCGGTCACCGCCCAGGCATTGTCGGTGCCCCCGTCGGCGCCATTGCTGTCGAAGCTGTAGTCGACGATGGCCTTGAAACCGCTGAAGCTCGGCGAATCGTAGCGGATGTGGTTGGTCAGGCGGCCCTGGCCGTTCTCGCCGGCGCCACTGTGCAGCCGGGACTGCAGCCGGTGGTCACGCCCCTGGGCCACGGTGCGGTAGAGCGGGTCGATCATGGCGCCGGTGCTCTTGTAGCCGGTGCTGATGGTGCCGAAGCGGACCTTACCCCAGTTCTCGCCGGCCAGGCCCAGCCACTGGTCACGGTCGGTGATGGCGCCGTTACCGGTACCCTTCTTAACACTGTTCCGGTTGTTGATGTCGAACTGGAAGTCCGCCTTGAAGATGGCCTTGAGCCCACCGCCCAGGGGCTCGGCGCCCTTGATGCCGAGGGAACAGGTGGTGCAGACCAGAACGATATCGTCGTTGGCCTTGCTGCCCGGGCTGAAGCGGTTGGAATAGGTGGCCACACCGGGATCCTCATCGTAAGCGGCAAAGGCCTCGTCCAGGTGGCCGAAGATGGTGACCCCGGCCTGGGCGGTCAGGGCCTGGCCGGCGGCGAGGGCGCCACCCAGGGCCAGTGAAATCAGTCGCTTGTTCATTTCGTTGCTCCCCTCCTGTGGTGCCGCGCCCCTGCGGGGCCCGGCGCACTCCTCCAGACGCTGGATGATAAAGAAAAAGGACGGGGCCGATGATCCGACCCCGTCCCCTGGCTGTCAAGCCCGTGAAACCGGCAGGGCCGGGATCAGAACTTGTGCTTCATGCCCAGGGCGACCACCTTCATCTTGCGGTTGGCCAGGCTGTTCTCGTCGTTGTCCTTGGCGACATAGCCGAGGTAAGCCAGGGTGCGCTTGCTGAACACATGAATACCGATGACCGAATAGGTCTTGTAGGAGGTATTCTTCTGCACCGCAGTCAGGTTCTTGCCACTCACATCGCTCCCGTGGCCATAGGCGGCGTAGAGGATATTGTTGCCCATGGCATAGGTGCCGCCGATGTGCCACACATCCGCACCGTGGGCGTCATTGGGATTCGATGCCGTCGTACATGCCGGATTACCAATCGTCGTACGGCATTCCCCCTTGATGTTGGCACCCCCGAGTTTCGCGGCCTCGGAGATGAGACCATCATCGTTTTCATACTGGCCGAACACCGTGGCATCACCGAACTTGTAGGAGCCACCCAGCTTCCAGGCGCTATCCTTGCCGCCCTGGCCATTGGTGATGTAACTGCCAAAACCCAGGATGGGGCCGTTCTTGTACACACCGGTCACCGCCCAGGCATTGTCGGTGCCACCATCAGAGCCGTTGCTATCCAGGCTGTAATCGACGATGGCCTTGAAACCGCTGAAGCTGGGGGAATCGTAGCGGATGTGGTTGGTCATGCGGCCCTGGCCGTTCTCGCCGGCACCCAGGTGCAGCGGTGACTGCAGACCGATGGCACGCGCCTGGGCAGCGGTGCGATAGACCGGGTCGATCATGGCGCCGGTGCTCTTGTAACCGGTGCTGATGCTGCCGAAGCGGACCTTGCCCCAGTTCTCGCCGGCCAGGCCCAGCCACTGGTCACGGTCGGTGATGGCGCCGGTACCCTTGAGGACGCCGCTCTTATTAGGCTTCACACTGTTCCGGTTGTTGATATCGAACTGGTAGTCCAGCTTGAAGATGGCCTTGAGCCCGTTGCCCAAATCCTCACCACCCTTGAAACCGATGGAGCAGGTGGTGCAGACCAGATTGGTATCTGATTTCTTACGGCCGGTAGTCTTGGTGCCATGCGTCCAAGAGGTATTCGCAAGCGCTTCGTCCAGATGGCCGAAGACGGTCACACCGGCGTTGGCCGCCAGGGTCAGGCCACCGGCCAGCACGCCGGCCACGGCCGCGGAAACTCGCTTCATGTTCATAGTCGATTCTCCTTGACTGAAGAATGATGGATTGTCGGACGGCGTTACCCTAGCGCAACCCGGAGGCCGATGCAACAGTTTTTCGGCAAAAAACCACAGTGCGGATTTTTTGACGCTTTTTCGCAACAGCCCATCTGGTGGCCCAACCTGTCGAAAGGCGGGTAGAACCCCAAGATCTGGTAGTGTTGCCCAAAGGAGACGCCCATGCAAAACAGGGCTCCATAGCGGCAGGGATTGCCGGAACTTGAGGCTTTCGGCCCACAGGGGGCGGCGACTGCCGGATGGCAGGGGCCTCAGGACCGCCCGAGGCGGCTGTGGCGGGGGGCGGAGACCAGGGTCTCCAGGGGCGCGGGGCGGCCGTTCACGGTGACTACGCCGGTGCCTGCGAGGGCGGGCGAGCCGCCTGTGTAGAGGGGGGCGAGCACCCCCGAGAGGCCCTCGCCCACGGAGAGCTGGGCGGCGACTAGCTCGACATCCATGGCTACGTGGTCGAGGGATTCAAGCTTGTAGCCGCAGGCCCCTCCCAGGTCGCCCGCCTCGGCTGAGCCGGCCAGGCTGAGGCGGGCTAGCCATGGGAGGCCCAGGGGGGAGCCGTCCCACCTGGCTGCGTAGACCCTCGCCTCGCCCCCCACGGGCTCCACTAGGATAAGGATGCCCTCGTGGCCGGCGAGGTCCCGTGGGACCCTGACCGAGACCCCGCCGCCCCCCTCGCCGATCCAGGA
>JALWSQ010000246.1 GCA_026993645.1 Thiohalobacter sp.
CCTCAGCGCGGTCGGACATCGCGCATTGAGTGCAAAGGCATAAGGGTGCCTGACTGCGAGACAGACACGTCGAGCAGGGGCGAAAGCCGGTCTTAGTGATCCGGTGGTTCTGTATGGAAGGGCCATCGCTCAACGGATAAAAGGTACTCCGGGGATAACAGGCTGATTCCTCCCAAGAGTCCATATCGACGGAGGAGTTTGGCACCTCGATGTCGGCTCATCACATCCTGGGGCTGTAGCCGGTCCCAAGGGTATGGCTGTTCGCCATTTAAAGTGGTACGCGAGCTGGGTTTAGAACGTCGTGAGACAGTTCGGTCCCTATCTGCCGTGGGCGTTGGAGATTTGAGGGAAGCTGCTCCTAGTACGAGAGGACCGGAGTGGACGCACCTCTGGTGTTCCGGTTGTCACGCCAGTGGCACTGCCGGGTAGCTATGTGCGGACGGGATAACCGCTGAAAGCATCTAAGCGGGAAGCCCCTCCCAAGATGAGATCTCCCTGGGAACTCGATTCCCCTGAAGGGCCGTTGGAGACTACAACGTTGATAGGCTGGGTGTGGAAGCGCAGCAATGTGTGAAGCTAACCAGTACTAATTGCCCGTGCGGCTTGACCATATAACACTCAAGCGGTTTGAGTGGCTGGTGCGGTCGCAACATACCTCGTATCAGGCCTTCTCGGTTTTCCGGTTGTCTGCTGTCGGCCTGGGTGCCGGCGGTACACAGGTTTGCCTGGCGGTCATAGCGAGCGGGAACCACCCGATCCCATTCCGAACTCGGAAGTGAAACTGCTCAGCGCCGATGATAGTGTGGGGCCTCCCCATGCGAAAGTAGGTCGCTGCCAGGCTTTGAACATGACCCCGGCAGGGTTTCCTGCCGGGGTTTTTTCATGTCCGCAGGAACCGCGCACGAGCGATCTGGGGTTTTTCGGCTTTGCGCCGGCCGGAATATTGGGCTATAGAGAAAGAAACCGCCCCGGTATCCTGAGGAGGCCAGGTATGACACGTGCCGTACGCACTCTGCCGCTGCACGGCAGCCGCGAGCCGATGAGTTACTTTCATCCGCGCCAGGAACTGCCCGAACGCCTGGAGTTCGACAGCCCGGCGATCCTTTCCATGACCGACTTCCGCCAGGTCTCGGCCCTGACCTGTGAACCCGGGGCCAGCATCGAGTGGGCCTTGCTGCGCATGAAGGAGGCCGGTGTGCGCCTCTTGCTGGTCACCGACACCCGGGATGCCGTGCTCGGTCTGATCACCACCACCGACATCCTCGGTGAGCGGCCGGTCAAGTTGCAACAGGAACTGCAGGTCCGGTTCAGCGACATTCTGGTTCAGGACGTCATGACGCCCTGGCAACGGCTGGAATTCCTGGCCATGGCGGACGTGATGCGGGCCACGGTGGCCGACATCGTGCTCACGCTGAAACGGGTCGGTCGCAAGCACGCGCTGGTCATCGACGAGAACCCCTGTGACGGCCATACCGCCATCCGTGGCGTATTCTCCGCCACCCAGCTGGCGCGGCAGCTGGGTGAACCGGTGGATCCCCTGCCGGTGGCCAGCACCTTCGCCGAAATGAAGGCAGTGTTGAGCGACTGAATCGCGCCGGCCGGGGCGAGCCGTGGCGGTGCCCGGCGCAGCCGGGCGCTGTGCTAAACTCCCGCCCATGGAACAGGGCTACAGGTTGTTGCAGCATCTCCAGGGTGGCGCGTTGCGGTCCGGCGAGGAACTCGGTGCCCTGCTGGGCATCTCCCGGGCCGCGGTCTGGAAACAAGTCCGGCACCTGTTGCAGAAGGGGCTGCCGGTGCAGTCCGTGCGCGGCCGGGGCTATCGCCTGGCGCGACCCATCGAGCTGCTGGATCCGGAGCGCATCGCCCAAGCCATGGGGCCGGCCGCCAGCCGGCGACTGGGGCCCGTGGAGGTGGTGGCGACCACGGATTCCACCAACGATTGTCTGCGCCGGCGCCTGGCGCAGGGCCGCGTGGCCGGCCCCCAGGTCCTGATCGCGGAGTGCCAGGCGGCCGGCCGTGGCCGGCGCGGTCGTGGCTGGGTATCCCCCTTCGCCGGGGGGATCTGGATGTCCGTGCTCTGGCCGCTGCCGCATGGTATCGCCACCTGCGGCGGCCTCAGCCTGGCCCTGGGCGTGGCTGCGGTCCGGGCCCTGCGCGGAGCCGGCCTGGCCCAGCTGGGACTCAAGTGGCCCAATGATCTCTTGTGGCAGGGACGCAAGCTGGGGGGGATCCTGGTGGAGTTCAGCGGCGAGGCCGAGGGGCCGGCCCATGCCATCATCGGGATCGGGATCAACACCTCGCTGCCGGTGGCCGCCGGCGAGGCCATCGACCAGCCCTGGGTGGACCTGGAGCGCGCCGGCGGTATCCATCCCGGCCGCAACGAGCTGGCCGGGCGGCTGTTGCGAGAATTGGTCGAGGTGCTGTCGGTGTTCGAGCGATCGGGGTTCGCGGCGCTGCGCGACGAGTGGGTGGAATACGATGCCCTGGCGGGCCAGCCGGTCCGGGTCGAGAGCCCGGCCGGGCCGGTGACGGGCCACGCCCGCGGGGTGGACCGCGACGGGGCGCTGCTGGTGGAGGAGACGTCCGGCCAGCGGCGCCGTTTCCTGTCCGGGCTGGTCAGCGTGCGGTTGCACCCATGATCCTCCTGGTCGATGCCGGCAACAGCCGGCTCAAGTGGGGCTGGCTGAAGGCGGGGCGGTACCGCCATGGCGGTGCCCTCGATTACGAGCAGGGGAATGCCCGCCGCAGCCTGGCCGAGCAGGCCTGGGGTGATGCCGCGCCGCCACGGGCGGTCTTCGTGGCCAGCGTCGCCGGGCCCAGCCTGCGTCGTTCGCTCACGGCCTGGATGCGCCATCACTGGCAGCTGAAGCCCCGCTTCCTGGTGGCGGAGGCCGAGGCCCAGGGGGTGCGGAATGCCTATACCCGGCCGGAGCGGCTGGGGGTCGACCGCTGGCTGGCCATGATCGGGGCGCGAAAGCGCTTTCGCGGCCATCTGTGCCTGGTCGACTGCGGCACCGCCATCACCCTGGATGTACTGGCGAAGGATGGCCGCCACCTGGG
>JALWSQ010000247.1 GCA_026993645.1 Thiohalobacter sp.
TGGGCTTGGCCTCCAATACCTCCCCAAGCAACGCGATCGCCTTGGAGAAATTTTCGTAGCGTTGCTTCCAACGGATTTCGCCGCTGCCGCTCATGCTTCAGATCCCCTTCATCAGAACCCTGTGCGTCTTGCGGATAACTTCCCTGTGAACCACCCGTGGAACACCGGCGCGGCCTGCCTGGATGAGCCCCTGGGCGGAAACCGCATCCCCGAAATAGTGCACGAGCTTCGCTCGATTCCGCCAGCAGGAATCTGAGGCTCACCATCGCATCGTCCAGGGGGCCACAGGCGTTGACCCGCGGGCCGATCGTAAACGCCAGGTCCGCCGCTCCGAGGATGCCACCGGGCCCCATCCGGGCAGACAGCAACGCCCAAAACTCAAAAGTGCTACCCGAAATGCTGCCCGGAGCGATTTTTTGCGTGCGCTGAAATCAATAAGTCATTGTTTGGTATGGTGCCGGAGAGAGGATTTGAACCTCCGACCTACTGATTACGAATCAGTTGCTCTGCCAGCTGAGCTACTCCGGCGCAGCGGGGGAGTATAAAAGAAGGCTCGGCGGGGGCTCAAGGAAAAGCCTGCGCCGTGTCCGGTGCCGGCGCTGCTCAGCTCTCGTTGCGCACGCGGATGATGACGTCCACACCGGCCGTGACCGTACCCTTGGGGGGCTTGGGCAAGGCCTGCAGCCGCAGGTCGTCCGCATCGATGTCCATCAGCTCGCCGGTATCCAGGTTGTAGAAATGATGGTGCTCGCTGGTGTTGGGATCGTAGTACACCCGCGCCGGATCCACGATGACCTCGCGGATGAGGCCCCGGCGGGCAAACAGCCCCAGGGTGTTGTACACCGTGGCCTTGGACACGCGCCCGCCCGCCGCCTGCAGGTTGTCGAGCACCTGGTCGGCCGACATGTGCTCCCGGCGCTGAAACAGGACGGCCGCGATCTGCAGCCGCTGCACGGTGGGCTGGATCCGGTAGGACTGCAACAGGCCGGTGAGATCCTCCGGTATCTGGCGAATGGTTTCCGATGTGTTCATGGCCAGAGTATAAATCCATGTTTTAGACGAAGTCTATCTCATTATCGGCCGTTTCCCCGCAATATTTAGGGTATAGGGTGTCGGATCCACCGCCGGTTCCCGGCCGCGGACCAGGTCCGCCAGCAACCGGGCCGAGGCCGGCGCCAGCAATACCCCGTTGCGAAAATGGCCGGTGTTGAGGAAGAGATTCTCGAGCTGCGGGTGGGGGCCGATGAGGGGGATGCCCTCCGGCGATCCCGGGCGCAGCCCGGCCCAGTGATGCTCCACGGGCAGGTCGGCCAGGGCCGGCACCCGCTCGATGGCCATGGCCCGGAGGGCATCCCCCGCTGCCGGGGAAATCCCCTTGTCGAATCCGGCCTCTTCCTGGGTGCTGCCGGCCAGGATCCGGCCATCACGCCGTGGAATCAGGTAATTGGCGTCCTGCAGCAGGATCCGCCGCAGCAGGCCGGGCGAGCCGCGAAAGAGCAGCATCTGGCCCTTGACCGGGCGGATGGGGGGGCGCCAGCCCAGCGGTTCCAGCAGACTGGCACTCCAGGCCCCGGCCGCCACCACGACGAGATCCGCCGTGACCGGCCCGCCCTCGGTCGTCACCGCCCGGATCCGGTCGCCCGCGAGATCGAAACCGGTCACGCGCCGCCCTTCCAGCAGTTCCACGCCGGCCCTTTCCAACCAGCGGCGCAGGGCCTTGACCAGGCGGGGGTTCCTGACCTGGGCCATGTGCGGCAGCCAGAGCAGTTCGGGCACGGCCGCCGCCGGATCCAGGGCGGGCTCGATCTCAAGGGCCTGCTGCGGCGTCAGGATCTCCAGGGCCACGTCGAACCGCGCGGCCCAGTGCCGTGCCGCCTCCACCTCGCTGCTGGCCAGCACCAGCAGGCCGGAGCGCTCGTACTCGGGATCCAGGCCCGTGTCCTGCCGCAGCTCCTCCACCAGTTCCGGGTAGAGCCGCTGGCTCCAGCGTGCCAACCGGCTGACGGCATCCGGGTATCGCCAGGGATGCAGGGGGCAGAGGATGCCACCGCCGGCCCAGGAGGCCTCCTGCCCCGTCCGCCGGCGTTCGATCAGGGTCACCGCCCAGCCCGCACGCCGCAATTCGCGCGCGCTCAGCAGCCCGATGATGCCGCCGCCGACGATGACACAATGCTTCACGCTGCCTCCCGCTCAACCCGGCCAGCATTCGGGGCCGGCATAGGGCGCATCATACACCGGCCCATCCGGCCCCACAGCCAGCACCCCGCAGGCATCGCCGGCCTGGGCGGAACCGGGCCGGGGCACGGCCAGGGCCAGGAAGTCGGTGGCCGACTGCCGTTCCAGGCGGACGAGGTAGAAGGGTGCCAACCGCGCCGGCACCACCAGGCCCAGGTCGGCCAGGGTTCCGTACCGGCCCTGGCGCAGGTGCCAGCGCTGCTCGGCCAGCAGGATCTCGGTGAGCACCAGCCGCGCATCCGCCCGGCGCACGGGTTGCAGCAGCGCCCGGTAGGCCGGCACCGCCACGCCGAGCAGGATCCCCAGAACCACCAGGGCCACCAGCAGTTCCAAGAGCGAGAATCCCGTCGGCCTTCGTTCCATCACCTACCCCTCCGCCAGCATTGACCAAAAAATCGATGAATTCCCGTGTGTTGCCTTCCCGCCCCCTCCGGGCGCCGCTAGTATAGGCGCGACCGGGAAGGGGGGCCCGGAACCATGACGAAAGCAGCGAAAAGTGGGGGATTCACCCTGGTGGAACTGCTGGTGGCCCTGGCCATCCTGGCGCTGCTGGCCACCAGCGCCGTGCCGGGATACCGGCATTGGCTGCAACAGCGCCGCCTGCGCCGGGCCGCCGACCGGGTGGCGGCGGAACTGGGTCGGCTGCACCAGCCCGGCCTGGCCGGCGGACCGCCGCCGGTGCTGAGTTTTCAGGCCGGCAGCCGCTGGTGCGCGGGCTGGTCGACGGTACCCTGTGACTGTGGCCAGCCGCCGTCCACCAACGCCCCCGCCTGCGACCGGGGCAGCGGCGGCCAGAGGCTGGATCACCGCCAGTTC
>JALWSQ010000248.1 GCA_026993645.1 Thiohalobacter sp.
GCGGCGGTGGCTTCAGAACTGCTCCAGTGCCGAACCGAATGCCGGTCGTTGCGACCGCGGGCTGGAGCAGGTAGCGACGGCGGGGGGGCTTTCGACTTTCAGCAGCACCATCCGCAGGTATTCCGCCCGCTTGCGGGGCGGGGTGTTGAGCAGGATGGTGAGCAGCGAAGGCAGCCGCATGTCGATTTGCAGGTTGATTCGGAGCTTGGTGTTCACATGAGGCTCTACCATAGGCACCTCCTTCAGGCGGTCTGTTTCATGGGATGGGTGGCGGCGTAGTCCTGGGCCGCCAGCAAGAACCCGCGGACGTTGGCCAGGACCGGATCGGGCAGGACCTGGACGTCGTGGTACGGGAAGAGGTCCTCCAGCATCGGGGCGAACAGGCTGGCGCCGCCGCCGGCGATGCAGATGGCCTCGATGTCCGTACCGGTGCCGACCTTGTTCTTCAGCGCGCGGAGGGCGTGCTCGACGCGCTGCCGGGCGGCCGGCAGGTAGGCTTCCATGTCCATGGTCTCGCCGTGGATCCGGAGCGTGCCCGAGCGCAGGCAGCGGTCGAGCAGAGTCATGTCCTCGATGCGCTGCCCGATGTCGGCCGCGATGGCATCGGCGATGCCGCGCAGGGCGTGGCTGATGCCGGAAGGAAAGCTCCCGCTACGCTGCGGCAGGAACTTCAGGCCGCGGGCCACCAGCCAGTCGAAGGTGAAGAACCCCGGGTCGACGACCAGGACGTTCGCGTCCGGTACCAGGGGGGCGTCCTGGGCCGGCCGACTCAGGTGGTCCACCAGGGCGCCGAACGGCTGCGGCACGACGATGGTGCGGCGCACCTCGACCTTGCCGAGGCCCGGTACGAAGTGGGGGCCGGTGGTTTTGCGGATCAGGTCCTCGCGCCGGGTCGCCATGTATTCCACCGGCAGGCCGACGGCCAGCAGGTCGATCTGGGACTGTCCCATGTAGGACAGGGCGCCGTGGAACAGCGCGGTGTACTGCGGCGTGTCCAGGTAGTCCTGGTGCAGCACCAGGGCGGTGTGCAGATCCTGCAGAAGCTCGATGTCCGGCCCGACCTCGTAGGTCGCGCCGGCGGCCTCGACCCGCCGCGTCTCGCGGCGGACCAGTTCGGTCTGGCCGTCGAAGGTGGCCGGAAGGGCCAGGGAAGGGAACACCAGCTGGTGCTGGGTGCCTGTCTCGTCGGTGAACATCATTTTGGTGTTGCGGTAGCCAATATCGACTGCTGCGATGACCATGGATCGCCTCCTGTATCGGATCGTGGTTTGGGGAAAACCTCGCGCGCACAAAAAAACCGGCAGGTTGTGGCCTGCCGGTTTGGGCGTGGAGGTGTTGGGATTGCTCGGGGCGCACCTGTCCTGTGACATGGGCGCCGGCCGGGTGGACCAGCATCACGCCGCGGAAGCGGCGCGCGAGCTATGGGACAAATCTACGACAGCTTTCGGCCCGAGTCAACGCTTGAAGTCGGCGTGAAGTCGGCGTCGACTTCAAGGAGGCCGAAAACGCTGTATTTTGGGCCTTTTCCGCGGTCTTGAAGTCGGCGTGAAGTCGGCGTCGACTTCAAGCACCGTGAATTGGACCGCGCGTCGGTCCTGCCTGGGAGGCGTTGTCCCGGCAGGATAGGGCCTGCTGGGACGGCGTGGGCGGGCCCAGGAATGGCGGTGCGCGCCCCTGAAGTCTGGCGCCTAACCCGAGGTGGGGTATGCAGGGCAAACCACGCACAGAACAACGAAAAAAAAATCCGTCGACTTCAAGCCAATCCTTGATGTGGGTAGTAGACCAGTCAGGGCCCGGATGCGGGTGGTAAAAACGGTGGGTTGGTGATGGCGGAAAGGCCCGGTGGGTCCCTTCCAGGGGGGATTTTGCACTGGGGGGATCCGACCGCGGTGGGGATTGGCGCGGGAACCATTCACCGGCGGGGCCGGTTCCGGGGGGATATTCCATGTGCGTACCAGTCGAAAACTTTCGCGGTTGTGCCGCGTGCTGGAACGCCGCGGTTGGAGCGGGGGTCGGTACCGGTCGGGCGGTGAGGGGATCGAGGCCGGGGGTGGCGGCAAAAGTTTCCGCGGCTGCATATATTAGGTATCGCGGCGGGTCGGCGCGGATTTTTTGGCCGCGGGGTGTTGACACGGGCCGTCAGTTGTTGTAGAAAGGCATCCAACCTGCAGGGAATCAGTTTCAGCAGGCTTTTCCCCCGCAAGGGGATGTCGCGGTAGCTGCGCCGCGCGAAAAAAAACGCAGCTGACCTCTTTAGATAGAGGAGGCTTCTTTCCGGGAACCAGGTTCCTGGGAAGATAGCTAGCCGAACGATCCGAAGTCCGGGTGGATCAGGTCCCCGGGGATCGTTAGACGGCTGCAGCTTTATTCGGTTAGCAGGCTACACCAAACGCCTTCGGGCGGGCCTCGCAACCAGCCACTCCGCGTGCATACAACAGGACCTGGGTACCCGAGAGTGGTGATGGACTCCGCAGTATTCGGATCATGAACGTAGTCTGGCCAACGAGATGCCACGGCACCCGGGTGCCGAGCCTTTTCTGAAAAACGGCAGAGCCCCGAACGATAGAGTGATCTGAATGAGTCCCGCGCTTGCCACAGCCGGATGATGTGGCCGAAGGGTTACTACGCCCTGAAGAAATGGCGCCGACACATCCGCGGTACGAAGCTGACTCCGGCTCAAGCTCCCCGTCTCGCACTCTACCAAGAGCCTCAAAGCGAATCCCACGACGGGAGAACGCGAGTGGCACGCGTTCGGCTGTTGGCCGGCCGATCTGGGAACGCGTGTTGAAAACTTCAGTGGTACGCCGCCGCGCGGCAGTGCGCACGAGCTAGGCTCGCGTATCACGGGATTAGCCCTCCTCCATGAACGACCGTGCCGTGTCTGTTGCGGCATGGACGTGGCCGCGCCCGAAAAAGGTGGTTCGTCACGCAAACGTGTGCATGGTTTTCGGTAGAGGCAGGTCAGCCATGCAATGATAGAGGTTCCGGATATAGCCTTTGGGTGTCCGGAATCCGTAGGCCTTGTGGCTGATCACCTTGGCC
>JALWSQ010000249.1 GCA_026993645.1 Thiohalobacter sp.
CAGGCGCAGGAGGTCCATGCCTTCATCCGCGCCCGGCTGCGCGCGGCGGACCAGGCCATCGGTGACGACATCCGCATCCTCTATGGTGGCAGTGTCAAGGGCAGCAATGCCGCCGAGCTGTTCCAGATGGAGGACATCGATGGCGGCCTGATCGGCGGCGCGTCGCTGAAGGCGGACGAATTCCTGGCCATCTGCCGGGCCCCTGACAGCTGAGGCGGGTCCGGTCGCGGCCACCGCCCTGCCGGCCGTGAGCGGCACCTGCGAGAGAAGACCATGTTGACCCTGCTCGTCGTTTTCCAGATCCTGCTCAGCGTCGCCCTGGTGGTGCTGGTGCTGCTCCAGCACGGCAAGGGCGCCGACGCGGGGGCCGCCTTCGGTGCCGGTGCCTCGGGCACCGTGTTCGGGGCGCGGGGTTCGGCCTCCTTCCTGAGCCGGACCACCGCCATCGTCGCCGCGCTGTTCTTCATCAACAGCCTGCTGATGTCGACGCCCTGGGCGACCGGCGGCCGGCGGGCCCCGGTGTCGGTGACCGAGCGGGTCGGGACGGCGCCCGCCAAGCCGGCGCCGGCACCGGCCAGCGACCTGCCGGCGGCCCCGGAGGCGGGCAAAGCGGCCGGGAAGGCGCCGGCCAAGGCCGAAGCACCGGCCGGGACTGACGCCAAGAGCAAGGTCGAGGCACCGGGCGGGACTGACACCAAGGGCAAGGCCGAAGTGCCCGCGGCACCGGCTCAGGGCCCAGCGGGGAAGGGCGCCCAGGCACCGGCGGACGTGCCGCCGGCCCCCTAGCCGGCCCGGGCAGGGCCAGGCACCGGTGGCGGGGCCGGGAAGATCATCGCCGATGTGGTGGAATTGGTAGACACGCCGTCTTGAGGGGGCGGTGGCGAAAGCCGTGCCGGTTCGACTCCGGCCATCGGCACCATATACAACCACTTGAAATATAAAGATATTGTATCTTTGCCCCGGCTTGACCTGCGGGGCCGGGTGGCCTAGACTGCGCCACTGTCGTGCGGCCGGGCGGCGCCGCATCGGAGGAGAGACAGGGCCCATGCTGCACAACTATCTGCCGATCCTGATCTTCATCGCCGTGGGCATCCTCATCGGGATCCTGCCCCTGGTCGCCGGCTTTCTGCTCGCCCCCCACCACCCGGACAGCGAGAAGCTCTCGCCCTACGAATGCGGCTTCGAGGCATTCGAGGATGCGCGCATGCGCTTCGACGTGCGCTACTACCTGGTGGCGATCCTGTTCATCATCTTCGATCTCGAGATCGCCTTCCTCTTCCCCTGGGCCGTGGTGCTGCACGGGATCGGCCTGTTCGGCTTCCTGGCCATGGTGATCTTCCTGGGCGTGCTGGTGGTGGGCTTCATCTACGAATGGAAGAAAGGCGCCCTGGAATGGGAGTAGCGATGCGTGGGGTAGCGAGAGAGGGTGCGGCTCGAGCAGTGCGCAGGGGCCCCGCGGAGCGGGGATGCGAACGTCGGCGAGTCATGGCAAAGCGCCATATGCTGGGGAGTCACTGAGCCCATGGGCATCGAAGGCGTCCTCGAGGAAGGGTTCGTCACCACGACGGCCGACAAGCTCATCAACTGGGCACGGACGGGATCGCTCTGGCCCATGACCTTCGGTCTCGCCTGCTGCGCGGTGGAGATGATGCAGGCCGGCGCCTCGCGCTACGACCTGGACCGGTTCGGGGTGGTGTTCCGGCCCAGCCCGCGCCAGTCCGATGTCATGATCGTGGCCGGCACCCTGACCAACAAGATGGCGCCGGCCCTGCGCAAGGTCTACGACCAGATGGCCGAGCCACGCTGGGTGATCTCCATGGGTTCCTGCGCCAACGGCGGCGGTTACTACCACTATTCCTATGCCGTGGTGCGGGGTTGTGACCGCATCGTGCCGGTGGACATCTACGTGCCCGGCTGTCCGCCCACCGCGGAGGCCCTGCTGTACGGCATCCTCCAGTTGCAGAACAAGATTCGACGGACCAACACCATCGCCCGCTGAGCGGGCCCCGACGGAGCCATGAGCCGCCTGAGCATCCAGGAACTGAAACACCGCGTCGAGACCGCGCTGGGGGACCAGGTGGCCAGCCTCACCGAGAACCTCGGGGAACTCACCCTGGTGGTGGAGCCGGAGCAGCTGCTGGCGGTCTGCCAGCGCCTGCGCGACGACGAGGACCTGGCCTTCGCCATGCTGATCGACCTGTGCGGGGTGGACTACCTCGACTATGGCCGCGGCGAATGGGAGACCACCGGGGCCACGCGCGAGGGCTTCTCGCGCGGCGTGGACCCGACCACCTCGGCCCGCCTGGGCATGCGGCTGGAGGACCTGTCCACGGAACAGCCGGTGGCGCGGGGGCGTTTCGCCGCCGTCTATCACCTGCTGTCCCTGCAGCACGATCAAAGGTTGCGGTTGCGCTGTTTCGTGCCCGACGACGATCTGCCGGTGCTGCCCTCGGTGACCGGGATCTGGAACAGCGCCAACTGGTACGAGCGCGAGGCGTTCGACCTCTACGGCATCATCTTCGAGGGCCACCCCGACCTGCGTCGGCTGCTGACCGACTACGGCTTCGTCGGTCATCCCTTCCGCAAGGACTTTCCGCTCATCGGCAACGTCGAGGTGCGCTACGACCCGGAACGCCAGCGGGTGGTGTACCAGCCCGTGACCATCGAGCCACGGGTGCTGGTGCCCAAGGTGGTCCGCCGCCACGGGGGCCGCCATGCCTGAGATCCGCAACTTCACCCTGAACTTCGGCCCCCAGCACCCTGCCGCGCACGGTGTGCTGCGGCTGGTGCTGGAGATGGACGGCGAGGTGATCGAACGGGCCGATCCGCACATCGGCCTGTTGCACCGGGCCACCGAGAAACTGGCCGAGAGCAAGCCGTTCAACCAGAGCATCGGCTACATGGACCGCCTCGACTACGTGTCCATGATGTGCAACGAGCACGGCTACGTCCTGGCCATCGAGAAGCTGCTCGGCATCGAGCCGCCGCTGCGGGCCCAGTACATCCGCGTCATGTTCGACGAGATCACCCG
>JALWSQ010000250.1 GCA_026993645.1 Thiohalobacter sp.
GCCGCAAGGATTTCACGCAGGCGCAGCTGCTCGCCTGCCTGGTGCTGCGGGCCTGGCGTGGCCGGCATCAGTAAACGACGGGCATGGCCGTTACAGGGGACATGGAAACGCACGACGACGGCGATCATCTGAGCAGGGGTCCGGCTATCTTCGGCCGCAGGCCCCGGGTCGGGCTCGTGCTGGGCGCGGCCCTGGCCCTGGTCGTGGCGATCGGGCCCGGCACCCTGCCGGCGGCGCGGGCCGGCACCCTGGAACCCATGAAGTGCGGTGCCGCCATGGGCATGACCGCACCACGCCGGGACCAGGGCTACCGGCGTTCCGTACGGGACTACCAGGTCCCCGACCTGGTACTGCGGGACCAGCGGGGTCGCCGGCTACGTCTGCGCGAGCTGCTGGATGTGGGGCGACCGGTCATGCTCAATTTCATCTTCACCAGTTGCACGGCCATCTGTCCCGTCATGAGCGCGACCTTCGCAGCCACCGCCAAGCGCCTGGCCGCCCGCCATGAACGGGTGCGCATGCTGTCCATCTCCATCGATCCGCAGTACGACACGCCGGGGCGCCTGCGCAAGTATGCGGCCCGGTATGGGGCCGGGCCGGACTGGTTCTTCCTCACCGGCAGCCGCCGTGACAGCATCCGCGTCCAGCGGGCCTTTGCCGCCTTTCGTGGCAACAAGATGAGCCACGACTACATCACCTACATCCGCCCGGCGCGCGGCCGATCCTGGATCCGGCTGGATGGCTACATCGGTGCCCACGACCTGGTCGCCGAGCTGGAGCGCGCGCGCAGCCTGGCCCGGCGCTGATCCGGGAGTCATCCCCTTGCCGTGACCCGATCGATCCCTTCCGCCCTGTACCGGATCCTGCACCGGTTGTTGCCGGGGCTGGTGGCCGGCCTGCTGCTGCCGCCGGTACTGGCGGGATCACCGGCAAAGGACCCCGTCGCCCTGGGCAAGCGCATCTACCGCGAGGGCATCCTGCCGGACGGGCGGCCGCTGGCGGCCACGGTACTGGGGGATGTGGACGTGGAGCCCCGGCAGACCCATTGTGTGTTCTGCCACCGTACCAGTGGCTATGGTTCCAGCGAGGGTGAGCTGGTGATCCCCGCGGTCACCCGCGAGGTGCTGTTCAACCCAGTGGAGATCGCCCGCCGCGAGCTGTATGCGCGCCGGACCCGGGGGGCGGTCACGCGTCCGGCCTATACCGCCGCCACCCTCAAGCGGGCCATTCGTGCCGGCATCGATCCGGCCGGCCGGACGCTGAGTCCGCTGATGCCGCGTTATGCCCTGTCGGAGCAGGCCGCCGACAGCCTGGTGGCCTACCTGCGCACCCTGTCGGCCCGTTCCGCACCCGGGGTGACGGCCACGGAGATGCACATCGCCACCATCGTGACCGACGGCGTGACCCCGGCCCAGCGCAAGACCCTGCTGAACGTTATGCAGGCCTTCGTCCACGACCGGGACATGGCGACCCGCAACCAGCGGGGCAGGGCACGCCATGCCCCCTGGCACCGGGACTGGATCTACCAGTCCTGGCGCGACTGGCGGCTCCATGTCTGGAACCTGCACGGTGCCCCGGACGGCTGGCAAGCCCAACTCGAGGCCCTCTATCGCCGGCAGCCGGTCTACTTCGTGCTGGGTGGTGTCGCGCGTGGTTCCTGGGCACCCATACAGGCCTTTTGCCGGCGGCAGGAGGTGCCCTGCCTGTTCCCCTCGGCGGACCTGCCCGCAGCGAAAACGGATTTCTACACCGTCTATCTCTCCCAGGGCATGCTCGCCGAGGCCCGGGTGCTGGCCCAGCGCCTGCGGGCGCAGGGGGTCCGGCAGTTGACCCAGCTGTACCGGCCCGGCACCGAGGGGGCGACCGCGGCCCGCCTGTTGCGCCGGGCCCTGGCGGGTTCCACGATCCAGGTCCATGACCGCGCCTGGCCGGAGCAGGGCGGGCCGAGTCCGGTGGAACCACCCCGTGGCACCAGTGTCTGCTGGCTGCGGCTGGACGACCTGAAGGCGCTACCCTGGGAAAAGGGCCGGGACCGGGCGCCGGTCTACCTCTCGGGTACCCTGCTGTTCGACCGCTGGCAGCAATTGCCGCGGTCACTGCGGCATCGGGCGCGGCTGCTCTATCCCTTCGAATTGCCCGGCAAAACCCGGGCGGGTATGGCCCGTCCGCTGACCTGGGCCCACCTGCACCGAGTGCTGGCACCGGACCGCCGGGTCCTGGGGGACAGCTTCTTCGCGCTGTCCATGGTGGGCAGCCTGGTGAAGAAGATGCGGGATCAGTTCTCTAAGGAATACCTGGTGGAGCGGCTGGAACACATGGTCGACAACACCCTGGTGTTCTCCCTCTATCCCCACCTGGGGTTGGGGCCGGACCAGCGCTTCGCCTCGGAGGGTTGTTATGTCACCCGCATCGAGGGTTCACCACCCCACCTGGTGGCCATCGGCGACTGGCGGGTGCCCGAGGTGTCCGCTCAGTCCCGCCAGTAGGCCGGGTGCAACAGGACCATGACCGTGAACACCTCCAGCCGGCCGGCCAGCATGGCGAGGACACCGATGAGCTTGGCGCTGTCCGACACCCCGGCAAAATTGGCCGTGACCCGGCCCAGCCCCGGGCCCAGGTTGTTCATGCAGGTGGCGATGGCGGAGAAGGCGGACACCTGGTCCAGGCCGGCCCACATCATGGCCAGCATGAGCAGCACGAAGGCCCCGATGTAGACCGAAAAGAAGCCCCAGATGGCCTGCAGGGTCTTCTCCGGCACGGCGCGGCCGCCGATCTTGATGGGAAAGCTGGCACGGGGATGGTAGAGACGGCGCAGCTCGCGGCGCCCCATCTTGGCCAGGGCCAGCATGCGCATCACCTTGATACCGCCGGCGGTGGATCCGCCGCAACCGCCGATGAAGCTGATGAAGATCAGCAGCACGGGCAGAAACAGGGGCCAGGTGGAGAAGTCGGCCGTGCCGAACCCGGTACTGGTGATGATGGACACGACCTCGAAGGCGCTGTTGCGCAGGG
>JALWSQ010000251.1 GCA_026993645.1 Thiohalobacter sp.
CCTTGCGTTCGGCATTCTCCCGGTCGATCAGCCGGGTCATGGCCAGGGCGCAGGAGATCGCGTTCAGGCAGTGATTCTGGTCACTGGCCGGGACCCCGAACACCAGCATGGCGCAGTCGCCGATGTACTTGTCCACCGAACCATGGAAGGCCTCGCAGGCCCGGGCGATGTGGGCGAAGTAGTGGTTCAGCAGTTCTGCCACCTCCTCCGGCGTCATGCCCTCGGCCATGCCGGTGAAGCCGACGATGTCGGCGAAGATCACCGAGGCATCCACCCGTTCCCCACCCAGGCTGGGTCGGTGTTCACCCTTGAGGATGCGGTCCGCCAGCTTGGGGGAAAGGTAGCGGGACAAGTTCTCGGTGACGCGGTCGCGTTCCTGCAGGCCCTCCGCGAAGCGGTTGAAGGCGCACATCAGGGTACCGATCTCGTCGTTGCGCTCGGTGGGGAAGGGCAGGTCGTCGTAGGCCCCCCGGGCCAGGTTCTGTTCCGCATCCAGCAGCTGGTAGATGGGGCGCGACAGCTTGCGGCTGAGCAGGATGGTCAGCAGGGTGCCCAGGGCGATCACGATCAGGGTGGCCCCGATCATGCTGCGGTCGGCGCCCTTGACCGCACGTTCGAAGGTGCTGCGGCCCAGCGTCATCAGGACATGGCCGGCCACCACGCCCTGGAAGCGGATGGGGCGGCCGAAGGTGACGAAGGAACGGGACGACCAGCTGCGGCTGGAATGCTGCTGCCATTCCAGGATGTGCAGCCGCACCGGGTCGGGCGCGGGCCGGTCGGCGGGCCAGGCGGGATTGCCCTTGCGCGGGACGATGCCCGCTTCGGCCACGGGGGTGCCGTCGGCGGCGAACACGGCGATGCCCAGGACATCGGTGGTGCTGATCAGGTTGTTCAGCATCACCCGCAGCGCCAGCTTGTCGTCCGCCAGCAGGGGTTCGGCGGCGGACTGGGCGATCTGGTCGGCGAGGATGGTGGCCAGGTCGTCCAGGTTGGCCCGCAGCATCTCGCTCTGGTGCTGGATGATGATACTGGCGAGCAGCCCGATGCACACCGCCATGATGACCCCGATACCCAGTGCGAGCTTGTGGGCATAGGGGATGTGGATGGAACGCCGCAGGCGGCGCCAGAAGGAAACGGGTGCCGGCTGATCCGGATGGGGTCGGGTTGTGGATTCGGTGTTGTTCATCTTGACCCGGGGTGCCGACCCCCGCTCTGCCCGTCCGACGGGCCACGGTCGTGGTCCGGCCTCTGTTCGATCCGCGTCAGCTTAACAGAATCCGGGGTGGCCGGGGGAGACCGGCCCCTTGCCTTTATCTATGAATATACATTAAAGAAATATTATATCATATTGATTATAAGTACAAATACAACCAGGCTTCGGTGCCATCGGGCCCAGCTGCTAGAATACGGCGCCTCCGATCCACCCTGAAGCGAGGTTTCCATGCCGCTGATCAAACCCTTTCCCGGCCTGCGTCCGACGGCGGACTCTGCGGCCGAGGTGCTGGCCCCGCCCTACGACGTGCTCAGCGAGGCCGAGGCCAGGGACCGTGCCGAGGGACGCCCCTGGAGTTTCCTGCACGTCTCGCGCGCCGAGATCGATCTGCCCCCCGGCACCGATCCCCACGACCCGGCCGTGTATGCAAAGGCGGCCGAGAACCTGGAACGCATGCGGGCGGAAGGGGTGCTGCAGCAGGATCCGGCGCCCTGCTATTACATCTATCGCCTGGTCATGGGTGATCACACCCAGGTCGGCCTGGTGGCCGTGGTCTCGGTGGCCGCATACGAGCACAACCGAGTGCGCAAGCACGAGTTCACCCGGCCGGACAAGGAGGACGACCGGGTGCGGCAGATCGATGCCCTGGACGCCCAGACGGGACCGGTGCTGCTGGCCTACCATTCGGATCCGGGCGTGGACAGCCTGCTGGCCGTGCAGACGGAGGCGGAGCCGGAACTGGACGTCACGGCGGACGACGGGGTGCGGCACAGCCTGTGGGTGGTGCGTGATCCGGGCCTGATCACGGAGATCGGCCAGCGGTTCGACGCCATGCCGGCGCTCTACATCGCCGACGGTCATCATCGCTCGGCGGCGGCGGCCCGGGTGGCCGCCATGCGGCGCCAGGCCAATCCGGCCCATACCGGTGAGGAGCCATACAACTATTTCCTTTCGGTCATCTTCCCGCATGCGCAGATGAAGATCCTGGACTACAACCGGGTGGTGCGGGATCTCAACGGGCTGGCGCCAGAACGCTTCCTGGAACGCATCGCCCAGTCGTTCGAGGTGGAGCCGGCGGAGGGGCCGGTGCGTCCGGTACGCACCGGGGAGTTCGGCCTGTACCTGCCGGGCCAGTGGTACCGCCTGCGCATCGACCCGGGCCTGATACCGCAGGACGATCCGGTGCGCAGCCTGGACGTCAGCCTGCTGTCGGACCGGTTGCTGGGCCCGGTCCTGGACATCACCGACCTGCGGCGGGACCGGCGCATCGATTTCGTCGGCGGCATCCGGGGCCTGGAGGAACTGGCGCGGCGGGTGGATTCGGGCGAGATGGCGGCGGCGTTCTCGCTCTGTCCCACGCCCATGGAGGCCCTGATGGCGGTGGCGGAGGCCGGCGAGGTCATGCCGCCCAAGTCCACCTGGTTCGAGCCCAAGCTGGCCGACGGCCTGGTGTCGCACCTTTTGCGGTGAGGGGTGAGGCGTGAGGGGTAAGGAGACCCCCGTAGGATGCGCAAAGGCGCGTAGCGCCGTGCGCATCGGTATGAGCCACTGAATCACACGGAAACACGCGGAATTGCAGGTGAGGGGTGAGGCGTGAGGGGTAAGGAGACCCCCGTAGGATGCGCAAAGGCCCGCAGCGCCATGCGCGTCGATGGCCGTGCGTATCAGCTCCCCGTTGTTGGGCACACTCGCTGTGCTCGCTTTGCCCAACCTACGAATGCTGGTGTCGCACCTTTTGCGGTGAGGGGTGAGGAGACCCCCGTAGGA
>JALWSQ010000252.1 GCA_026993645.1 Thiohalobacter sp.
CCGGCCCGCTGGCGGCGGTCGCCCTCGAGGCGTTCGACGAGGCCCTGGCCGAGCTGGCGGCCACCCGGGAACGGGAGGGTGGGCGGCTGCGGGAGATGCTGCTGCAGCGGCTGGATACGCTGGGCCCCCTGGTGGGCCGGGTGCGGGCGCGGCAGCCCGAGGTGCGCCAGGCCATCCGCGAGCGCCTGGAGGGCCGGCTGGCGGAATTGGCGGCGCGGGTGGACCAGGACCGGGTGGAGCAGGAGCTGGTCATGCTGGCCCAGCGGATGGACGTGGAGGAGGAGCTGGACCGGCTGGACGCCCACATCGCCGAGGCCCGCCGCATCCTGGACGGGGACGGCGCCGTCGGCCGGCGGCTGGACTTCCTGATGCAGGAGTTCAACCGCGAGGCCAACACCCTGGCCTCCAAGTCGGCGGACACCGAGACCACCGCGGCCGCGGTGGAGATGAAGGTGCTCATCGAGCAGATGCGGGAACAGGTGCAGAACATCGAATAGGCCGCCGGCCGTGGCACAATACCGGTCCGGCAGGCGGTCGCAGGATGCGCAAAGGCGCGGTACGCGCCGCGCGCATCGAACGCCAATCGTAGCTACGGAACCTCGGATGTCCGGCAGGGAGGGTACCAGTGACGGCAACCACTGAGGCTGACAAGAGCGAAGGACGGTTGTTCATCCTGTCCGCGCCCTCGGGCGCGGGCAAGACCAGCCTGGCGCGGGCCATGATCGAGCGGGTGGGCGGGGTGCGCTTCTCCGTCTCCCACACCACCCGCGCGCCCCGGCCGGGGGAGGAGGACGGCCGCGACTACCATTTCGTCGACACCGCCGGGTTCGAGGCCATGATCGAGGCCGGCGCCTTCCTGGAGTACGCCCGGGTGTTCGATCACTACTACGGCACGGCGCGCAGCGAGGTGGAGACCGCCCTGGCCCGTGGGATCGACCTGGTGCTGGACATCGACTGGCAGGGGGCGCGGCAGGTGCGGGCGGCCTGGCCGGAGGCCGTGTCCATCTTCGTCCTGCCACCATCGCGCGCGGCGCTGCGGGAACGGCTGCAGGGCCGGGGCCAGGACAGCGCCGAGGTCATCGAGCGGCGCATGCGGGCGGCGGTCAGCGAGAGCCGGCACTACGACGAATACGACTACCTGATCGTCAACGACCGCTTCGAGACCGCCCTGGACGAACTCTGCGCCATCGTGCTGGAACCCCGCCTGCGCCGGCCGCAACAGGTACGCCGCCACGCCGGGCTGTTGTCCGAGCTGCTGGGATCGGACGTCGGCCAGCTGGAAAAAGAGCCCGGTGTTCAGTAGACTGAGCGGTCTTCCATCGAGAACCGAACCACTGAGGATCACCCATGGCCCGTGTCACCGTGCAGGATTGTCTGGAGAATGTCGCCAACCGCTTCGAACTGGTACTGGTGGCGGCCAAGCGCGCGCGGCAGCTGTCCCAGGGCAGCGCCGCCCAGTTGCCCTGGGAGAACGACAAGCCCACGGTCATGGCCCTGCGGGAGGTGGCCGAGGGCCTGGTGGGACCCGACATCCTGAAGGAGGAGCCACCCAAGCCGGAGGTGGAGTTCATCATGCCCGGCAGCGAGGCGGCGGAGGCCGGGGAGGCGCCGGCCGCCGCTGCGTCCGACGCGGGCGAGGCAGCGGGGGACGAGGCGTCGGGCGACGAGGCGCCGGGGGAGGAAGGGTCGGAACCGTCCGCCGACGCCTGATCCCAGTACCCCCTGTTTCCCCTGCTGCAGGCGGGTCATCTGTTCGTGCGTGCCCGCTTGGCCTATGATTCCCTGGAACTTGCGTCCCGGCGCGCCATGCCCTGGCGGGGCGAACGCGCGTGCCTGAGCGCCGTCTCCGCCGGGCCCGGCCCGGCGCCCGACCGGAATGGGGGACGATGGCGGTTAGCACCGAACAGCTGGGCGGGCAACCCGAATCCCGCTACCTGATCAGCGACCTGTGCGAGTTGCTGGAGACCTACCTGGAGCCGGAACAGGTGCGGGAGGTCTACCGCGCCTACCTGTTCGCCGCCGAGGCCCACGAGGGCCAGCACCGGCTCACCGGCGAACCCTACATCTACCATCCCATCGCCGCCGCCCGCATCCTGGCCGAGATGCACATGGACGCCGACAGTATCGTGGCCGCCATCCTGCACGACGTCATCGAGGACACCCCCACCGCCAAGGCCCAGGTGGCCACCGAGTTCGGCAGCGAGGTGGCGGAGCTGGTGGATGGCGTCAGCAAGCTGACCCAGATCCGCTTCGAGAGCCAGGCCGAGGCCCAGGCGGAGAACTTCCGCAAGATGATGCTGGCCATGGTCAAGGACATCCGCGTCATCCTGGTGAAGCTGGCCGATCGCCTGCACAACATGCGCACCCTGGGCGTGATGCGGCCGGAGAAACGCCGCCGCATCGCCCGCGAGACCCTGGAGATCTACGCCCCCATCGCCAACCGGCTGGGGATGAACCAGGTCCGGCTGGAGCTGGAGGACCTGGGCTTCACCGCCCTCTATCCCCTCCGTTCGCGGGTGTTGCGGGAATCGGTGCGGCGGGCCCGCGGCAACCGCAAGGAGATCCTCAGCAAGATCGAGACCGCCATCAAGCGGCGCCTGCGCCAGGAGGAGGTGGAGGGCCGGGTGCTGTCGCGGGAGAAGCATCTCTACAGCCTCTACCAGAAGATGCGCGGTCGCGGCCTGTCCTTCTCCGAGGTGCTGGACGTCTACGCCTTCCGCATCATCGTCGACAAGGTGGATACCTGTTACCGCGCCCTGGGGGTGGTTCACAACCTGTACAAGCCGGTGCCGGGCCGGTTCAAGGACTACATCGCCATTCCCAAGGCCAACGGCTATCAGTCCCTGCACACGGTGCTGTTCGGCCCCTACGGGGTGCCCATCGAGGTGCAGATCCGCACCGAGGAGATGGACCAGGTGGCGGAGGCGGGCATCGCCGCCCACTGGCTGTACAAATCCGGCGAGGACAGCGCCAACAGCGCCCAGGTGCGGGCCCGCAACTGGCTGCGGGGGCTGCTGGAGATGCAGCGCAGCGCCGGCAACTCGTTGGAGTTCCTGGAAAACGTCAAGATCGACCTGTTCCCGGACGAGGTCTACGTCTTCACCCCCCGTGGCGACATCATGGAACTGCCGCGCGGTGCCACGGCGGTGGATTTCGCCTACGCCGTGCACACGGACGTGGGCAACAGCTGCATCGCGGCCAAGATCGACCGCCGCCTGGCACCCCTGCGCACGCCGCTGGTCAACGGCCAGACGGTGGAGATCATCACCGCGCCGGGCGCCCATCCCAACCCGGCCTGGCTCGCCTTCGTGGTCACCGGCAAGGCCCGCGCCGGCATCCGCCACCACCTCAAGCACCTGCAGGGGGCGGAGGCGGTGGAGCTGGGGCGGCGGCTGTTGAACAAGGCCCTGGTGACCCTCGGCAGCTCCCTGGAACAGCTGCCGGCCGACCGCATGGAGGGCTTCCTGCGCGCCCACCAGCTGGATGGTGAGGGGCCGCTGCTGAGCGACATCGGCCTGGGCAACCGGATGCCGCTCCTGGTGGCGCGGGAGCTGCTGGGGCTGGGGGCCTCGGAGGGGGCGCCGGCGGAACCGGGCGCCGGCCGGCTCGCCCGGCCCCTGGCCATCAAGGGGACCGAGGGCATGGTGGTGAGTTTCGCCCGCTGCTGCCGGCCCATCCCCGGCGATCCCATCGTCGGTTTCGTCAGCACCGGGCGCGGCATCGTCATCCACGTGGAGAACTGTAAGAACGTCGCCGATTTCCGCAACCGGCCGGAGAAGTGGGTGGACGTGGAATGGGAGCCCGAGGTCGAGGGCGAGTTCCCGGCCGAGATCCGGGTCGAGGTGGCCAACCGCCGTGGGGTGCTGGCCACCGTGGCCACCGCCATCGCCGAGGCCGGTTCCAATATCGAGAACGTGTCCATCGAGGAGCGGGATGGCATGAACACCTCCATCCTGTTCACCATCAATGTCCAGGGCCGCATCCACCTGGCGCGGGTGATGCGGCGCATCCGGCGTATTTCCGTGGTCCATCGCATCAGCCGCCAGCGCAGCTGAGGGGATGGCCACCCATGTTCCCGAAGATCACTGGAGGCAGGTATGGCGCGCGACATCATTCGCACCGAGGCGGCCCCGCAGGCCATCGGCACCTATTCCCAGGCGGTCCGCTGTGACCGCACCGTCTATCTCTCGGGCCAGATCCCGCTGGATCCGGCCACCATGCAGATCGTGGACGGCGGCATGGAGCTGCGCATCCGCCAGGTGTTCGATAACCTGGCGGCGGTCTGCACCGCCGCCGGCGGTTCCCTGGCCGACATCGTCAAGCTCAACATCTACCTCACCGACCTGGCGCACTTCGGCCTGGTGAACGAGGTGATGGGGGAGTATTTCAGTGAGCCCTACCCGGCGCGCGCAGCGGTGGGCGTGGCCGCCCTGCCGCGCGATGCGGGGGTCGAGATGGACGCCATCATGGTGTTGCCCGACTGAGGGCCGCCCGCGCCCGCATGCCCGGCCAGAGCCCGAGCGGATGCCCGCCGGAGGCGGCGGATGGGGATGCCCTGGAACGGCAGCCCGTGACCGCCCTGCGCGGGGTGGGCCCGCGCCTGGCCGAACGGCTGGAGCGGCTCGGCATTGTCCGGGTCCAGGACCTGCTGTTCCACCTGCCGCTGCGCTACGAGGACCGGACCCGGCTGCTGCCCCTGGGCGCCCTGCGCCCGGGCATGCGCTGCCTGGTGGCGGGCGAGGTGGCGCTGGCGGACGTCCACTTCGGCCGCCGTCGCGCCCTGCTGGTGCGCCTGGTCGACGGCACCGGCGGACTCACCCTGCGTTTCTTCCATTTCGGGGCCGCACAGCAGCGCGCCTTCGGCCGCGGCAGCCATTGCCGCTGTTTCGGCGAGGTGCGGCGGGGGCCGGCGGGGCTGGAGATGGTGCACCCGGAGTACCAGCTGTGGCAGGGGGAGGCGGCACCGCCGCTGGAACGGACCCTGACACCGGTCTATGCCGCCACCGAGGGGTTGAGCCAGGCCAGCCTGCGCCGTCTCACCGACCAGGCCCTGGCGCGCCTCGATCAGGTCGACGAGCTGCTGCCGGCCCGGCTGCCCGGGCGCCAGGGTCTGCCATCGCTGGCGGCGGCCCTGCGCTACGTCCATCGGCCGCCACCGGACGCCGACCTGGCCGAGCTGGAGCAGGGGCGTCATCCCTGCCAGCAGCGGCTGGTGTTCGAGGAGCTGCTGGCCCACCACCTCAGCCTGCGCCGCCTGCGCCAGCGGGTCCGGCGCCATCGGGCACCGGAGATCCGCCCCGGGGGGGCGCTGGCCCGGGGCCTGCTGGCGCGACTGCCGTTCACGCCCACCGCCGCCCAGGCGCGGGTGGTGGCGGAGATACTGGCGGACCTGGCCCGGCCCCACCCCATGCTGCGCCTGGTGCAGGGCGACGTGGGCTCGGGCAAGACCCTGGTGGCCGCCCTGGCGGCGGCCGCCGTGGTGGATGCCGGCTGGCAGGTGGCCTTCATGGCGCCCACCGAGCTGCTGGCGGAACAGCACTATCGCACCCTGTGCGACTGGTTCGAGCCCGTCGGCCTGCACCCGGTCTGGCTGGCCGCCCGCGGGCGCGGGTCGGGGCGACCGGCCCTGCTGGCCGACATCGCCGCCGGCCGCCACGCCCTGGTGGTGGGGACCCACGCCCTGTTCCAGGCGGACGTGCGCTTCGGTCGCCTGGGGCTGGTGGTGGTGGACGAGCAGCACCGCTTCGGCGTGCACCAGCGCCTGGCCCTGCGTGACAAGGGCGCCGACGGTCGCCTGCGGCCGCACCAGCTCACCATGACCGCGACCCCCATCCCGCGCACCCTGGCCATGGCCTTCTATGGTGACCTCGACCTGTCCGTGATCGACGAGCTGCCGCCGGGACGGCAGCCGGTGACCACGGTGGCCGTGCCGGCGGAGCGGCGCGACCAGGTGATCGCGCGGGTGCGCCAGGCCTGCGGCGCCGGCCAGCAGGCCTACTGGATCTGCACCCTGATCGAGGCCTCGGAGGCATTGCAGTGCCAGGCGGCGGAGGAGACCCTGGCGCGGCTGCGGGCGGAGCTGCCGGAGCTGCGCCTGGGGCTGGCCCACGGCCGCATGAAGGGGGCGGAGCGGGAGGCGGTGATGCAGGCGTTCAAGGCGGGGGACATCGACCTGCTGATCGCGACCACCGTGGTGGAGGTCGGGGTCGACGTGCCCAACGCCAGCCTCATGATCATCGAGAACCCGGAACGCCTGGGCCTGTCCCAGCTGCACCAGCTGCGGGGCCGTGTCGGCCGCGGCCGGCGGGCCTCGGCCTGCGTGCTGCTCTACCAGGGGCCCCTGTCGCGGCGCGCACGGGAGCGGCTGGCGGTGATGCGCGAGACCAACGATGGTTTCGAGATCGCCCGACGCGATCTGGCCCTGCGCGGGCCGGGCGAGGTCCTGGGTACGCGCCAGACCGGCCAGGTGACCCTGCGCGTGGCCGACTACCTGCGTGACGAGGCCTTGCTGCCGGCGGTTGAGCGGGCGGCGGGCGTGGTCGAGCAGACCTGCCCCGATGTCGTGCCCCGTCTCGTCCGCCGCTGGCTCGGCAATGCGCCCCGTTACGGCGAGGTCTGAGCCGGCCGCGCTCTGACGCCGGCTCGCCGGCGTGCGATAATGCCCACTTTCGGCCGGAGCAGGGCGAGGTGAAGCGGGGGATTCTGGCGCAGCGTGGCGGTGGTTCGGGCACCCAGCTGGGACCCTGGCGGCCGGGCCGGCAATGGCGTCGGGGCGGCATACCGCCGCGGCTCTGGCCCTGGCTGTTCGATCCCGGTTCCCTCACCGCCAGCCTGCGCCGGGCCTGTGCCGGCCGCCTGCGGGTGGAGGTACTGCGGCAGGGGCTGGGCCGGCCGCGGCGCGACGAGTGCCTCGCCCTGGGCATTCCCTGCCATGCCCGGGCGTTGATCCGCCAGGTCTATCTTCGCTGTGAGGGCGAACCCTGGGTCTACGCCCGCACCGTCATTCCCCTGTCCTCCCTGCGCGGCCGGCTGCGGCGCCTGCGCCACCTGGGGGTGCAGCCCCTGGGCGCCCTGTTGTTCGCCGATCCGGCCATGACGCGGGAGCCGGTGGCGGTGGCCCGGATCGAGCCGGGTTCGCGGCTGCATGCCCTGGCCCTGGCCGACAGTCCCCCGCACGCCGGTTGCCTCTGGGCCCGCCGCACCTGCTACCGCCTGTCCGGCCACCCGCTGCTGGTCAGCGAGTTCTTCCTGCCGGCCCTGCCGGACCATCCCACGGCGGCCGCTCAGAACGCGAGGTGCAGGCCGGCGTAGGGACCGGAGAACTCCAGGTTGCTGGAGGCGCCGTCGAAGTCGTTCAGGTCGAGCCGGATGGCACGGTAGCCCGCCTGCACGCCCACCCGCCAGGGGGTGCGGTAGCGGACCTCGGCGCGATAGTCGTAGAAGCGGCTGCCCTGGTAGCCGATCCAGGCGCCGTCCAGGCCCAGTGACAGGCCGGTGAGCGGCAGGTCCGCGCCCACCCCGGCATAGAGCATGGGCACCCAGCCCTGGACGTGCGCGGACTGGTGTCCGCTCAGGCTGCCGTCGAGGTCCACGTCCAGCTCCACCCGCTTGGCATCGATGCCCAGGTCCAGGTCGACCCAGTTGTCCAGCGGCGAGTAGTAGAGGGTGACGTCGGCCTGGTTGAGGCGGATATGGCTGGCCACCGCCTCGCTGGCGCTGAAGACCCGGCCGCCGTAGCTCACCGAGCGGCTCAGGCGGCCGTTGGCGCTGCTGTCCAGGTCGGTCACCGCCAGGCGGATGTTGGGCACCATGGGGACCGGTTGTTCCAGCCGGACGAAGACGCTGGTGACCTGGTCGCTGCCGTAGCCCAGGTCGTTGCGCAGGTTGATGTCGTCCGCCGGGTTGCTGCTGCGGTAGCGGGCGGTACCGCTGAGGTCGTAGTACCAGTAGCTGGCGCCGGCGGCCAGTCCCAGGCTGTCGGCCAGGGCCGGCAGCGCGGGTAGGAGCAGCAGGGCGAAGGTGAACAGGCGTGATGGCTGCATGGGTGTCCTCCCGATGTGGGTCCGATCCATCTACTTTCGCAGGCACACCATGCAAAAACCATGAACGGGCGCACAGCCCGCCATACCAGACAGCAGGCCATGTCATCTCCATCCCGGATATTGGAATGGCCCATTCCGGCGTAGGAGGGGTGGTTGGTTGTCGTGGCATGGTGATGCGGAATCATGGGATACTGCGTGACCTCGGTGGATCGACGGAGAAACCTGACACATGCGTATCGGGATCATCAGCGGCAGCCACCGCCGGGAGGCCCAGAGCCTCAAGGTGGCGCGCTTCATCGAACGGTTGCTGCGGGACCAGGGCATCTGCGAGGAGAGCTGGCTGTTCAGCCTGTCCGGCAACCCCCTGCCGCTGTGGGACGAGGGCATCTGGGCGGGGGAGCCGGAGTGGACGGCGCGGCTGGCGCCCATTGGGGCAGAACTCGCGGCCTGTGACGGTTTCGTGGTGGTCTCCCCCGAGTGGCACGGCCAGGTGCCGGCGGGGCTGAAGAATTTCTTCCTGCTCTGGGGCAAGGGAGAGCTGGCCCACAAGCCGGCCCTAATCGTGACCGTCTCGGCCGGCGACGGGGGTGCCTACCCGGTGGCGGAGCTGCGCATGAGCAGTTACAAGAACAACCGCCTGTGCTACATCCCGGAACAGGTGATCCTGCGCCATGTCGAACGGGTGCTGAACGAGGATCCCGCCGCCAACGATGCGGAGGCGGACGCCTATTACCGCGCCCGGCTGGCCTGGGCGCTGCGCATCCTGGTGGCCTATGCCCAGGCCCTGGCGCCGGTGCGCGCCAGCGGGGTGACGGCCACGACCGAATTCAAGAATGGCATGTAGGACGGCCGCGGTGGCCGTCCCTGCCGGACAGGTGAGACATGACCGACGACAACGATTTCATACCCCATAACGACCTGGAGCGACAGCTCCTCGACGCCCAGGAGGGCCGGCTGGCGCCGGACCGTTTCATGCAGGCCCTGCTGGAGGCCCAGGTGTTCCTGCCGGTGCAGGACGATCCCGCCCAGGTGGCCGGCCTGCAGACCAGCGACCGGGCCGTGCCCCTCAGCCTGACCACCGAGGATGGCATGACGGTGGTGCCCATCTTCACCAGTCCCGACCGCGCCCAGGCCTTCCTGTCCGGCTTCCCGGATTTCAACGGCGGCATCCTGGCGGAATTCCGCTGGGTGGCGGCGCGGGTACCCGGCTGCGGCATCAGTCTCAACCCGGGCTGGCCGGTGGGCCTGGACGTGGAGCCGGAGCAGCTCCGCCGCCTGGTCGACGCCGGCAGCGAAGCCTGATCCGTGGCCGGGAAGGGTACGCCTGAGCTGCCCAGCGAGTGGATCGACACGCCGGCGGCGCTGGAGGGCCTGTGCCGGCACCTGGCGCAGCAGCCCTGGTTCGCCCTGGACACCGAGTTCCTGCGCGAGAAGACCTACTACCCCCGGCTGTGCCTGGTCCAGGTGGGTACCCCGGAACGGTTGGCCTGCATCGATCCCCTGGCCCTGGACGACCTGGCACCCCTGCGGCCGGTGCTGGAGGATCGGGGGATCGTCAAGGTGGTGCATGCCGCCCACCAGGACCTGGAGATCTTCTATCACCTGTTCGGCCGCGCCCCGGCCCCGGTGTTCGACACCCAGATCGCCGCCCCCCTGTTGGGTCTGCGTGACCAGGCCGGTTACGGCGCCCTGGTCCAGCATTTCCTCGGCATCAAACTGCAGAAGGGGCATGCCCGCACCGACTGGTGTCGGCGGCCCCTGTCGGCGGCCCAGGTGCGCTACGCGGCGGACGACGTCCGCTACCTGGCCCGGGTCTATCCACTCCTGCGCGGCGAGCTGGAACGCCGCGGGCGGCTGGACTGGCTGGCGCCGGATTTCGAGGCGCTGGTCCAGGCCGCGCGCTTCGACCAGGATCCGCAGGAGGCCTGGCGCCGGATCAAGGGCGCCGGGCGGTTGCGCGGCCGGGCGCGGGCGGCCCTGCAGGCGCTGGCCGCCTGGCGCGAGCACCAGGCCCGGCGCCTGGACCGGCCCCGGCGCTGGATCCTGTCCGATGAGGTGCTCCTGGCCATCGCCCGGCTGCGGCCGGATTCGCTGGAGACCCTGGCCAGCGTGCGTGGCCTGCCGCCGCGCACCCTGCGCGAACAGGGCCAGGCCCTGCTGGATGCCCTGGCCGGCGCCGACCGGGCCGGTCCCGAGGCGCCGCCCTCGCGGGTACCGCAGCCCCCCCTGACCCCGCAACAGGAGGCCCTGGTGGACATCCTCACCGGCGTGCTGCGGCTGCTGGCGGACGCCGAGTCGGTGCATCCCTCGGTACTGGCGGTGCGCCGCGACCTGGAGCAGGCGGTACGCGGGGATCGTTCCGGCCCCCTGTTTCAGGGTTGGCGCTACCGGCTGGCGGGGCAGGCGCTGGAGGAGGTCCTGGCCGGCGAACGTTGCCTGCGCCTGGCCGGTGGCAGCGTCCAGTGGGTGGATTGCTGAGCGCGGCGACCCTCGCCCTCAGTGGCGGATGCCGTAGCCGCGGTCGAGCAGCCGCAGGGCCAGCGCCCCCAGCACCAGGATGAAGCCGATGACAATACCGTAGGAGAGCGCCAGCGGGATGTCGGTGATACCCAGGATGCCGTAGCGGAAGGCGTTGATCATGTACAGGATGGGGTTGGCCAGGGACAGTTTCTGCCAGAACGCCGGCAGCATGTCGAGGCTGTAGAACACCCCGCCCAGGTAGGTCAGCGGCGTGAGCACGAAGGTGGGCACGATGGAGATGTCGTCGAATGTGCGGGCATAGACCCCGTTGATGAAACCCGCCAGGGAGAACAGGATCGAGGTCAGCAGGATCATGCTCAGCACGGTGGCCAGGGAATGCAGGTGGAAGCTGGCGAACAGGAACGCGGTGGTGCTCACCGCCGCGCACACGGTCAGGCCGCGGGCCACGCCACCGGCCACGAAGCCGGCCAGGATGACGTAGTTGGGGATGGGCGCGACCAGCATCTCCTCCACGTAGTGTTGCAGCTTGGCGCTGAAGAACGAGGAGACCACGTTGGCATAGGAGTTGGTGATCACGGCCATCAGGATCAGCCCCGGCACGATGTAGTCCATGTAGGAGAAGCCCTCCATGGGCCCGATCTGGCGGCCGATCAGGTTGCCGAAGATGATGAAGTAGAGCGCGGTGGTCACCACCGGTGGCAGCACCGTCTGCACCCAGATGCGGATGAAGCGCAGGAACTCCTTGATCACGAGGGTCTCGAAGGCGATCCACTGCTGCCGCCATCTCATGCCTGCCGCTCCCGGTCGTCGTTGCCCACGATCTCCATGAACAGCTGTTCCAGCCGGTTGCTCTCGTTGCGCAGGCTCAGCACCTCGATACCATGACGGGACAGGGCCTGGAACAGGTCGTTGAGGGTGCAGTGGCGGGTCAGATCCACCTCCAGGGTGAGGGGGTCGATCTGGCGCAGGCCGAAGTCCGGGATGGCCGGCAGCTGTGTCAGCGGCCGGCGCAGGTCGAGGATGAAGGTCTCCCGCGGCATGCGCGTGAGCAGGGTCTTCTTGTCCGCGTGCTCGATCACCCGGCCATCGTTGATGATGGCGATGGTGTCACAGAGCGCCTCGGCCTCCTCCAGATAGTGGGTGGTGAGGATGATGGTGGTGCCGGCGCGGTTGCGCTCGCGCATGAACTGCCACATGGAACGGCGGATCTCGATGTCCACCCCGGCGGTGGGTTCGTCCAGGATCAGCAGCCGGGGTTCATGGGTGAGGGCGCGGGCGATCATCAGCCGCCGCTTCATGCCGCCGGACAGGTTGCGGGCGATGCTGTTGCGCTTGTCCCACAGGCCGAGCTGGTGCAGGTTGCGCTCTGCGCGCTCGCTGGCGATGCGGCGCGGGATGCCGTAGTAACCGGCCTGGTTGATCAGGATCTCGATCACCGGCTCGAACACGTGGAAATTGAATTCCTGGGGCACCAGCCCGATGTGGCTCTTGGCGCTGGAGAAGTCGCGGTCGATGTCGATGCCGAACACGCGCACCTGGCCCGCGGTCTTGCGCACCAGGGAGCAGACGATGCCGATGGCGGTGGACTTGCCGGCCCCGTTGGGGCCCAGCAGGCCGAAGAAGTCCCCTTCCTCCACCGTCAGGTCGATGCCGTGCAGGGCCTCGAAGCCGTTGCCGTAGACCTTGCGCAGTCCCCTGATGTCCAGTGCCTTGCTCATGCCTTGTCGGTGCCCCTTCCGTTCGGTCCGAACCCGTCCCCGGGCCGGCTGTCGAATGGTACAGGAAGAAGCCGAACGAGGTGGGATCGATGTTCCTCTCCTGTTACCGAAGGGCGTTCCGCTGGTATTCCGCGCTGACCGCCTTCATCCTGGTGCTGGCCTGCCTGCTGGCGCCCTGATCCGCGGCGGGCCCGGGTGTGCCCGCATCCTCCCCGGTGCAGCGATGCCGGGCCAGCAGGCCCCGGTAGGCGCCCGCGCCCAGGTCGGCGGTCTCCAGGATACAGCCGCCCTGGTGGCGGATGACCGCGGCGATGGCCGGCGCCCGGCCGGGCCGGGCGAGCACGAGCAGTGGCCGCCGGTCCTGCTGCCATTCACCGGCCAGGGTCTCGTCGGGCCCGCGCGGAGCCAGGTGCGCGTGTTCCACGGACCGACCCAGGTAGAAGGCCAGGCTGTAGCGGGCGTTGGTATCCACGAACAGGATTTCCGCATAGGGTCGGTGGAAGCCGGCGCGGATCTCCGCCGCCAGGGCGCGGCCGTCCTGGCGGCTGGGCAGCTGCGCCAGCCCCCCCTTGAGGCCGACCAGCAGCAGGACCCAGAGCCATCCCAGCCACTGCCAGCGCCGGGCGGCCGCCAGACCGGCCAGGGACGGGGCCAGCAGCAGGGCGATGGGGACGAACAGCGGCAGCAGGTAGAAGGGCAGCCGGGAACGGGCGAGGAAGAACACCGCCAGCGGCAGCAGCAGCCAGGTGCGCAGGAAGCCGGCCGCCGGGGCCGGCGCGGCCGCCCCGCCGCGGTAGCGCCGCCAGGCCGCCAGCAGGCCCCAGGGCAGGGTGCCCAGCAGCAGGGTGGGCAGGTAGACCAGCAGGCCACCGTACCATTCGCCGTGGCGGTGATGGGCGTTGCTGGCCACCCGCGCCACCACCTCCTGGCGCAGGAAATAATCCAACAGCCCGGGGGTCTGCATCACCACCAGCAGGTACCAGGACAGGCCGCTGGCGGCGAACAGCAGCAGGCCCCAGGGGTCGAACAGGGGCCGCAATCGCAGCGGGGTGCTGCGGGCCAGGCCATAGGCCAGGATGGCCAGCAGCGGCAGCAGCCCCGGCGGCCCCTTGGTCAGGAAGGCGAGTCCGAAACCCAGCCACATCAGGCGCAGCATGCCCTTGGCCGGTGGTTCACCCTGCAGCAGCCCGCTGCCGATGAAGCCGGCCATGGCCAGGGTCTCCCACAGGGTCAGCAGGCAGTCGGTGCTGACCGTGTTGGCGGCGACGAAGGGCAGGACCGCGGTGGCATAGGCCGCCGCCGCCAGTTCCGGCCGGGCCTGGCCCAGCCGGCGTGCCATCCACCAGACCAGCAGGCTGGTGAGCAGGTAGGCCAGGGCATAGGGGGCGCGCACCGCCCACTCGCTGTGCCCGAACAGGCGCAGGGCGGCGGCGATGGCCCAGTAGGTGAGCGGCGGCTTGGTGTAGTGCGGGTGTTCCGGGTGCAGCCGGGGATGCAGCCAGTCGCCGGAGTCCAGCATCTGCAGCGCCACCGCCGTGTAACGTCCCTCGTCGGGATCCCAGAGTCCGCGGCTGCCCTGGAAGGCGCAGGCGAGCAGCAGCAGGGCCAGCAGGGGCAACAGCGGGCGGAAGTGGTCCATGGCCGCTAGCTTAACAGGCTGCCGGCACCTGCTCACGCCGCCGCTGTCCACGGCGGCGGCGCCGGAACTGGTATCATGGGGCCAATGGAGAAGACCCCTTCCTGGAAGCGCAAATGGCATGAATATGCCCGGCTGATGCGGCTCGACCGGCCCATCGGCATCTACCTGCTGCTGTGGCCCACCCTGTGGGCGCTGTGGCTGGCCGCCGGCGGGCTGCCCGATCTCCGGGTGCTGGCGGTGTTCGTGGCCGGGGTGGTGCTGATGCGGTCCGCCGGCTGTGTCATCAACGACTTCGCGGACCGGCACTTCGATCCCCACGTGGCCCGTACCCGCGACCGGCCCCTGGCGGCGGGCCGGGTGCGGCCGGCCGAGGCCCTGGCCCTGTTCGCCGTGCTGGTGCTGCTGGCCTTCGGCCTGGTGCTGACCCTCGACCGGCTCACCATCGAACTCTCCTTCGTGGCCGTGGCTCTGGCCGCGGTCTATCCCTTCACCAAGCGGGTGACCCATCTGCCCCAGCTGGTTCTGGGGGCCGCCTTCGGCTGGTCCATCCCCATGGCGTTCGCGGCCCAGACGGGGCGCGTGCCCCAGCTCGCCTGGCTGCTGTTCACGGTCAACGTGCTCTGGGCCACCGCCTACGACACCCTCTACGCCATGGTGGACCGCGAGGACGACCTCAAGATCGGGGTACGCTCCACCGCCATCCTGTTCGGCGACAGTGACCGGCTGGTGGTGGGCATCCTCCAGGGCCTGGTGCTGGCGGGGCTGGTGCTGGTGGGGCTGCGCGCCGAGCTGGGCGGCCTCTACTACCTGGCGCTGGCCGTGGCCGCCGGCCTGGCGGCCTACCAGCAGTACCTCATCCGGACCAGGGATCCCCGCCGCTGTTTCGAGGCCTTCCTCAACAATCACTGGTTCGGTGCCGTGGTCTTCGCCGGCATCGCCCTCGCCCTGCTGGGCCGTTGATTCAGGGGCCCGGCGGCGGGGTGCGGGCACAGACCCAGGCCTCCACCCGGCGCGCGCCCCGGCGCCGGAGGGCGCGGGCCAGCGCGTCCAGGGTGCTGCCAGTGGTCATCACGTCGTCCACCAGGGCCAGGTTCAGCCCGTCGAGGCGGCCCTGGACGCGGAAGGCGCCGCGCAGGTTGACGCGCCGCGCCCGGGCGTCCAGGCCACTCTGGGGCGGCGTGGGGCGGCAGCGCCGGACCCGTTGCGGTGCCAGGGCCAGGTGCCAGCGTCGGGCCAGGGGGCGGGCGATCTCCAGCGCCTGGTTGTAGCCCCGTTGGTGCAGGCGCCGGCGGTGCAGGGGCACCGGCAGCAGCAGGTCGGGCCAGGGCCACGGGGGGCGGCGCTCGGCCAGCGCCTCCGCCAGCAGTCGGCCCAGGACCGGGGCCAGGTCGAGCCGGCCATGGAACTTGAGCAGCTGCACCATGCGATCCACCGGCAGTTCGTAGGCCAGGGCGGCGATGCAAGCGTCCAGGGCGGGGGGCTGGCGCTGGCAGGCTCCGAAGGGGCCGGACGGAGCGCCCGGGGGCAGGGGCCGGGCGCAGCGCGGGCAGGCATGGGCCAGCCAGGGCAGGTCCCGGCGGCAGCCCGGGCACAGGCCCCCGGGGGCGGCCGGGGCCGCGCAGAGCGCGCAGCGTTCCGGCAGCAACCGGTCCAGCAGCCAGTGGTAAACCATCTGCCATCTCCATGGTTGACAACGGCCCGCCCCCCTCGCCATAGTGCCCGCCTGTCCCGGCGGACCGGGGACCCAGTCTGGGCCGCGGTCGCGGCTGGAGGCCAGCGTGGCCAGCGGTTGCAGCGATCAGGAGGTACGGTGGTGCAGGCAGAGGCGATGGAGGCGGACCGCGGCCCGGCCGTGGACGGCCCGCGGACGGACTGGACCCGGGCGGAGGTGGCGGCACTGTTCGCCCGGCCCTTCATGGACCTGCTGTTCCAGGCCCAGCAGGTGCACCGGCGTTTCTTCCCCCCCGGCGAGATCCAGATCAGCACCCTGCTCAGCATCAAGACCGGGGCCTGCCCCGAGGACTGCGGCTACTGTCCGCAGAGCGCACACCACCGCACCGGCCTGCCGGTGGAACGCCTCATGCCACTGGAGGAGGTGGTGGCGGCGGCGCGGCGGGCACGGGCGCAGGGCGCGAGCCGGTTCTGCATGGGGGCCGCCTGGCGCGCACCGCGCCAGCGGGACCTGGAACCGGTGCTGGAGATGATCCGCGCGGTCAAGGCGCTGGGCCTGGAGACCTGCGCCACCCTGGGCATGCTGGACCTGGAACAGGCGCGGCAGCTCAAGGAGGCGGGCCTCGACTACTACAACCACAACCTGGATACCTCGCCGGAATACTATGGACGTGTGGTCAGCACCCGCAGCTACCAGGAGCGGCTCGACACCCTGGATGCCGTGCGGGCGGTGGGCATCCGCGTCTGCTGTGGCGGGATCCTGGGCATGGGGGAATCGGACGAGGACCGTATCGGCCTGCTGCACCGCCTGGCGACCCTGCCCCGGCACCCGGAGAGCGTACCGGTCAACCTGCTGGTGCGGGTGCCGGGCACCCCGCTGGCCGAGTGCGAGCCGCCGGACCCCTTCGACCTGGTGCGCACCGTGGCGGTGGCGCGCATCCTGATGCCGGCCTCGCGGGTGCGCCTGTCGGCGGGGCGGGAGGCCATGTCCGACGAACTGCAGGCGCTCTGCTTCCTGGCCGGGGCGAATTCCATTTTCTACGGTGAGCGGCTGCTCACCACCCCCAACCCCGATGCCCATCACGACCAGCGCCTGTTCCGGCGGCTGGACCTGAGCCCCGTCTGAGGGCCCCCGGGCGACGGTGAAGGACCTGGCGGCGGAGCTGGCGCGGCGCAAGGCGGCGGATCTGTACCGCCGGTGCCGGGTGGCGCAGGATCCGCAGGGTCCGGAGCGGGTGGTGGACGGCGAGCCCTGCCTCACCTTCTGCAGCAATGACTATCTGGGGCTGGCCGGCCATCCCCGCGTGGTCCGGGCGCTGCAGGCGGGCGCCGAGCGCTGGGGCGTGGGCAGCGGCGCCGCGCACCTGGTCAGCGGCCACACCGCGGCCCACCAGGCGCTGGAGGAGGCGCTGGCGGAATTCCTGGGCCGGCCGCGGGCGCTGCTGTTCTCCACCGGCTACATGGCCAATCTCGGGGTCATCGGCGCCCTGGCGGGGCGGGGCGAGACCCTGTTCCAGGACCGGCTCGACCACGCCTCGCTGCTGGACGGCGCCCGCCTCAGCGGGGCGCGCCTGGTCCGGTACCGGCACCGGGACCTGGACGACCTGGCCCGGCGCTGGGCGGCCGCCCGGCGCCCGGCGCTGGTGGCCACGGACGCCGTGTTCAGCATGGACGGCGACCTGGCGCCGCTGCCGGACCTGGCCGCCCTGGCCGGGGCGCGGGCGGTGCCCCTGATGGTGGACGACGCCCATGGCCTGGGGGTGCTGGGCCGTGGCGGCCGCGGCACCCTGGATCACTTCGGCCTGGGCCCGGACCAGGTGCCCATTCTCATGGGTACCCTGGGCAAGGCCTTCGGCGTGTTCGGCGCCTTCGTGGCCGGCAGCGAGCCGCTGATCGAGACCCTGGTGCAGCAGGCCCGCAGCTATGTCTACACCACGGCCCTGCCCCCGGCGCTGGCCGTGGCCATCCAGGCCAGCCTGGAACTGGTGCGCAGCGAGGATTGGCGTCGCGAGCGGCTGCAGGCCCTGGTGGCGCGTTTCCGGCGCGGGGCCGCCGACCTGGGTATCGCCCTGGGCGACTCGCCCACCCCCATCCAGCCGCTGCTGCTGGGCAGTGCGCGGCGCGCCCTGGCGGTGAGCGAGGCCCTGCGCCGCCAGGGTATCTGGGTGCCGGCCATCCGCCCGCCCACGGTGCCGGAGGGGACCGCCCGGTTGCGCATCACCTTTTCCGCCGCTCATGGCGAGGACCAGGTCGACCGGTTGCTGGAGGCCCTGGCCGTGGCCCTGCGCGAGGCCGGGACCTCATGACCCGGCTGGTGCTGCTGCCCGGCTGGGGGATGGGCCCGGCCACCTGGAGACCACTGACCGAGCGGCTGCCCGCGGCCTGGAGGTTCCGCACCCCGGTCCTGGCGTGGCGACCGCAGCCGGCCGGGGCGGCCGGCCTGGATGGCTGGCTGGAACCGGATCTCCCGGCCGGGGTCTGGGTGGGCTGGTCGTTGGGTGGGCTGCTGGCCCTGTGGGCGGCACACCGGGCACCAGGGCGGGTGCGGGCCCTGATCTGGATCGCGGCCACGCCCCGCTTCCTCGCCACGGCGGACTGGCCGGGCATGGCGCCGGAGACCTTCGCCGGCTTCGCCCAGGGGTTTCGGGCCGACCCGGTGGCCGGCTGGCGCCGGTTCCTGGCCCTGCTGGCCCGGGGGGACCGGGACGGCGCCCGCCTGCGCCGCCGCCTGGCCCGGCTGGCGCCTGTCCCGGCCCTGGATCCGGCGGCCCTGGATGCCGGCCTGGCCGCATTGCAGGGCCAGGATCTGCGGCCTCAGTTCACCGGGCTGCAATGCCCCTGCCTGTGCCTGCTCGGCAGTGGCGATGCCCTGATCCCGATCGCGCTGGCCCGGGCCCTGCGCGCCCTGCGTCCCGGGGTCCGGGTGGTTCGGCTGGCGGGCCGCGGCCATGCCCCCCACCTGTCCGACCCGGAACGGGTCGCGGCCGAGATCCGCAGTTTCCTGGAGGCGGCCGGTCATGGCTGAGGGCCTGCTCGACCGGCGCGAGGTGCGGCGCGCCTTCGATCGGGCCGCCGCCGCTTACGATGCCCTGGCGGTGCTGCAGCGGGAACTGGGCCGGCGCTTGCTGGAGCGGCTGGACCCCATCCGCCTGGCCCCGGCGACGGCCCTGGACCTGGGCGCCGGCACCGGGCAGCTGAGCCGGGGCCTGCAGCGGCGCTTTCCCCGCTGCCGGGTCGTCGCCCTGGATCTCTCCGCCGGGATGCTGCGGCAGTTGCGCCGGCGCCAGGGCTGGTGGCGGCGGGCACGCCTGGTGCAGGCGGATGCCCAGTGCCTGCCCCTGGCGCCGGCCAGCCTGGATCTGGTGCTGTCCGGGCTCACCCTGCAGTGGTGTGACGAGCCGGCCCGGGTGTTCCGCGAGGTGCGGCGGGTGTTGCGGCCGGGCGGCCTGTTCCTGTTCACCACCTTCGGTCCCGACACCCTGCGCGAGCTGCGCGCCGCCTGGGCGGTGGTGGACAGCCGGCCCCACGTCAGCCCCTTCATCGACATGCACCTGCTGGGGGACGCCCTGGTGGAGGCGGGTTTCCAGGACACGGTGATGGACATGGAGATGCTGCGTCTCACCTATGATTCGCCCCTGGCCATGATGCGTGACATCAAGGGGATCGGGGCCCACAACGCCCTGCGCGACCGCCCCCGCGGCCTGACCGGCCGCCGCCGGTTCGAGGCCCTGCTGCGGGCCTGCGAGGCCCACCGCAGCGAGGGGCGGCTGCCGGCCACCTACGAGGTGGTCTATGGCCATGCCTGGGCACCGGAGCCGGGGGTGCGGGTGTCCCTGCCGGGACCGCGGCGGTGAGCGGCGGCTGGTTCGTGACCGGCACCGACACCGGGGTCGGCAAGACCCTGGTCACCTGCGGCCTGGTGCGCGGCCTGGTGCGCCAGGGCCTGCGGGTGGCGGCCATGAAGCCGGTGGCGGCGGGGTGCCGCCGAACCGCGGCCGGCTGGCGCAACGAGGATGCCCTGGCGTTGCAGCGCTGCGCCAATCTGGAACTGGATTATGCCGAGGTCAACCCCTGTGCCCTGGCCGCGCCCCTGGCCCCGGCCCTGGCCGCTGCGCGCCAGGGGGTGAGCATCGATCTGGCTGCCCTGGCGGCCACCGGTCGCGACCTTGCCGGCCGCGCCGACCGCCTGCTGGTGGAGGGCATCGGTGGCTGGCGGGTGCCGTTCGATGATCGTACCGGGGTGCCGGACCTGGCCGCCGCCCTGGGGTTGCCGGTGATCCTGGTCGTGGCCCTGCGCCTGGGCTGTATCAATCATGCGCTGCTGACCGCCCGGGACATCCAGGCCAGCGGCCTGGCCCTGGCCGGGTGGGTGGCCAACTGCCCGGACCGGGCACCGGCCGCGCCGGACACGGCGGAGACCCTCGACTGGCTGGAACGGGCACTGCCGGTCCCGCTGCTGGCCGTGGTGCCGCCACTGGCCCCCGCGGCCCGGGCCGAACTGGTCCTGTCCCTGCCCTGACCCCTTTCCCGCCACCCGGCATCATCCCGCCGCTGGCGGTTGTCGCCCCCCCGGTGGCTGCCATGTTGCGTATCCAATATTCAGTATATGCGGAATCAATCATATGATTGATAATCACTTGCAACCGCCAATGGAAATGAGAATTCTTGCTAGCCCAACTCCAATAGGATAGGATCGGCCCCTGTCCGGACGGCGGTCCAGGCCCCCGCGCGCGGTGCGGTGCAGCGAAGATCGCGAGGAGTCGGGTTGGATTGTGTGGAACAAAGCGTCAACGGCGGTACCTGCTTCATCATTCGCCCGAATGCGTCCCTTTCGTGGCGCGGCTCCCTGTTCTGCTATGGCCTCATCGTGACGGTGTCTCTGACCATCGCCCTGGGTTTTGCTGCGATCGGCCTGTGGCCGGTGTTGCCCTTCGCCGGCGCCGAGCTGCTGTTGCTGGGCGCGGCCATGTACCACGTGGCCCTGCGCTGCCGCGAGCGCGAGATCATTCGTATCGCCGCCGGCAAGGTCGAGGTCTTGCGGGGCCGCCGGCGGCTGGTGCGGGAGGCCGAGTTCCACTTGCCCTGGGTCCGGGTGGTCCTGCAATCGACGGCCGCGTCGCTGGCCCCTCTGCGGGTGCTGCTGCGGGGCCAGGGCCGGGAGACGGAGGTCGGGCGCTTCCTGGTCGAGGCCGAGCGGCGTCGCCTGGCCCGGCGCCTGGCCCATTCCATTGGATCCGCCTGAGGGCGGGCGTAGAACGACGAATCTTTGAGATAGCCGTACGTGAAGCGTAATTTCAGCTGAAGGAGAGAGGGATGTTTGACCTGAGAAGTCGAGGGTGCCGGGTGGCGGGTGCCGCGGCGCTGCTGGCTGCAGCCGCAACCGCCCGGGCGGACTATGCCCTCAACATGCACCAGGGCGTCACGCCCATCAGCCACGAGGTGTACCATCTACACATGCTGATCCTGTACATCTGCTGCGCCATCGGCGTGGTGGTGTTCGGGACCATGTTCTACTCGATCATCAACCACCGCAAGTCCAAGGGGGCGGTGGCGGCCCAGTTCCACGAGAGCACCACGGTCGAGATCATCTGGACCATCATCCCCTTCGTCATCCTCATCAGCATGGCCATTCCCGCCACCAAGACGCTGCTGGCCATGGAGGACACCCGCAACGCCGACGTCACCATCAAGGTCACGGGGTACCAGTGGAAGTGGGGCTATGATTATCTGAACGACGGTGTCAGTAGCGGTGCCGGTCCACACATCCACTTCCTCAGCACCCTGTCGACGCCCAAGGAGGAGATCTACAATCACCGCGCCAAGGGTGAGAATTACCTGCTGGAGGTCGATCATCCGCTGGTGGTGCCGGTAGGGCGCAAGGTACGCCTGGAGATCACGGCGGCCGACGTCATCCACTCCTGGTGGGTGCCCGACCTGGGCATGAAGAAGGATGCCATCCCCGGCTACGTCAACCAGATGTGGCTCCAGGTGGACAAGCCCGGTACCTATCGCGGCCAGTGTGCGGAACTCTGCGGCAAGGATCACGGCTTCATGCCCATCGTGGTGGTGGCGAAGAACGAGGCCGATTACGAGCGTTGGGTGCACGACCGCAAACGGGCGCTGGCGGGTGACGCCGCCGCGGCCAGCAAGACCTGGACACGCCAGGCGCTGATGGCCAAGGGTGCCAAGGTGTACCAGGCCAACTGTGCTGCCTGCCACCAGGCCAACGGCGGCGGGCTGCCGGGCACCTTCCCGGCCCTCAACGGCAGCAAGGTCGTCAATGGCCCCCTGGCCCAGCATCTCCAGGTGGTGCTCAAGGGCCGGCCGGGGACCGCCATGCAGTCCTTCGCCGGGCAGTTGAGCGATACCGAGATCGCCGCCGTGATCACCTACGAGCGCAACAGCTGGGACAATCACACCGGCGACCTGGTGCAGCCCGCCATGGTCAAGGCCGCGCGTTGATGCAGAGTAACGAGGAGAAGTGAGCGATGACTACCGCAGTAGCACATGAAGCACACCACGACGGGCCGGCGCGCGGGCTGAGCCGCTGGTTGTTCACCACCAACCACAAGGACATCGGTACCCTGTACCTGCTGTTCTCGCTGCTGATGTTCTTCGTCGGTGGCAGTATGGCGATGATCATCCGCGCCGAGCTGTTCCAACCAGGTCTGCAGTTCGTCAATCCGGCATTCTTCAATCAGCTCACCACCATGCACGCCCTGGTCATGATCTTCGGTGCGGTGATGCCTGCCTTCGTCGGGCTCGCCAACTGGCTCATCCCCATGATGATCGGGGCACCGGACATGGCGCTGCCGCGCATGAACAACTGGAGCTTCTGGATCCTGCCGTTCGCCTTCGCCCTGCTGCTGTCGACCCTGTTCATGCCCGGTGGCGGCCCGGCCGGCGGCTGGACGCTGTATCCGCCACTGTCGCTGCAGACGGGCGCCGCCTTTCCCTTTGTCATCTTCGCCATTCACCTGATGGGCATCTCCTCCATCATGGGCGCGATCAACGTCATCGTCACCGTGCTCAACATGCGCGCGCCCGGCATGACGTTGATGAAGATGCCGCTGTTCGTCTGGACCTGGCTCATCACCGCCTATCTGCTGATCGCGGTGATGCCGGTGCTGGCCGGGTCGGTCACCATGCTGCTGACCGACAAGTTCTTCGGTACCAGCTTCTTCAACGCGGCCGGCGGCGGTGACCCGGTGCTGTTCCAGCACATCTTCTGGTTCTTCGGTCATCCCGAGGTGTACATCATGATCCTGCCGGCATTCGGTATCATCTCGGCGATCATCCCCACCTTCGCCCGTAAGCCGCTGTTCGGCTACAGTTCCATGGTGTACGCCACGGCTTCCATCGCCTTCCTGTCGTTCCTTGTCTGGGCCCACCACATGTTCACCGTGGGCATCCCGGTGGCGGGTGAGCTGTTCTTCATGTATGCCACCATGCTGATCGCGGTACCGACCGGGGTGAAGGTGTTCAACTGGGTGGCCACCATGTGGCGCGGCTCGATGACCTTCGAGACACCGATGCTGTTTGCCATCGCATTCGTGATCCTGTTCACCATCGGCGGCTTCTCTGGACTGATGCTGGCCATGGCGCCCGCCGACTTCCAGTACCATGACACCTACTTCGTGGTGGCCCATTTCCACTACGTGCTGGTGCCGGGGGCGGTGTTCGCCATCATGGCGGCGGTGTACTATTGGCTGCCCAAGTGGACTGGCAACATGTACGACGAGAAACTGGGTAAGTTGCACTTCTGGCTGTCGGCGATCTCGGTCAACGTGCTGTTCTTCCCGATGCACTTCCTGGGGCTGGCCGGCATGCCACGGCGCATCCCCGACTACTCGGTGCAGTTCGCCGGTTTCAACGAGCTGGCCTCAATCGGCGGTTTCGCCTTTGGCCTGTCGCAGCTGATCTTCCTGTATGTGGTGATCAAGACCATCCGCGGTGGCGCCAAGGCAACCGACCAGGTGTGGGAGGGCGCGCACGGCCTGGAATGGACGCTGCCGTCGCCACCGCCCTACCACAGCTTCCAGACGGCACCGGAGATCAAGTGAGACGGGCGGGAGGGTGGCCTGGGATGTCCCCCGCGCCGCCATTTCCCGTTGTAGGTGAGGCTATGACGGAGCAGCAGATGGAGCGTCGCCGCCGGGCGGCCACCCGCCATGCCCTGGTGCTCGGGCTGGTCGCGGTATCGGTGTTTTTGGGGTTCATCGCCTGGACCCTGGTCCACCGGGGCTGATGGCGGCGGACCACGACAGAGATTGGACAATCGAGTGAGGATGGATGGATGAGTAGTGAGACACACGCGGGATACTACGTACCCCATGGAACGCGCTGGCCGATCGTCGGTTCCATCGGCCTGACCACCCTGGTTTCGGGCTTTGCCATATTCCTCAACGGCAATCCCCTGGGCGCCAAGGTCATGGCTGCCGGCGTGGCCATCGTGCTGCTGATGATGTTCGGCTGGTTCGGCACCGTCATCCGGGAGAGCGAGAGCGGCATGTACAACATGCAGGTGGACCGCTCCTTCCGTTGGGGTATGGCCTGGTTCATCTTCTCCGAGGTCATGTTCTTCGCCGCCTTCTTCGGTGCCCTGTTCTATGCCCGCGTGCTGGCGGTGCCGTGGCTCGGTGGTGGTGACGCGGCGACCCACAGCCTGCTCTGGCCACAGTTCAGCCCGGCCTGGCCGACCAATGGCCCCGGCGACCTGGGAGGCAAGTTCGAGACCATTTCACCCTGGGGCATCCCAGCGCTCAATACCCTGCTGCTGCTGTCCAGTGGCGTGACCATCACCTTCGCCCACTGGGCGCTGAAAAAGAACCAGCGGGGTGCCCTGCTGTTCTGGCTGGCGGCGACCGTGATTCTGGGTGTGACCTTCCTCGGTTTCCAGATTCACGAGTACGGCCATGCCTATTCCGAGCTCAACCTGACCTTGGGTTCGGGTATCTACGGCTCGACCTTCTTCATGCTCACCGGGTTCCACGGCATGCACGTGACCATCGGCGCCATCATGTTGACCGTGATCCTGTTGCGTTCCGCCAAGGGCCACTTCACGCCCGACCGGCACTTCGCCTTCGAGGGCGTGGCCTGGTACTGGCACTTCGTGGACGTGGTCTGGCTGGGGTTGTTTATCTTCGTGTACGTGCTCTGAGGCGCGGGGCCGGCCCGGGTGCCGTCACCTGGGCTGGCCGCCGGCTGGCGGGGTCGCGGGGTAGATGCCGTGGGGATGGATGTGGCCGGTGAGGTAACCGACCACCAGGATGGCGAACAGGGCGACCGACAGCGCGATGCGCACCGTGAGGGCCTTGACGGTCCGCTCGGAACGGCCCTTGTCGAGAATGAGGAAGAACAGGCCGCTGGTCAGGCTGAGCAGGATGAGGGCCAGCAGGGTCAGGATCAGGATCTTGATGAACATGGGCCTTGGGTTCCGTGGCGGCAAGGCCCGCAGTATAGCCGAGCCGGACGGAAGGGGCGAGAGACCGTGGCGAGAAGGAGGCAACTGTTGCTGGGCATCACCGTGCTAGCCCTGTTTGCCGGCCTGGTGCGGCTCGGCTTCTGGCAGATCGCCCGGGCCCATGAGAAGGAGCGCATCCTGGCCGCCTTCGAGCAGCGGCGCCACCAGCCGCCGGTCCGCCTGGTCACGGGCAGCCGCCCCGGCCCGGCGCTCCAGTATCACCCGGTGGTGGTCAAGGGCCGTTACGATGGCGTGCACCAGTTCCTGCTCGACAACCGGGTGCGCCACCAGCGACCGGGGTTCGAGGTCTTGACGCCGCTGCGCCTGCGCGGCGGCGGGGCGGTGCTGGTGGACCGCGGCTGGGTACCCCAGGGGGCCCGCCGGACGCAGTTGCCGTCGCTGCCGGTCCCCGACGGTGAGCAGCGGGTGCATGGCCTGATCCGGCTGCCGGGCCGGGGATTCGTGCTGGGCGAGGGCGAGGCGCGGCAGCCCGGCTGGCCCAAGGTGGTGCAGCGCGTGGCATTCGGGCTGGAGTCGCGCCAGCTCGGCTATCCCCTGGTGCCGGCGCTGGTGCTGATGGACCGGGGCGAGGCCGGCGGCTTCGAGCGCGGCTGGCAGCCGGTCACCCCGGGGTTCGGTCCGGCCCGGCACTACGCCTATGCCTTCCAGTGGTTTGCGCTGGCGGCGGTATTCGCCTTCCTGCTGCTGCGGCTGGCGTTCCGCGCCTGGTGGTGGCGCGACCGGCAGCGGACCCTGGTCCAGGGCGGGCATGGCTAGCCGAGTCATGGGGGCGTAGCGAGAGGAGATTGCAGGATGGAGACCATGGCAGTGGAACGAGGACAGATGAGGGGTGGGCGCCGGCGGTCACGCTGGACCCTGGTGGTCCTGTTTCTCATGTTCGCCACGCCGTTGGCCATCGCCTGGTTGCTGAATTTCTCGCCCTGGGCCTGGCACCCGGCACCCAGCCTCAACCATGGCCGGCTCATCCAGCCGGTGCGGCCGCTGGCGGAGGCGGATTTCGCCGAGCTGGCCCCCCGGGGCGCGGGTGGCCTGGTGCATGGCCGCTGGACCCTGGTGTTCGCGGCCGGACCCGAGTGCAACGACCGTTGTCGCCAGGCCCTGTACACCATGCGCCAGGTGCGGCTGGCCCAGGGCCACAACATGGGCCGGGTGCAGCGCCTGCTGCTGCTGCTGCCCGCCGGCCGCGTACCGGCCTGGCTGGGCGAGGTCCGGCGCCACTATCCGGGGCTGCGCGTGGCGCGGATGCGGGCGGGGGCGGCGCCACGCTTGCGCAAGCTCTTCGAACTGGACGGCGCGGGGCGGCACTCCCTGTTCATCGTCGACCCGCGCGCCAATCTGATGATGCGGCACGACCTGGATGCCCGGCCCAAGGGCCTGATTCGGGATCTGCAACGGTTGCTCAAGGCGTCCTACATCGGCTGAAGCCGGGTGCCGGAACATGACAGGGCCTGCTTGCCCGGGCCGAACGAGGTGGTTTCCAAATGGGTAGAGCGATAACGGCATGGGCGGTCAGCGCACGGGTCAACTGGCGTGACTACCTCGCCCTGTGCAAGATCAAGGTGGTGGCACTCATCGTCTTCACCGCCATGGTCGGGATGTTCCTGGCCACCCCCGGCATGGTGCCCTGGCACGTGCTGCTGCTCGGCAGCCTGGGCATCGGGATGGCGGCGGCCTCGGCGGCCGCCATCAACCACCTGGTCGACCAGCGGGTGGATGCCGTCATGCAGCGCACCCGCAACCGCCCCCTGCCAGCGGGTCATCTGCGCCCGACCCAGTGCCTGGTCTTCGCCCTGACCCTCGGCACCCTGGCCATGCTCATGCTGGCCCTCGGGGTCAACGGCCTCACCGCGGTCCTCACCTTCCTCTCGCTCATCGGCTACGCCCTGGTCTACACCCTGTTCCTCAAGCGCGCCACGCCGCAGAACATCGTCATCGGCGGGGCGGCGGGCGCGGCACCGCCGGTGCTGGGCTGGACCGCGGTCACCGGCACGGTGGATCCTGGCGCCCTGCTGCTGTTCCTGCTGATCTTCACCTGGACCCCGCCTCACTTCTGGGCCCTGGCGGTGCACCGCCGGGCCGACTACGCGCGCGCCGGCGTGCCCATGCTGCCGGTCACCCACGGCAGCCGCTTCACCCGGCTGCAGATCCTGCTCTACACGGTGATGCTGGTGCTGGTGTCCGTGCTGCCCTACCTCACCGGCATGAGCGGCCTGCTGTACCTGGTGGGCGCCCTCGGCCTGGGGGCCGGCTTCCTGTGGTACGCGGTGCGGCTGCTGGCCGACGAGGCGGTGGCCATGAAGACCTTCGGTTACTCCATCCTCTACCTCATGGCCCTGTTCGCCTTCCTGCTCCTGGATCACTACTGGCTGATCCGGCCCTGACCGCGCGCCGGCGCTGAACCCCGCCGCGGCCCACGGCGGCCGCCGGATCGGGTATCATGCGCCCGGCACATGACCGAGGCCAGCGACAAGACCTGTTTTCACTGCGGGTTGCCGGTGCCGCCCGGCGCCGAGTACCGGGTGGAGATCGACGGCAAGCCGCGGGCCATGTGCTGTCCGGGCTGCAAGGCGGTGGCGGAGAGTATCCTCGCCGCCGGCCTGGAGGACTTCTACCGCTACCGGGAGGGACCGTCCCAGCGTCCCGACGAGCTGGTACCCGAGGCCCTGCGCGAGGCCGAGCTCTACGACCGGCCCGAACTGCAGCAGGCCTTCGTCCGGGTGGACGAGGACCAGGTGCGGGAGGCAGCGCTGATCCTGGAGGGCATCACCTGTGCCGCCTGCGTCTGGCTCAACGAGCGCCATCTGCGGGCGCAGCCCGGGGTGCTCTCGTTCCAGGTCAACTATTCCACCCGCCGCGCCCGGGTGCGCTGGGACGACAGCCGCATCCACCTGTCCGACATCATCAAGGCCATCGCCGCCATCGGGTACCTGGCCCACCCCTTTGATCCCGGCCGCCAGGAGGAGGTCTATCGCCGTGAGCGCCGCCAGGCCCTGAAGCGGGTGGCGGTGGCCGGACTCGGCGCCATGCAGGTGATGATGCTGGCGGTGGGGCTCTACGCCGGTGAGTACCAGGGCATGGAGGCCCGCTTCCGTGACCTGCTGCGCTGGGTCAGCCTGCTGATCGCCACCCCGGTGGTGCTGTACTCGGCCCGGGTGTTCTTCACCGGCGCCTGGCGGGACCTGCGCCGGCGGCGCCTGGGCATGGACGTACCGGTGGCCCTGGCGGTGGGCAGCGCCTACCTGGCCAGCCTGTGGCACACCCTGACCGGCGGCGGCGAGGTCTATTTCGATTCCGCCACCATGTTCACCTTCTTCCTCCTCACCGGCCGCTACCTGGAGATGGGCGCCCAGCACCGCGCCGGCCAGGCCGCGGAGGAGCTGGTGCGCCTGCTGCCCGCCATGGCCACCCGGCTGCTGCCCGGGGGCGGCGAGGAGGAGGTGCCGGTCACCGACCTGGTCCCCGGCGACCGGGTGCGGGTCAAGCCGGGCCAGACGGTGCCCGCCGACGGCCGCATCGAGAGCGGCCGCAGCGCCCTGGACGAGTCCCTGCTCACCGGCGAGAGCCACCCCCTCGCCCGGGGTCCGGGCGACCGCGTGGTGGGGGGGACCCTCAACACCGAGAGCCCGCTGGTGGTGCGCGTGGAGCAGGTGGGGGAGGCGACCGTGCTGTCGGCGATCCAGCGCCTGCTGGATCGGGCCCAGGCCGAGCGGCCGCCGGTGGCGCGGCTGGCGGACCGGGCGGCCGGCTGGTTCGTGGGTGCCCTGCTGCTGCTGGCGCTGGCGGTGGGGCTGTACTGGCTGCAGGCGGATCCGGGGCGCGCCTTCGCCATCACCCTGTCGGTGCTGGTGATCACCTGCCCCTGCGCCCTGTCGCTGGCGACCCCGGTGGCGGTGACGGCGGCCACTGGGGCCCTGACCCGGCTGGGGGTGTTGCCGACCCGGGGCGAGGCGCTGGAGACCCTGGCCCGCGCCAGCCACATGGCGTTCGACAAGACCGGCACCCTGACCCGGGGTGAGCTGGGACTGAGCCGGGTACAGGTGCTCCGCCCCAGGGCGGATGCGCTCTGTCGCCGGGTGGCGGCGGCACTGGAGCAGCAGTCGGAGCATCCTCTGGCACGGCCCTTCGCGGGCTGGCACGAGGCCGGGACCCGGGTCGGGGCGCTGCAGGCGGTGCCCGGCGAGGGGCTGGAGGCGGAGGTGGACGGTCGCCGCTACCGCCTGGGGACGGCCGCCTTCGTCGCCGGCCTGGCCGGGGCGGCACCGGCGGACACGCCGGACGGGCCCGGGACGCCGGTCTGGCTGGGGGATGCCGAGGGTCCCATCGCCCTGTTTCTGCTGGAGGACCATCTCCGCCCGGACGCCGCGACGGCGGTGGAACGGCTGCGCGAGCTGGGCCTGGAGCTGCTGCTGCTCAGCGGCGACGCTCCCGGCAGCGTGGCGGCGGTGGCGCGCGAACTGGGGATCGCCGACTGGCATGCCCGGCTGCTGCCGGAGGACAAGCTGCGGCTGTTGCGTGCCCTCCAGTCCAGGGGGGCGGTGGTGGCCATGGTGGGGGATGGCGTCAACGATGCGCCGGTGCTGGCCGGGGCGCAGGTGTCGGTGGCCATGGGCAGCGGCACCACCCTGGCGGCGGCCAGCGCCGATCTCATCCTCCTGTCGGAGAAGTTGACGCGGCTGCCGGCGGCGGTGGCCAAGGCGCGCCAGACCCTGCGCATCATCCGCGAGAACCTGGCCTGGGCGCTGGTGTACAATCTCTGCGCGGTTCCCCTCGCCGCCATGGGCGACGTCCGGCCCTGGATGGCGGCCCTGGGGATGTCGCTCAGTTCCCTGCTGGTGGTCCTCAACGCCCTGAGGCTGCGGGACAGACGCCGGCCGGTCGTGGCCGGCAGCGAGGCACGATGAACATTCTCTTTCTGCTGATTCCCCTGGCGGTCGCCCTGCTGGCGCTGGCGGTCTGGGCCTTCCTGTGGGCGGTGCGCAGCGGCCAGTTCGAGGACCTGGAGGGCGAGGCCTACCGCATCCTCATGGACGACGACCGGCCCGTGGCCGGCACGGACCCGGAAGGGGAACGGAAAGAGAAACCGGCCGGCGGCGGGCCACCGGCCGGCTGAACCCTGGTGCGGCCGGCGGCCCCTCAGGCGGCCTCCGCCTCCATGCTCTGGCGCAACTGCCGGATGGCATTGGCCTCGAGCTGGCGGATGCGCTCGGCGGAGACGCCGAAGCGATCGGCCAGGGCCTGCAGGGTGGTCTTCCGGTCGCTCAGCCAGCGTTCCTCGAGGATGGTGCGGCTGCGCGCATCCAGCCCGGCCAGGGCCCGGGTCAGGGCCTCGTGGTGGTGGGCGCTCCAGTCGTCCTGTTCCACCAGCCGCGCCGGATCCTGGCTGTTGTCCTGCAGATAGGCGGCCGGGGCATAGCTGTGCTCGTCGTCGTCACGCTCGCCGGGGTCGAAGGCGATGTCCTGGCCGCTGAGACGCGATTCCATCTCGCGCACCGTCTCCGCCTTGACCCCCAGGTCGCGGGCCACGGCCTCGATCTCCTCGCCGTTGAACCAGCCCAGGCGCTTCTTGGCCTTGCGCAGGTTGAAGAACAGCTTGCGCTGGGCCTTGGTGGTGGCCACCTTGACGATGCGCCAGTTGCGCAGGATGAATTCGTGGATCTCCGCCCGGATCCAGTGCACGGCGAAGGACACCAGGCGGACGCCCACGGCGGGATCGAAGCGGCGCACCGCCTTCATCAGTCCGATGTTGCCCTCCTGGATCAGGTCTCCCAGGGGCAGGCCGTAGCCGGTGTAGCTGCGGGCCACGTGCACCACGTAGCGCAGGTGGGAGAGGATGAGCCGGCGCGCGGCCTCCAGGTCGTTGTCCCGCTGCAGCCGGGTGGCCAGGTCGCGCTCCTCTTCCGCGCTCAGCATGGGGATGCGGTTGACCGCCTGGATGTAGCCATTGAGATCACTGCCCGGGACGGGCAGGTTGAAATCCGCTGTTTGAACCAGAGCCCGAGTCATCTCGTATCCCTCCCTAAGCCGATCGGCGACTGTTAGCACTCTCGACCTTTGAGTGCCAATCGTCGCCGGAGTTCCCCTCTGTTGTCAAGCCTAGACGCTGCCAGGGGTTTGTCGAGCAGGAATGGGGGCGGAAGTGACCGGGATCAAGGCCCCACGGCCGAAATCGGGCAGTCAGGGCTCGATGGCGCCCAGGTGACGGCCCACCGCCAGCCAGGAGCCGGCCAGGCCCAGCAGGATGCCCAGGCCCAGCACGGCCAGGGCGGCCTCCGGCGTCAGGCCCTGGAGGCTGAAATCGGACAGGTACAGGCCCGCCAGGCGCCGGACCGGGACGTTCAGGGCGGCGATGGCCAGGGCCAGCAGCAGCCAGGCCAGCAGGGCGCCGCCCAGGCCGTACCAGAGCCCGCTGTAGAGGAAGGGCCGGCGCACGAAGCCGTCGGTGGCGCCGATCATCTTGCTGACCATGATCTCCTCGCGCCGGTTCTCGATGTCCAGCCGGATGGTGTTGCCCACCACGATCAGCACCGTCAGCGCCAGCAGGGTCCCGACGATCAGGGTGCCCTGGTGGGCCAGCGCCATGATGCCCTGGAACCGGCGCACCCAGTCCAGGTCCAGGCGCACCTGGGCGACCTCCGGCAGCGCCTCCAGGCGGCGGGCCAGTCCGGCCATGCCGGTGGGGGTCGCGGCCACCGCCGTCGGCCGTACCAGGATCACGTCGGGCAGGGGGTTCTCGCCCAGGGTGGCCTGGATGTCGCCCAGGCCGGCACGTTGTTCCAGTTCCTGCAGGGCGGTGGCGCGGGACAGGAAGCGGGTGGCCGCGATACCGGCGTCCTGCCGCAGCCGTCCCGCCAGGCCGCGGGCGCGGACGTCGCTCACCTCGGTGCGCAGGAACAGGGACAGGCTGGGCTGGCCGTTCCAGTCACCGCTCAGGCGTTCCAGGTTGGAGACCACCAGGTACAGCCCCGTGGGCAGGGCCAGGGCGATGCCGATGGCGGCCACGGTCATCAGGCTGGCCACGGGGGTGCGGCTCAGGCGGCCAAGGCTGGCCACCAGCACCTGGGCCCGGTGCAGCAGCCAGACCGCCAGCGGGTGGTCGTCCCGCCGGGGCCGTGCCCGCCGCTCCGGGTGCCCTGGCCGGCTCATGGCGTCGCGGCCGCCGCCGGGGCCAGGAGCCGGCCCTGCCGCAGCTGGAGTTCCGGCAGGCCCAGGCGGCGGATGAGGTCGAGGTCGTGGGTGGCCACCAGCACCGTGGTGCCCACCCGGTTGAACTGGCGGAACAGGTGCATGATCTCCCGCGACAGCTCCGGGTCCAGGTTGCCGGTGGGCTCGTCCGCCAGCAGCAGGGTCGGTCGGTTGACCACGGCGCGGGCGATGCCGACCCGCTGCTGCTCGCCGCCGGACAGGGTCACCGGGTAGGCGCGTTCGCGCTCGAGCAGACCCACCTTGTCCAGCGCCGCCCGCACCCGGCGGCCGATCTCGCGGCGGCCGGCGCCGGCGATGACCAGCGGCAGGGCGACGTTGTCGAATACGGTGCGGTCCTCCAGCAGGTGGGGGTTCTGGAACACGATGCCGATCTGGCGCCGCAGGTAGGGGGTGGCGCCGCGGCTCATGCGGTCCAGGTTGCGCCCGGCCAGCACCACCTGGCCGCGGGTGGGCCGTTCCAGGCGCGCGATCAGGCGCAACAGGGTGCTCTTGCCGGCGCCGGAGTGGCCGGTGAGGAAGGTCATCTGGCCACGGGGGATGCGGAAATTGACGTCGCGCAGGGCCTCGTGACCACCGGGGTAGCGCTTGGAAACCTGGATGAACTGGATCATGAGGCGCCGGCTTCGGCCTCCTCCGCCGATGGCGCCGGTGCGAACAGGGCGGCCACGAAGTCCTCGGCATCGAACAGCCGCAGATCCTCGATGGCCTCGCCGACACCGATGAAGCGGATGGGGATCCCCAGGCGCTGGGCGATGGCGAAGATGATGCCCCCCTTGGCGGTCCCATCAAGCTTGGTCAGGACGATGCCGGTGACGCCGATGGCCTGGTGGAACTGGAGTGCCTGGTTGAGGGCGTTCTGGCCGGTGCCGGCATCCAGCACCAGCATGACCTCGTGCGGGGCCTCCGGGTCCTGCTTGCGCAACACCCGCTGGATCTTCTTGAGCTCGTCCATCAGGCCGGCCTGGGTATGCAGGCGGCCGGCGGTGTCGGCGATGAGCACGTCCATGCCCCGGGCCCGGGCCGCGGCCAGGGCGTCGTAGACCACGCTGGCGGCGTCGGCGCCCTGGTGCTGGGCGATCACCGGGATACCGTTGCGCTCGCCCCAGACCTGGAGTTGCTCCACCGCGGCGGCGCGAAAGGTGTCGCCGGCGGCCAGCATGACCTTGAGCCCCTGATCGGTCAGGCGGCGGGCCAGCTTGCCGATGGTGGTGGTCTTGCCGGCACCGTTGATGCCGGCCATCAGGATCACGAAGGGGCGCGGCGCCGGCGGGATCTCCAGCGGCACCGCCACCGGTCGCAGGATGTCGGCCATGTCCTCCTGCAGCGCCGCCAGCAGGGCCTGGGCGTCGTCCAGCTGGTGTCGTGCCACCCGCCGGCCCAGGTTCTGCACGATGCGCTGGGTGGCCTCGACCCCGAGATCGGCCAGCAGCAGCTGGGTCTCGATGTCCTCCAACAGGGCATCGTCGATCCGGCGACGGCCGCGCAGCAGGCCGGTGATGCCATCGGCCAGGTTGCGCCGGGTGCGGGCCAGGCCTGCCCGCAGCCGCGCGAACAGGCCGACGCGGGCCGGCTTCCCGTCGTCGGCCGGGCCGTCGGGGTCCTGCCTGTCGCGTCGGAAACCAAACATTGGAAAAAAATGGCTTTCACTGATGTGGGGAGAGCGCTTATCCTACCACCCGCATCCGGTGGGGGTCACTACCCGCCGGCGGTTTCGAGGGAGAGGAAGGCATCATGAGCATTGCACGCTGCGGGCTCTTCGCCCTGGGCTGGCTGGCCGCGGTCGCCCTGGCCGGGCCGGTCCATGAATACCGGCTGGACAACGGCCTCAAGCTGGTCGTCAAGGAGGATCACCGCGCGCCGGTGGTGGTGAGCCAGATCTGGTACCACATCGGCGCCAACTACGAGCACGGGGGCATCACCGGCATCTCCCACGTGCTGGAACACATGATGTTCAACGGCACCCGGGCCCACGGCCCCGGTGAGTTCTCCCGTATCATCGCCGAGAACGGCGGACGCGAGAACGCCTTCACCAGCCGTGACTACACCGCCTACTTCCAGCGCCTGGAACGCAGCCGTCTGCCGGTGGCCTTCGAGCTGGAGGCGGACCGCATGCGCAACCTGCGCCTGCTGCCCAAGGAGTTCCGCAAGGAGGTCCAGGTGGTGATGGAGGAGCGCCGCATGCGGACCGACGACAAACCGGAATCGCTGACCTACGAGCGTTTCAATGCCGTGGCCTTCCTCAACAGCCCGCAGCGGATCCCCACCATCGGCTGGCCGGACGACTTGCGGCACCTCCGCCTGTCCGATCTCCGCCAGTGGTACCGGCGCTGGTATGCGCCCAACAACGCCACCCTGGTGGTGGTGGGGGACGTGGATCCCGCCTGGGTGCTGAAGCTGGCCAAGCGTTATTACGGCCCGATCCGCCCCAGCGACATCGAACCACCGAAGCCCCAGCACGAAATCGTCCAGCGCGGGGAACGCCGGTTGACGGTGCGGGTGCCGGCGGAGGTGCCCTACGTCATCATGGGCTACAAGGTGCCCAGCCTGGGCACCGCACCCAAGCCCTGGGAGGCCTATGCCCTGGCGGTGGCGGCAGCCGTGCTGGATGGCGGCGACAGCGCCCGCTTGTCCCACGACCTGGTGCGCGGTCGCCAGATCGCGGCCAGCGCGGGGGCCGGCTATGATCTCTACGGCCGCATGGACACCCTGTTCCTGCTCGACGGCAACCCGGCCCCGGGACAGGACACGGCGACCCTGGAACGGGCCCTGCGCCGCGAGGTGCACCGGCTGGCGGCCCAGCCGGTCTCGGCGGCCGAGCTGGAGCGGGTCAAGGCCGGGGTGGTGGCGGAGAACGTGTTCCGCAAGGATTCCATGTTCTACCAGGGCATGCAGATCGGTATCCTCGAGTCGCTGGGACTGGGCTGGCGGCGCATGGACGAATACGTGGACCGCATCCAGGCGGTCACCGCGGCCCAGGTCCAGGCGGTGGCCCGGAAGTATTTCGACGACGATCACCTGACGGTGGCGGTGCTGAAACCCTTGCCGCTGGACGCCCGCACCCGGACCCGGCAGCGGGCGGCGGCCCGCCGGGGAGGCAGCGATGTTCAGTAAGGTGAGCAGGATGCAAAGGGTCCACGGGTTCCTGGTCGGCTGCCTGCTGGCGTTGCCCCTGGTGCTGGCGGCCTGTGCCGCCGGTCCCCGTGCCGCGGCGGTATTTCCGGGCCCCGCCGCCGGCCGCGCCGGCCATCCCCACATCCAGCACTGGCGCACCTCGCGCGGCGCGCGGGTGTTCTTCGTGCGGGCGCCGGGATTGCCCATGGTGTCGCTGCGGGTGGTGTTCTATGCCGGCGGCGCCCGTGACGGCGGTCGGGCCGGCCTGGCCGCCCTGACCAACAGCCTGCTGTCCCAGGGCGCGGGCGGCCTCGATGCCGACGAGATCGCGCGCCGGATGGAGGCGGTGGGGGCGGAGCTGGGCAGCGGCTCCCTGCGCGACATGGCCTGGGTCAGCCTGCGCAGCCTCACCGATCCGCGCCGGCTGGATCCGGCCATGGCGGTGCTGGCGAAGGTGGTGGGGCAGCCCGACTTCCCGCCGCGGGCGCTGGAGCGCAAGCGGCGCCAGATGCTGGTGGGCCTGCGCCAGCAGCGGCAGGAACCGGGTTCGGTGGCCGAGCGCGCCTTCTACCGGGCGCTCTACGGCCGCCATCCCTATGCCTCACCGCCGGACGGGACCGAGGCATCGGTGCGGACCCTGACTCGCCGCGACGTGGAGGCCTTCTACCACCGCTACTACGTCGCCCGCAACGCCCTGGTGGCCATCGTGGGTGACCTGGACCGGCAGCAGGCGGCTGACCTGGCGGAACGGGCGACCGCCGGCCTGGCCGAGGGTGACCGGGCGCCGGCATTGCCCCGGGTGCCGCCCCTGCAAAAGGCGCGGGAGATCCGCATCGACTTTCCCTCCACCCAGACCCACATCCTGCTGGGCCAGCCGGGGGTGCGGCGCGGGGATCCCGACTACTTCGCGCTCTACGTCGGCAACTACATCCTCGGCGGGGGTGGCCTGGTGTCGCGGGTGAGCCGGGAGATCCGGGAGAAGCGCGGCCTGGCCTACAGCGCCTACAGCTATTTCTCCCCCATGGCCGCGGCCGGTCCCTTCACCCTGGGGTTGCAGACCCGGACCGCCAAGGCGGGCCTCGCCCTGCAGGTGGCGCGCGCCACCCTGCGCCGGTTCGTGGCCGAAGGCCCCACGGCGGCGGAACTGGCGGCGGCCAAGCGCCACATCACCGGTGGTTACCCGCTGCGCATCGACAGCAATGCCAAGATCCTGGAATACATCGCCATGATCGGCTTCTACGGCCTGCCGCTGGATTACCTGGAGACCTTCAACGCCCGGATCCAGGCGGTCACCCTGGACCAGGTGAAGGATGCCTTCCGGCGCCGGATCCATCCCGACCGCATGGTGACCGTGATCGTGGGCAAGGCCGGCTGAGCGGCGTCAGGGCCGGGTACGGCGCAGCCGCCGCAGGGCGGCCAGCCGTGCCTGGCGCACCCGTTCCCCCAGCGCCGGACCCTCGATGCCCTGGGCCAGGAAGGGGCGGGCATCGATGTCGCGGGTGACCGCCAGCGCCTGGCGCATCAGTGTCGCCTGGGGATAGTCGGGGGGCGGCGTCTGGCCCCGGCCCTGGGCGTCCGCGGTGCAGGCCAGCAGGAACTGCTCGAAGCGTTCCGGCCGGCGGTAGGCATCGGTGCCCTCCAGCACCTGGAGCAGGGTGGCGGGCCGCAGTTCCAGGGCTCGGTGGACATGGCTGTGCCAGCGGGCGGTGAGCAGGGCCAGGTCGCGGTAGTCGTTGGGGATCTTCAGCCGGCGCGCCATGGCCTCGATGAGCTTGCGGCCACGCTGCTCGTGGCGGTGGTGGTGGGGCAGTCGGTCACCGGGCGTGGTGCCCTTGCCCAGGTCGTGCACCAGGGCAGCGAAGCGGACCCGGGGATCCGGTGTCAGGCGGGCGGCCGCGGCCAGGGCCAGCAGGCTGTGCCGGCCGGCATCGCCTTCCGGGTGCCAGTGGGCCGGCTGCGGCACCCCGAACAACCGGGCCAGTTCCGGGAACAGCCGGTCCAGGGCGCCGCACCGGTGCAGCACCTCGAAGTAGCGCTCCGGGTTGTCGGTCTGCAGGGCCTTGACCGTCTCCGTCCATACCCGTTCCGGCACCAGGTGATCGATCTCGCCGCTCTCCACCATGCGCTTCATGAGGGCGAAGGTGCCGTGGGCGATGTGAAACCCCCAGCGGGCGAAACGGGCCGCGAACCGGGCCACGCGCAACACCCGCAGCGGGTCCTCCGCGAAGGCGGGGGAGACGTGGCGCAGCACGCCCTGCTCGAGGTCGTCCAGGCCGTGCCAGGGGTCGATCAGCCGGCCCTGCTCGTCCTCGGCCATGGCATTGATGGTGAGGTCGCGGCGGCGCAGGTCCTCCTCCAGGGTGACGTCCGGCGCGGCATGGAAGCTGAACCCCTTGTAGCCGTGGCCGGTCTTGCGCTCGGTGCGGGCCAGGGCGTACTCCTCCCCGGTCTCAGGGTGGAGGAAGACCGGGAAGTCCTTGCCCACCGGTTTGAAGCCACGCGCCCGCATCTCCTCCGGTGTCGCGCCCACCACCACCCAGTCCCGCTCCTTCACCGGCAGGCCCAGCCGCTTGTCGCGCACGGCCCCGCCCACCAGGTAGGTCTTCATTGGCCGGATGGGGCGCCGCCGCGCCGGGCCTGTCGCCGGTAGCGATCGTAGCGGCGGCGGTGGCCGCGGTGGCCGAGGTGGAAGGGTACGACGGACTCCACGGCGGTGGGCGTGATGCCCAGCTGCGGGAGGCAGTTCTTGTCACAGACGGCGGGGCGCTGCAGGGACCAGAAGTTGTCCAGCGAGAACGGCCGGCCCGGCACCCATTCCAGGATCTGGGCCTGCAGGCGCGAGGCCAGGGGCGGCAGGCCCAGGATCTCGCGTTGCAGCCCCAGCTGTTCGGCGGTGTAGCGCACCAGGTCCTCGAGCCGGTATTCCCGCGGGCCGCACAACTGGCAGCGGCGCCCGGCATAGCCCGGGTCCTCCAGCACCCGGGTGAAGGCCTCCACCACGTCGCCCACGTACACCGGTGCCATGCGGGCGTCCGGGCAGGCCAGGGGGAAGACCCAGGGGATCATTTCCAAGAGCGCCGCGAAGCGATTGAAGAAGCTGTCGTCGGACCCGAAGATCACGGCGGGCTGGAAGCTGGTGACCTGCAGTGCCGCCGAGGCCATGGCATGGACGGCGTCCTCCCCCTCGCCCTTGGTGCGCAGGTACTGGCTGTGACGCTCCGCCGGGTTGGCATTGAGCGCGCTCATGTGCAACAGGCGCGGCACGCCGGTCTCCAGGCAGGCCGCCGCCAGCCGGCGCGGCAGTTCCACGTGGACCCGGGTGAAGTCCCGGCCCTTGCGGGACTCGTTGAGGATGCCGACCAGGTTGATGGCGGCAGCGCAGCCGGTCAGCAGCTCGCGCAGGGTGGCATCGTCGTGGACCGAGGCCTCGACCAGGTGCACCCCGGGCACCACCAGCAGGTCCCGGTGCCGGCTCAGATGGCGGGTGGGGACCCGCAGCCGCCAGCCGGCCGCGCTCAACCGGTTGCAGAGATGGCGGCCGACGAAACCGGTACCGCCGAGGACGCAGATCGTTCGGGTCTTCATTGGGCTCGCTCCTGCCTGCCCCTTGGCTGCCGGGGCGCCGTCGGCATAGTGGCGGCAGGGCGGGGGCAGGTCAAGGGGCAGGCAGGAGCG
>JALWSQ010000253.1 GCA_026993645.1 Thiohalobacter sp.
GGACGCTGCCATCCCCAACCACGGCGGGTGCGTGGCCCCCGTAGGTTGGGCAAAGCGAGCGCAGCGAGTGTGCCCAACAACGGTGCGCCACCATCCGTGACGGTGGCATGCCATGATGCGCACGGCCATCGATGCGCACGGCCCTTCGGGCCTTTGCGCATCCTACACCTCCCCCCCAGACCGCCTCAGCGGTCGGAAGCGGTGAACAGCGAAGCACTCAGGAGCTCGCGCGTGTAGTCCTGCTGCGGCCGGGTGAAGAGCTGCTCGGTCTCCCCCACCTCGATGATGCGTCCCTGGCGCATCACCATGACCCGATGGGAGATGGCCCGGATGACCTTGAGATCGTGGGAGATGAACAGGTAGCTGAGCCCGTGGCGTTGCTGCAGGCGCCGCAGCAGCTCCAGCACCTGCTTCTGCACCGATACGTCCAGCGCACTGGTGGGCTCGTCCAGCAGGATGAGCCGAGGTTCCAGCACGGCCACCCGGGCGATGGCGATGCGCTGGCGCTGGCCGCCGGAGAACTCGTGCGGGTAGCGCCAGAGCGCGTCCTGATCCAGCCCCACCTCCTCCAGCATGGCCAGGATGCGGCGCCGGTGTTCCTCCCGCGACTGCGCCCGGAAATGGATACGCAACCCCTCGGCCATGATCTGGCCGATGGTCATGCGCGGCGACAGCGAGGAATAGGGATCCTGGAACACCACCTGGAAGTGGCGCCGCAGCGGCCGGATCTCCCGCTGGCTGCGGCCATCCAGGCGCTCGCCGTCGAACGCGATCTCCCCCGCACAGTCCTGCAGCCGCAGCAGGCACAGCCCCAGCGTGGACTTGCCGGAACCGGACTCGCCGACGATGCCCAGGGTCTCGCCCTGGCGCAGCTCGATGGAGACATCGTCCACCGCCCGGATCTCACCGATGCGACGGCGCAGCAACCCCGCCTTGACCGGAAAGTGGCAGCGCAGGTTGCGCGCCGCCAGCAACAGCGGCCGGCCGGCCAGGCGGCGCGTCTCCCCCGCCGGGATCATCGGTTCCGGCTGCGAATCCAGCAGGTGGCGCGTATAGGGATGGCGCGGCCGGGCGAACAGCTCATCGGCCGCCGCCTGTTCCACCAGCTCGCCGTCCTTCATGACGCAGATGCGCTGGGCGAAGCGGCGCACCACGTTGAGATCGTGGGTGATGAGCAGCACCGCCATGGAAAACTCCCGCTGCAGTTCCTCCAGCAGGGCCAGGATCTGCGCCTGCACGGTCACGTCCAGGGCCGTGGTGGGCTCGTCGGCGATCAGCAGCCGCGGGGAACAGGCCAGCGCCATGGCGATCATCACCCGCTGGCGCTGGCCGCCGGACAGCATGTGCGGGTAGGCATCGAAACGCTTGTGGGGCTCGGGAATGCCGGTACGGTCCAGCAGCTCGATCATGCGGCGGCGGGCCTGGGCGCGGGACATTCCCTGGTGCAGCAGCAACGGCTCCATCAGCTGCTGGCCGATGGGATACACCGGGTTCAGCGAGGTCATGGGCTCCTGGAAGATCATGGCCATGGCCTGGCCCCGCAGGGTCCGCACCTCCCGTTCCGGCAGGCGCAGCAGGTCGCGGCCCTCGAACAGGATGCGCCCCGTGGGATAGCGGGTCCGGTCCGCCGGGTGCAGGCGCAGCAGGGACAGGGCCGTCACCGACTTGCCCGAACCGGACTCGCCCACCAGGGCCAGCTTCTCCCCCGGCCGGATGTCGAAGCTGACATGCCGCACCACGGTCAGGGGCTCGGCCCCGGCCTGGGCGAAGCTGACGGACAGATCCTCCACCTGCAGCAGCCTGTTGGTCTCGTTCATCGCCATGTCCTAGAGCCGGCGCGCATCCATGGCCTCGCGCAGCGCCTCGCCTATGAAGATCAGCAGCATCAGGGTACCCACCAGCACCACGAAGGTACTCACCGACAGCCACCAGGCCTCGATGTTCTCCTTGCCCTGCGACAGCAGCTCGCCCAGGCTGGGCGTGGTCGGTGGCACGCCGAGGCCGAGGAAGTCCAGGCTGGTGAGGGCGAGGATGGCCCCGCTGATGCGAAACGGCAGAAAGGTGATGACCGGCGTCATGCTGTTGGGCAGCAGGTGCCGCAACATGATGCCGCGGTTGGAAACGCCCAGGGCCCGCGCGGCCTTGACGTAGTCCATGTTGCGACCCCGCAGGAACTCGGCCCGCACATAGTCCGCCAGCCCCATCCAGCCGAACAGCGACAACAGCACCAGCAGGAGCAGGATACTGGGCTGGAACAGGGAGGCGAAGATGATCAGCAGGTAGAGCTCCGGCATGGAACTCCAGATCTCGATCAGACGCTGGGCGAACAGGTCCACCTTGCCCCCGAAGTAGCCCTGCACCGCGCCGGCCAGGATGCCGATCAGGGTGCCCACGATGGTCAGGGCGAAGGCGAACAGCACCGAGATTCGGAAGCCGTAGATGAGCCGCGCCAGCACGTCGCGGCCGCGGTCGTCGGTGCCCAGCAGGTTGGCGCGCGACGGCGGCGCCGGATTGGGGTGATCGGTGAAATAGTTGATGGTGTCGAAACTATAGGGGTTGGGCGGGAAGATGGCCCAGTTGCCCCCCGTGGTGATCAGCTTGCGCACGTAGGGATCGGTGTAGTCGGCCTCGGTCTCGAAATCCCCGCCGAAGGTGGTCTCCGGGTAGGCATGGAACAGGGGGAAGTAATAGGCCTGGTGGTAGTAGATCACCAGGGGCTTGTCGTTGCTCAGCACCTCGGCGAACAGGCTGGTGACGAACAGGATACCGAAGATCCACAGGCTGACATAGCCGCGCCGGTTGGCCCGGAAGCGGCGCCAGGCGCGCTGGCTCGGCGACAGGTGCGAACCGTTGCCGGTGTTCATTCCGCCGCCTCGAACTGGATCCGGGGATCGACCAGGACGTAGGTGATGTCGGTCAGCAGCTTGGCCGCCAGCCCCAGCAGGGTGAACAGGTACAGGCTGCCCAGCACCACCGGGTAATCACGCCGCATGATGGACTCGTAGGACAGCAGTCCCAGGCCGTCCAGGGAGAAGATGGTCTCGATCAGGATGCTACCGGAGAAGAAGGCCATGATGAAGGCCGAGGGAAACCCGGTGACCAGCGGGATCATGGCATTGCGGAACACCTGCCGGTACAGCACCGCGCGCTCGCCCAGGCCCTTGGCCCGGGCCGTGAGCACGTACTGCTTGCGCAGCTCCTCGATGAAGGCGTTCTTGGTCAGCATGGTCATCACCGCCAGGCTACCCACCGACAGCGAGATCACCGGCAGGGTGATGTGCCACAGGTAGTCCAGGATCTTGCCCCCCAGCGACAGCTGGTGCCAGTTGTCCGACACCAACCCGCGCAGGGGGAACAGGTGCCAGAACGAGCCTCCCCCGAACAGGACCAGCAGCACGATGCCGAGCACGAAACCGGGGATGGCGTAGCCCACCAGGACCAGGGTGCTGGTGGTGACGTCGAACGGCGTGCCGTCGCGCACGGCCTTGGCGATGCCGAGCGGTATGCACAGCAGGTAGGTGATGAAGAAGGTCCAGAGGCCGAGGCTGACCGAGACCGGCAGCTTGGAGCGGATCAGGTCCATCACCGAGCGCTGGTGGAAGTAGCTCTCGCCCAGATTGAAAGTGGCATAGTTGCGTATCATCTCCAGGAAACGCTGCCAGGCCGGCTTGTCGAAGCCATACAGCGCCTTGAGTTCCTGGATCTTCTCCGCATCGAGGCCGGCATCGCCGCGGTACAGTCGCTGGCTGGCGCCGGTGGCCTCGCCACTGGCCTGGGCATGTTCCAGCTGCTCGATGAGCTGCTCCACCGGCCCGCCCGGCACGAACTGGGTGATGGTGAAGGTGATGAGCATGACCCCGAACAGCGTCGGAATCATCAGTAACAGCCGCTTGAGGATATAGACCGCCACCTAGCGTGATCCCTGCCCCTGACCCTGGTGGTCGGCCGCCGCCTTGGACCACCAGGTCTCCAGCACCCAGGGCTCGGCCTCGTAGTAGAGCGGCAGCTTGCGGGGCCGCTCGAACTTGTCCCAGTAAGCCACGCGGTGATGGTCGATGTACCAGTTGGGGACCAGGTATTCGCCGTAGAGCAACACCCGATCCAGGTCGTGGGCGGCAGCGACCAGGTGCCGGCGGTCCCTGGCGAACACGATGTCGTCGATGAGGGCGTCCACCACCGGGTCCTTGATCCCGGCCAGGTTGTTGGAGCCCTCCTGGTTGGCCGAACGCGAGGACCACATGTTGTACAGCTCGTTGCCGGGCGACTGGGACTGGGGAAAGGAGGCCACCATCATATCGAAATCGAACATGCGCCGACGGCGCAGGTAGAGCGACACGTCCACGGTGCGGTAGCGCAGCGTGATACCGAGCTTCTTCAGGTTGTGGGCGTAGGGCCCGAGGATGCGTTCGAAGCCGCGCTGGGCCAGCACGAAGTCGATCACCATGGGTTCGCCGCGGGCGTTGCGCAACAGGCCATCACGCACGGTCCAGCCAGCGGCGCGCAGCAGCCGCTGGGCCTCGCGCAGGTGCCGGCGCAGGGAACCCGGCTGCGAGGTATCCGGTGGACGCCAGACCCGGGTGAAGATGGCCTTCGGCAACCGGTCGCGGAAGGGCTCCAGCAGCTTCAGCTCCAACCCCTTCGGCAACCCCTGGGCCGCCAGCTCGCTGTTGCTGAAATAGCTGTCGCAGCGCTTGTACTGGTTGTAGAACAGGTTGCGGTTGGACCAGTCGAAATCGAATGCCAGGGCGATGGCACGCCGCACCCGGCGGTCGCGGAACTTGGCCCGCCGGGTGTTGAACACGAAACCCTGCATGCCGGCATCGTTGTGATGGGGCAGGTTCTCCTTGCGGATGCGCCCGTCGTCGAACTGGGGCCCGACGTAGTCCCGGGCCCATTGCTTGGAATAGTTCACCAGCTTGAAGTCGAACTCGCCGGCCTTGAGTGCCTCCAGCTGGACCGTGCTGTCCTTGTAGTACTTGTAGATCACGCGATCGAAATTGAACATGCCCCGGCGGGTGTTCAGGTCGCGCGCCCAGTAGTCGGGATTGCGCTGGTAGACGATGGTCTTGCCCAGGTCCACCTTGACCACCCGGTAGGGGCCGCTGCCGATGGGCGGCTTGCGGCTGAGCTTGTCGAACGGCGTATCCCCCACCCACTTGCGTGAGAACACCGGGATCTGGGCCGCGATCAGGTGCAGCTCCGGGTTGACCCGGGCGAAGTCGAAGCGGATCCGGTGCGGCCCGAGTACCACGGCCCGCTTGATATCGGCCCAGTACAGACGGTAACGCGGGTGCGCCGCCTTGCTCATCAGGGTGTCGAAGGAGAACTTGACGTCGGCTGCGGTCACCGGATCCCCGTTGGAAAAACGGGCCTTGGGGTTAATGTGGAAGGTCACCGACAGCTTGTCCGGGGCCAGGGCAATGTCGTCCGCCAGCAGCGGATAGAGGCTGTAGGGTTCGTCCTCGCTCTGCACCATCAGGGTCTCGAACACCAGTTCTTCCAGACCATCCGCTGCCACCCCCTTGAGGACGAAGGGGTTGAGGCTGTCGAAGTTGCCAAAGCCGGCCAGCACGATCTGGCCGCCCTTGGGGGCATGGGGGTTCACGTAATCGAAGTGGTCGAAACCGGGCGGATACTTGGGGCTGTAGCCCAGGGCCGCCGAGGGTGCCGCCGGCAGCGGCGCCGACGACAGTAAAAGGATCAGCAGCACCAGCAGGGACAAGCCGCCGGCGACCGGGCCGATACGCCGGGTCATGACCGGCCCGACGGACCGCCACCGGCGGGGCTGGGCGGGGAGGCTGTGCTCATGGTTCCTCACTGGCATAGCGGATGCGGCTCATTATATAGTACGCGCTCGGCTTGTATACGGGAGAGCGGACATCATGGGATTCCTGCAGGGCAAACGCGGCCTCATCGTTGGCCTGGCCAGCAACCGCTCCATCGCCTGGGGCATCGCCCAGGCCATGCAGCGGGAAGGCGCCGAACTGGCCTTCACCTACCAGAACGACAAGCTCCGGCCGCGGGTGGAGAAGCTGGCCGCCGAACTGGGCTCGGACCTCTGCCTTCCCTGCGACCTGGCCTCGGACGAGGAGATCGATGCGGTCTTCGCCCGGCTCGGCGAGCACTGGGACGGGCTGGACATCCTGGTCCACTCCGCCGCCTTCGCGCCGCGCGAGCAGCTGCAGGGCGATTACGTGGACAGCGTCACCCGGGCTGGGTTCCTGCAGGCACAGGACATCAGCGCCTACAGCTTCACCGCCCTGGCCAAGGCGGCCCGCCCCATGATGCAGGGCCGCAACGGCGCCCTGCTCACTCTCAGCTACCTGGGCGCCGTGCGCGCCCTGCCCAACTACAATGTCATGGGCGTGGCCAAGGCCAGCCTGGAGGCCAACGTGCGCTACATGGCCTACAGCCTGGGCCCGGACGGTATCCGGGTGAACGCGGTCTCCGCCGGCCCCATCCGCACCCTGGCGGCCTCGGGTATCGGCAGCTTCCGCAAGCTGCTGGACTATGCCGCCGCCAACGCCCCCCTGCGTCGTAACGTGACCATCGAGGACGTGGGCAACGCCGCCGCCTTCCTCTGCTCCGACCTGGCGGCAGGCATCACCGGTGACGTGCTCTACGTGGATTCCGGCTACCACATCGTGGGGGCCGGTCCCGTCGACTGACCGGTGCCCGGCCGGTCGCCTCAGGCCAGTGGCCGCTCTCCCTCCAGCCGGGCCATCAGCACCGCCCCGCAGGAGTCACTGAACACGTTGACCGCGGTGCGGCACATATCCAGCACCCGGTCCACCGCCAGGATCAGGCCCACGGCCTCCAGGGGCAGGCCGATGCTGCCGAGGATGACGCTGATGGCCACCAGGCTGGCGGCGGGAATGCCGGCCACGCCGATGGAGGTCAGCAGGGCGATGACCACCACGCTGAACTGGGTGGCGAAACTCAGGTGCAGGCCGTAGGCCTGGGCGATGAACAGGGCCGCCACGCATTCGTACAGGGCGGTGCCGTCCATGTTGACCGTCGCCCCCAGCGGCAGCACGAAGCTGGTCACCCGGTTGGAGACGCCCGCGCCCCGTTCCACGCACTCCATGGTGACCGGCAGGGTGGCCGAGGACGACGCGGTGGAAAAGGCCGTCAGCAGCGCCGGCGCCATGGCCCGGTAGTGGCGCCGAGGATCCACCCGCCCCAGCAGGCGCAGCAGGGCCGGCAGGACCACCAGCGCGTGCACCGCCAGCGCCAGCAGCACGGTGACGAAGAAGACCAGCAGCGGGCGAAAGGCCCCCAGGCCGGTGGTGGCCACCACCCTGGTCACCAGGGCGAACACGCCGAGGGGTGCGAAGCGCATGATCCACTCGGTCATGCACATCATGACCCCGAACACCCCCTCCCAGAAGGCGTGCAGGGTCCTGGCCGGTTCACCCTCGATCCGGCTCATGAAGTAACCGAACAGGAGGCTGAAGAAGATCAGGCCCAGCATCTGCCCCTGGGCGGCGGCCGAAACGATGTTGACCGGAACCATGCGCAGGAAGATGGCGACCAGGTCGCCGGTCCCCTTGCCCTGGACCCGGGCCACCAGGTCCGCCGGCACCGGTGCCAGCCCCAGCGCCTCCCGGGCCGGCTGGCCGCCGACGATGCCCGGCTGGAACAGGTCCACCAGGCCCAGACCCACCAGGATGGCCAGCAGGCTGGTGGTCATGTAGTAGAGCAGGGTCCGACCGCCGAGGCGGCCGAGATCCCCGCGGGCCCCCAGCCCGGCCACGCCGGTGATGATGGAGGACATGATCAGCGGCACGATGAGCATACGCAGCCCGTTCATGAACAGGCTGCCGACGAACTGGTAGGCCGCGGTCAGGGACAGGCCGAACAGCCGGGTATCGGGCCCGGTGACCAGACCCACGGCCACTGCCAGCACCAGGGCCAGCAGGATCTGCCAGTGGAGCTTCATGCCATGCCGGCCTCCGTCGGGGCACCGGACCGCGCGGCCCGGGCGCGGCCGCCCGTTACAGGCTGTCCAGGTGGGTCTCGACCTTCGCCGCCTGCTTCAGGCGCCGGATCATGGCCTGGGCGGCATCGCTGCCGTAGGCCTGGGCCAGCTGCCGGCGCATGCCGGTGCGTGTCGCCTGGTCGGCCTTGGCCGGATCCGCGTCCTCCACCTTGCTCACCTGGATCAGCACGTAGTCGCCGTTGTCCAGGGCCAGTCCACCCAGGCTGGGCTTGCCCTGCCGGGGCCGCGGCAGGGCGAAGGCACGCCGGACGATGGCGGGATCCCGCTTGCGGTCGTCACGGGTCAGACCGCTCACCCGCTCGAGCTTCAGGTGCTCGATGCCGACCTCGGCGATCACCTTGTCCCACCCGGCGCCCTGGTGCAGTTCCCGCAGCAGGGCCTCACCCTTCTTCTTCACCAGGGCGGACGCCTTCTGCTTCTCCAGGCGGGCGATGATGGCCGGGCGCGCGGTCTCCAGCGGCAGCCGGCTGGCGGCCTTGTGGTCCACCACCCGGATGACGAACACGTGCCCTGGCTTGACCTCGATCACCTCGCTGTTGTTGCCCCCCTCCAGCACGTCCTCGCTGAAGGCCGATTCCACCACCTGGGGATAGCGGCCGATGCCCTGCTGCTGCCCGTCCCGGTTCACCCAGCCGCTCTTCTTGACCTTCAGGCCCAGCTTCTCCGCCGCCAGCTCCAAGGTATCGGGATGTTCGAAGGTCAGCCGCCCCAGCTGCTCCGAGCGGTCGTAGAAGATCCCCTCCACCCGCTCCTTCTGCAGCTCGTGGCGGATGTCGTCTCGGACCTCGGCCAGGGGCTGGACGTGGGCCGGCTTGATGTCGGTGACCTGGATGATGTGGAAACCGAAACTGGTGCGCACGGGGTCACTGATCTGGCCCTTCTTCAGGCTGAACACCGCCTTGTCGAACTCGGGCACCATGGCACCACGAGTGAAGAAGCCCAAGTCGCCGCCCTTGGCCGCCGAGCCCGGGTCGGCGGAATATTTCTTCGCCAGCGCCTCGAACGAGGCACCCGCCCGCAGCTGTTTCACCAGCGCCTCCGTCCTGGCCTTGGCCTTGGCCACCTCCGCCGGGCTGGCATCCTTGGCCACCTTGATCAGGATGTGCCGTGCCCGCCGTTCCTCGGGCCGGGTGTAGCGCTTCTTGTCCTGCTGGTAACGCTGTCGGATGTCGGCGTCACTCACCTTCACCTGGCGGGCGACCTCGTCCTCGGTCAGCTCCAGGTATTCCAACCGCACCCGCTCCGGCAGGCGATAGGCCTTGGGATGATCCTTGTAGTAGGCGCTCACCTCCTGGGGCGTCACCTGCATCTGCGGCATGAACAGCGCCGCGGCCAGGCGCAGGTAGGCGACGTCCCGCTTCTGGCCCTGCAGCCGCAGCGCATCACGCAATTCCGAGTCGGTGGCAAAGGCAGTGGCGGTGACCGCGGTCAGGAACTGGTTGACCAGCAGGGAACGGCGCATGCGTTCCTCGTACTGGCGCGGGGTCATGCCATTGCTCGCCAGCAACCGCTGGTAGCGTTGCTCGGAGAACTTGCCCTTCTCCTGGAACGCCTTGTTGGCGCTGATCCTGGCCGCCAGCAGGGCATCGCTGATGGCGAAGCCCTGGTCCCGGGCCGCCTGCGCCAGCAGCTCGTTCTCCACCAGGCCGTCCAGGACCCTTCGTTTGAGCGCGTTCTCGTCGATGCGGGAGCGGTCGAACCGCTTGCCCAGCAGCATGCGCATGCGTTCCAGGCGCTGCTGGTAGGCGAACCGGAATTGCGGCACCGAGATCTCGACCCCGTTCACCTTGGCGGCATAGATGTGGGTGGAACGCTTGAGGTACCAGTCGATGCCCCAGAGCGCGAAGGTGACGCCGATGACGCCGATGATGATCCAGGCGATGACGCCCGTGATACGGTCCCGAATGGCCTGCAGCATGGCGGAGTTCCGAATTTGTCTGTCTGACGAAGGTGTGGACTGTACAAAACAAAAGGGCGTCCTTTCAAGGACGCCCCTGGCTGCCGCAGCCCGCGCGGGCGGCAGTAAGATGGCGGAGTGGACGGGACTCGAACCCGCGACCCCCGGCGTGACAGGCCGGTATTCTAACCAGCTGAACTACCACTCCGAACCCTGGTGGGTGCTGAGGGATTCGAACCCCCGACATTCGCCTTGTAAGGGCGACGCTCTCCCGACTGAGCTAAGCACCCTGGGAGAGCCAACAAGTCTAAGGGATCACGGCCGCCTTTGCCAGCCACGGGCCGGCCCCCTGCCCCGAGATCGGGCGGCCTTTATACCAAGCGGCCGGGACGGGGTCAACCGCCCCGGCCGGCGGTCACATCGGCCTCAGTGGGCGTGCAGCGGGGTGCCCTTGCCCTTGCGTCGGCCGCCGGTCTTGGCCGGCGTGGCCTCGGCCCCGCTCTGGCCCGGCTCGGCTCCCTCGTGGGGGGTGGGCATGTGGGTCAGCGCCACCTCCAGCACCTGGTCGATCCAGCGCACCGGACGGATGTCGAGCTTTTCCTTCACGTTGGCCGGGATCTCCACGAGATCCTTCTCGTTTTCCTCCGGGATCAGCACCGTGGTGATCCCACCGCGGTGGGCCGCCAGCAGCTTCTCCTTGAGCCCGCCGATGGGCAGCACCTCGCCGCGCAGCGTGATCTCGCCGGTCATGGCCACGTCCGCCCGCACCGGGATCTTGGTCAGCGCCGACACCAGGGCGGTACACATGCCGACCCCGGCACTGGGACCGTCCTTGGGCGTGGCCCCCTCGGGGACGTGCACGTGCATGTCGTACTTCTGGTGGAAATCGGGGTCGATGCCCAGCACCGCCGCCCGGCTGCGCACCACGGTCATGGCCGCCTGGATCGACTCCTGCATCACATCGCCGAGCTGGCCGGTGTGAAGCAGCCGGCCCTTGCCGGGCACGATGGCGGCCTCGATGGTGAGCAGCTCGCCGCCCACCTCGGTCCAGGCCAGGCCGGTGACCTGCCCCACCTGGTCCCGCTCCTCGGCCCGGCCATAACGGAAGCGGCGCACACCCAGGTACTTGTCCAGGTTGTCCGGGGTGACCACCAGCTGGCCCTCGCTCTTGTGCAACACCAGTTCCTTCACCACCTTGCGGCAGATCTTGGCGATCTCCCGCTCCAGGTTGCGCACGCCGGCCTCGCGCGTGTAGTGGCGCACGATGTCGCGCAGGCTGTCGTCGGTGACGTCCAGCTCCTCCTCGCGCAGGCCGTTGGCCCGGATCTGCTTGGGCAGCAGGTAGCGCCGGGCGATGTTGATCTTCTCGTCCTCGGTGTAACCGGGGATGCGGATGACCTCCATGCGGTCCAGCAAGGGACCGGGGATGTTCATGGTGTTGGCGGTGGCCACGAACATCACGTCGGAGAGGTCGAAATCCACCTCCAGGTAGTGGTCGTTGAAGGTGCTGTTCTGTTCCGGATCCAGCACCTCCAGCAGGGCCGACGAGGGGTCGCCGCGGAAGTCCATGGACATCTTGTCGATCTCGTCCAGCAGGAACAGCGGGTTGCGGATCCCCACCTTGGCCAGGTTTTGGATGATCTTGCCCGGCAGCGAGCCGATGTAGGTC
>JALWSQ010000254.1 GCA_026993645.1 Thiohalobacter sp.
GGTCGATGATGGCCGGCATGTCCACCGGCCCGGCATCGTCGCTGGGCGGTTCCGTCTCCAGCCGTGACAGCATCAGCAGATCGTCGACGATGTGCTGCATGCGCTCGCCCTGTTCCCGCATGGCCTGCAGCACGGTCCCCCACTGCCCCGCCGCCTCCGGGTCCTCGGCCAGGGTCTCCAGGTAGCCGACCAGCACCGTGAGGGGGGTACGCAGCTCGTGGGACAGGTTGGCCACGAAGTCGCGCCGCATCTGTTCCAGCTGTTCCAGGCGGGTGACATCGCCCACCACCAGCAGCCGGCGCTTGTTGCCATAGGGGGCGATACGGGCCGACAGCCGCGTGGTCAGGGACACGGGCGAGGGGAACACCACCGCCCCCCGGTAATCGCCGCGGGCGAGGTATTCGACGAAGTCGGGGTGCCGCACCAGGTTGCCGATGCGCTGGCCGATGTCACGCGGGTGGCTCAACCCCAGCAGCCGCTCGGCCGCCGGGTTCCACCACTCGATGCTGTCGTCGGCCCGCAGCACCACGCTGGCATCGGGCATGGCCGCGGTGGCGGCCTGGAACCGGCTCAGCATGTTGCCCAGCTTGCGCTTGCGCTTGCGGTTGCGCTGCTGCAGGCGGTAGATGCGCTGGAACAGCTCGTCCCAGACACCACGGGATTCCGGCGGATGGAACCGCCGGCTGCGCCCGCGCAGCCAGCGGTCGAGGCGGTAGAGGTTGCGCAGGTGCCAGCCCAGGGCCACCGCCAGCGCCAGCGCCAGGCCCCAGGCCGCGGCATGGAACAGGGCGCCGGCCAGCAACCCGGCCAGCAGCAGGGCGGCCGTCACCAGGATGTCACGGCGCCAGCTCGGGGTCAGATCCAAGGTTCAGCCATCGCTCGAAAAACGGTAACCCGCCCCGCGCACCGTCTGCACCAGGCGATCGTGCCCGCTCGGCGCCAGCGCCTTGCGCAGGCGGCGAATGTGCACGTCCACGGTGCGCTCCTCGACGTACACGTTACGCCCCCAGACATGATCGAGCAACTGGGCCCGGCTGTAGACCCGGTCCTGGTGGGTCAGGAAGAAATGCAGCAGGCGGAACTCGGTCGGTCCCATTTCCAGTCGCTGGCCACCCGCGCTCACGCGATGGGCGGCCGTGTCCAGCCGCAGGCCGTCCAGCTCCAGCACCGGGGGCGGTGCCTGGGCCTGGCCCCGGCGCAGCACGGCCCGGATCCGCGCCAGCAGCTCGCGCGGCGAGAAGGGCTTGGTGACATAGTCGTCGGCGCCGCACTCGAACCCCCGCAGCTTGTCGGCCTCCTCGCCCCGGGCCGTCACCAGGATCACCGGCAGGGCGGCGTGGCATTCGTCCTCCTTCCATTCCCGCACCAGGTCGAGGCCGCTGCGGTCCGGCAGCATCCAGTCCACCAGGGCCAGGGCCGGGGTCGATTCTGCCAGTCGCAGCCTGGCCTCGGCCGCCGTCGCCGCTTCCACGCAGGCGTACCCCGCCCGCTCCAGGGCGAAGCGCAGCATGGCCCGGATGGAGGCCTCGTCCTCGACGATGAGAATGGGGGTCCGTGGGTTCGATGATGACATGGTCGCCCGCTATTGAACCTCATGCAGATGACAGTTCCATGACAGCGACGGGGCGCGAACCGGGCTATAATGCCGCGCCATGACCGAGTTCTTCCAGCAGCTCACCGACTGGACCGGCCGCCTGTCGGGCCTGTTGTGGGGCAACCCCCTGACCCTGGTCGTGCTCCTCGGCACCGGCGTCTATCTTACCCTGCGCATGGGTTTCATCCAGGTCCGCGGCTTCCGCCACTCGCTGGCCCTGATCGCGGGGCGTTACAGCGACCCCAGCCATCAGGGCGAGGTGTCCCATTTCCAGGCCCTGTCCACCGCCCTCTCGGCCACCGTCGGCACCGGTAACATCGCCGGGGTCGCCACCGCCATCGCCCTGGGCGGGCCCGGCGCCCTGTTCTGGATGTGGGTGACCGCCGTCCTGGGCATGGCGACCAAGTTCACCGAATGTACCCTGGCGGTCCGTTTCCGGGAGGTGGACGCCAAGGGCGAGGTCGCCGGCGGTCCCATGTACAGCCTGCTGCACGGGTTGCACATGAAGCGGACCGCCACGGCCTTCGCCAGCTTCGCCCTGGTCGCCTCCTTCGGCATCGGCAACATGGTCCAGGCCAACTCGGTGGTGGACGGGGTTGCCTACCTCTTCCCCGGCGCCCACCAGGCCGGCTGGCTGCTGGGCAGCCTGATGGGCATCCTGGTGGGGCTGGTCATCATCGGTGGCGTGCGGCGCATCGCCCAGGTGGCCAGCATCCTGGTACCCTTCATGGCAGTGCTCTATCTCTCGGCCTCGTTGCTGGTGCTCGCCAACCACCTCCCGGCCATCCCTGGCGCCCTGCACACCATCATCCGCCATGCGCTCGAACCCTGGGCGGTGGGTGCCGCCGCCGTGGGCGAGGCCATCCGCTGGGGCGTGGCCCGGGGTCTGTTCTCCAACGAGGCCGGCCTGGGATCCTCGCCCATGGCCCATGCCGCGGCCCGGACCAACGAACCGGTACGGGAGGGCCTGGTGGCCATGATGGAACCCTTCATCGACACCCTGGTCATCTGCACCCTGACCGGGCTGGTGATCGTGGTCACCGGCAGTTACCTGGACCGGCCGGCGGATCTGATCAGCTCCGGCCTGACGGCACGGGCCTTCGCCAGCACCCTGGGCCCGGCCGGCGCCTGGGTGGTCGGCATCGGCCTGGCCCTGTTCGCCTTCTCCACCATCATCGCCTGGTCCTACTACGGCGACCGCTCGGCCCGCTTCCTGTTCGGGGAACGGGCAGTGATGCCCTACCGGGTGGTCTACTCCCTGCTGGTGGTGGTGGGGGCGGCGGTTCCCGTCAAGCTGGTCTGGAACATCGCCGATGTCACCAACATCCTCATGGCGTTGCCCAACCTGCTGAGCCTCTGGCTGCTGGCCGGCCTGGTGCGGCGGCTGCGGGACGACTATCTCTCCCGGCCCCACCGCCCCACCCGCGGGCGGCGCGCGGCGCGCTGAGGGGACCGGCGGCCCATGCGACTGGAGGCCATGCAGCACGACATCGAACGCCAGGTGCGCCAGGCCCTGGACGAGGACCTGGGCAGCGGCGACCTGACCGCCGCCCTGGTGCCGGCGGGGTCACGGGCCCGGTGCGAGGTGATCAGCCGCCAGGACGCCGTGCTCTGCGGTGCGCCCTGGTTCGAGGCCCTGTTCCGGACCCTGGATCCGGGCGTCCACATCCACTGGCAATGCGCCGAGGGGGAGCGGGTGGCGGCGGGCCAGGTCCTGGCGCGGCTGGAGGGCCCGGCCCGGGCCCTGTTGAGCGGGGAGCGCACCGCCCTCAACTTCCTCCAGACCCTGTCCGGCACCGCCACCCGGGCACGCCGCTATGCGGACGCGGTGGCCGACCTGCCGGTGCGTATCCTGGACACCCGCAAGACACTGCCCGGGCTGCGCCTGGCCCAGAAATACGCGGTGCGCACCGGCGGCTGCCACAACCACCGCTTCGGCCTGTTCGACGCCATCCTGATCAAGGAGAACCACATCGCCGCCGCCGGCGGCCTGGCGGCTGCCGTCGCTGCCGCCCGGCGCCTGCAGCCGGAACTGCCGGTGGAGGTGGAGGTCGAGAACCGGGCCGAACTGGAGGCCGCCCTGGCCGCCGGTGCCGAACGCATCCTGCTGGACAACTTCGACCTGCCCGAACTCGAGGCCGCGGTGGCAGTGACCGCCGGTCGGGCCCGGCTCGAGGCCTCCGGCGGTATCGGCCTGGACGAGGTCCGGGCCGTCGCCCTGACCGGGGTGGACAACATCTCCGTCGGCGACCTCACCAAGGATGTCGAGGCCGTCGATCTCTCCCTCCGTTTTCTCTGACCCGCGGTTCGGGCCCGCCGGACCGGGCAGCGACCGGCAAATATTCAAGTATGGCCCGCAACTTGCAGCATTCCCCCTCCAGGGAACCATCCGGGCAGTGCGTCGGTTTTCCGTCACATCGGTGCGATGCAACGGCCCAGGACCGGACGCATGGACGCCAACGACCCACGAACCGAGATCGAGGAGATCCTGCACCTGCCCCCCTTGCCGGGGACGGCACAGCAGCTCCTGTCCGCGCTGGCCGACGAGGACATCGACACGCACAAGCTGGCGTCCCTCATCGAGCTGGATCCGCCGCTGGCGGCGCGCATCGTGGGGGTCGCCAATTCCGCCTTCTTCAACCCGGTGGACGAGGTGCACAGCGTGGCCGAGGCCATCGCCCGGGTGCTGGGACTGGACCTGGTGCGCAGCCTGGCCCTGGGTATCGCCCTCAGCGCCCCGTTCGATACCGCGGCCTGCGCCAGTTTCGACCTGGAGCGCTTCTGGTACCGGGCCGTGGTCACCGCCAATCTCACCAACGGCATCGCCCGGCTCATCGGCCTGCCCGGTGACGAGGCCGAGACCTGTTTCCTGTGCGGCCTGCTGCACAACCTGGGCCAGCTGGTGCTGGTCCATGCCTTCCCGGCGCGCATGGATGAACTGTTTCGAAGGGCCCGGCAGGATCCCGAACTGCAGCTGACCGCGCTCGAGGCCGACCACCTGAGCCTGGACGAGCTGGAGGCAGGCGGTATCGTCGCCCGCCGCTGGAAGCTGCCATCGCGGGTGGTGGCCTGCATCGCCCACCGCCACGAACCGGCGAGCGTCCCAGGCCAGGCCGACTTCCTGCGACTGCTGGCCTACTGCATCGAGCTGGCCGACCGGCTTCAGGCCGATGCCGAGGCAGCACCGCCGGCACTGGCCACCGGCGGCCCTCTCCTTGCCGACCTGGAACCGGAACGGCTGGAGGAGATGCTGATCGGCATCCGCCAGCAGGACGGTGCCACGCGGGCCCTGGCGGCCGCCATGAGCCATGGGTAGCCGGACCATGGAACAGCATCTGCTGGTGACCGCGCTGCGTGATCTCAAGGACCAGTTCCTGCGCCTGGTGGACACCCTGTCCGCCTTCCACGATCTGGCCCGCATCCGGCCGGACCGGGTCGACCGGGAGGAACTGCTGTACCAGGCCCTGGGGGCGCTGATGGAGAACCATGGCATCGCGCGCTGCTCGGTGTTCCTGGCCGACGGTGACCGCCTCCGTTGCGCCGCGGCCCTGGACTGGGACCCGCGCAGCGGTGAGGCTCCGCGTCCCTGCGCCGACGACCACAGTTATCCGTCGTCCTGGGGACTCATGGGACGCGCCCTGGAACAGGGCGAAATGCAGCATTGCCCCGACCTCACCCAGTGCGACACCTTCACCCCGGGGGAGAATGGACCACGGACGGGCAGCCTGGTGTGTGTGCCCGTCCCGGGCGGCGAGGGCCCGGCCGGTGTGCTCAATGCCTACCATCCGGAACCCGGCTACTTCGATCGGCCGGCATTGGAGGTCCTGCAGGCGATCGCCGGCATCACCGGCCAGCTGCTGAGCAACTGGCGCTACCGCCGGGATATGGATCGCACCGTCCGCGAACGTACCGCCGAGCTGGAACGGGCCCTGGAGCACACCCGCCAGCTCAAGGAGAGCTTCGAACAACTGTCGGTCATCGACGAGCTGACCGGTATCCACAACCGCCGCTTCTTCTTCCCCGAGGCCCAGTCGGCCCTGGCCAATGCCTGCCGCCACCAGCAGCCGTTCTGCGTCGTCATGCTGGATCTCGACCGGTTCAAGGAAATCAACGACAGCTACGGCCACGCCGTGGGCGACAAGGTTTTGCAGGTGACCGCCGCCCTGGTCAAGGGCCAGACCCGTGAAGGGGACATCACGGCCCGGGTGGGGGGCGAGGAATTCGCTCTGGCGCTGCCCAATACCGATCTCCAGGGCGGCCTGCAACTGGCGGAACGCATCCTCACCTCACTGCAGAACGTGACCTTCAGCCGGCGCGGCGAGCGCATCCGCATCACGGCCTCCCTGGGCGTCACTGCACTGCCACCGGGCGTGCGCTCGGCCCAGATCGACGACCTGCTGCAGCAGGCGGACCATGCCATGTACCTGGCCAAGACCCAGGGCCGCAACCGGATCAGTGTCTACCGGCCGGAACCGGACTGAGAGGATGTCGAACCCGGCGGCTCAGGATGACGGATGCAGCACGACCTGGTTGCGGCCCTGGGCCTTGGCCTGGTAGAGGGCGGCATCGGCCCGGCCCAACCATTCCGCGCTGTCCGACATCTCCGGCTCGGCCTCGGCGACGCCCAGCGACACCGTGAAGCGGATGGTCTGGCCGCGCCAGCTCACCACCGTATCCTCGATGCGTTCCCGCAGGCGCTCCGCCACCACGGCGGCCCCTTCGCCATCGGTATTCACCAGGATGATGCCGAACTCCTCCCCGCCATAACGCCCCGCCACGTCGGTGACCCGCACGGCCGCGCGCACCGCCTGAGCCAGGGCGCGGATGACCTCGTCCCCCGCCTGGTGGCCATGACCGTCATTGATGGCCTTGAAGTGATCGATGTCCAGCATGACCAGGGACACCGGATGCAGGGTACGGGCGAAGCGGGCGAACTCGGCCTCCAGGCAGTCCTCCCAGTGCCCACGGTTGTTGAGGCCGGTCAGGGGATCGGTCCGGCTCAGGGTCTCGAGCTGGCTGTTGGCCCGCTCCAGCCCCAGCCGGCCGACGGCCGCCTCGGTGGCATCGTAGATGATGATACCCACGTGACCGATACTGCCATCGCTGGACGACAGGGGTACCAGGGTGACGTTCTGGTACATGAACTCGGTCTCGCCGGTGATGGGGCGGTTGCTCTTGAACCGGATGAGGAACGGGCGCTGATCCCAGGCCGTGAAGGCGCGCCGGCCGAGCAGGAACACGGATTCCAGCCGCTGCCGGAACCAGTCCCGGGGGATCTCGGGGAAGCGTTCGCAGAGATCCCGCCCCATGATCTCGGCCGGGCTCAGGCCACTGTAGTTCTCCATGAAGCGGTTCCAGACACAGACCCGGCCGGCGCGATCGACCACCGTCAGGCCGACATCGATGGACTGCAGCATGTCCATGAGCCAGTGGATCTCGGCGATCTCGATCTCAGTCGCTGCCATCCTTACCTCCCAGCAGCTCGGCCCGATTACGCAGCGGCGCCAGGGAATCCCCGGTGAACAGCAGCAGCAGGTCGCAGCAGATGTCCTCGCCCTCGATACGGTAGCTGATCTCGATGGCCAGCAGCTCGTCCCAGCGGGCGATGTTGCGGGCGGCCTTCTCACTGAGATCCCGCTGTTGGTTCAGAATCACCGGCCGCCCCTGGCTGAACACCACGTCCAGCTGGTCGGCCAGGCCGCGCAGGAAGGCCCCCACCAGGATACCGGCGAACTCGGTCTGCAGCTCCGCTCCTTCGTCGTCCTCCGTCCCTTCCCAGTGCATCAGCCGCGCGATATGTCCGATACTCGATGGATGGAACATGAGGAAGGCCTCACCCGCGATCCCGCTGCCGATGAAACCCTGGGCCACCACCCTGTTGTGTTCGGAGGCACTGAAATTCTCCAGCAGCATGGTCACCTCGCCATGGGGCAGCTGGTTGACCACCGGTACCGGCAGGGACACGAACACCCCCAGCAGGCGTGCCAGCAGGTCGCCCGCCTGCCCCATGGCCACATTGGCCAGCTCCCGGTAGACATCCAGGAGATCCACCGCGACCTCCGCCACCTGCAACCGCCCCTCCCCCTGGCCGCGAATGCCATACCGCTGCAGGATCCCGGCGATGGTCTCACCGGTCACGGGCTTGCGCACGAAGTCCAGGGCGCCCAGGCGCATGACCCGCTCGCGCGCCTCGGGCTGGACATCACCGGACACCACCACCACCAGGGACGGCAGATCCTCACGATGGATCACCTCCAGCACCTGGTAACCGTCCATACCCGGCATGTTGAGATCCAGGAACAACAGCTCGCCACGGCCCTCCCGCACCGCGGCCAGCGCCTCCTCCCCATCACCGGCGAAATTGACCTCCACCGCCCAGTCCGGCGGCAGTGCCCGGGCCAACTGCTTGCGAGCGAAGGGGGAATCGTCGCAGATCAATACCTGCATCGACATGACCTGTAGTCCATTACAGTATTTCCTGTCAGGATCCGTAGGGATCAATCACCACCGGCTACCGACAAGGGCGGGCGCAAATTCGAAGGTTAACACTGTATCGGTCGCCCGATCAGTATCTTCAGTCCCCCAACGCACGGCGGCCGTGGTGCCGTTCCAGCCCCTCCCGCCACGCCTCCACGAACGCCTCCAGGGATGCCACGAAATCCGGGTCGTGTTCCGGCCGATTGATGGTGCAGTGAATCACCACCCCGGCCTGTGTTCCGCTGCCCTCCGCGGTGAGGGTCCACTGGAGGGCATTGGGACAGTGGGGCAGGCTGAAACGCACGCCGTCGCGGATAGTCTCCCGGCGCACATCGAATTCACCCCACAGGGTGTAGAAACGTGCCCCATCCTCTCCCCGCTCGAGGAGGGTCTCCAGCGCGCTGCAATAGACCGGCAGCTGTTCGAATGTCAGCATCTGGCGCAACTCATCCACCGATATTCGCACAGCGGCCCTGGCAAAGAATTCCATGACTTGCTCTCCCTCGGCCGCGCTCAGCCTAGCCGTACCGCCCGGTCGATGCAACGTCCGCCGGTGGAATCGGCCGGAATCCGTCTTTTCTTCCTTAAAGTATTTCCCGGAGCCGCCGAACATGAGGCCTGCATGTAGGATTTTTCCTACACTAGGAGAGAAAAATTCCTCGGGACGACAAGGATACCCTGGACGGGGGGATAGGGATACGAAAGGAGCAACCGTATGAAGTGGCTGGAACGAATCCCCGTGCTGACACTCATCAAGACGCTCGGCGTCCTCATCGTCGCCATGGTCGCGGCCACCACCCTGGCCATTCAGCTCCGCATCCAGGTGATGGAGACCACGGCGACCGAACAATCCGCCAACGTCGACCTGGCCCTGGCACTGCAGAACCTGCGCTACTACACCACCCAGGTGCAGCAGTTCCTCACCGACGCCTCCCTGACCGGTGAGGCCGATTCCTACCGGGAAGCGGAACGCTACCACGGGCTGGCCAATGCCGTCATCGCGAGGATCGCCAAGACGTCTTCCATCCGCACCGACCAGGCCACCGAGCTGACAGGTCTCATCGATGATCAGATGGCGACCGGGCATCGCATGTACCAGGCCTATGCCGCCGGCGACCGTACAACGGGAAACCGCCTCATGGGCACCTTCGACCGTCTCTCCGACCAGATCGCAACGGTGGTCGGGAAATGGGTCGAACACGCCGGCAACCGCCTGACGACGGCTGCGGCACGGGCCGATACTGCGCGGCAGGCCATGGCCTACGAGCAGCACAGCCTGTCCCTGGCCCTGCTGCTCCTGGTCGGCGTGGCCCTGCTGGCCATCTACGGCAAGATCCACCGTGGCCTGCACCGGCTACATGACGGCCTGGTGAACCTCAATCGCGGCAACAAGGATCTCACCCGCCGCATCCATATCCCGGGCCGGGGCATCCTCACCGACATCGCCGAGGAGTTCAACCGCTTCCTGGCCACCCTGGACAACCAGACCACCACCATGCGCAGCGTCAGCCGCGAGGCCAACCAGCGTCTGACCCGGCTGCAGTCCGGGTTCGACCGCACCCGTGCCGGCGTCGGCGAGGTGCTGGACAACACCAACCAGCTCGCCGTGGCCATCAAGCAGATGGCCGCCACCGTCGAGGAGGTCGCCCGGAACACCTCGGAGGCGCGCAACACGGCCAATGAGGCCACCGGCGAAACCGCCCGGGGGCTCGAGGTCGTGGAGGAATCCATCGGCCTGATCCGCGGGATGGACGGCACCATCGCGGCCGCGGTCGAGGCCATCGATCGCCTGGCCGAGGACAGCAGCCGCATCCGCAACATCGTGGACGTGATCCGCGAAATCTCCGACCAGACCAACCTGCTTGCGCTGAACGCGGCCATCGAGGCGGCCCGGGCCGGCGAATCCGGACGCGGCTTCGCTGTCGTCGCCGAAGAGGTCCGTTCCCTCGCCAGCCGCACCCAGGAGTCCACGGAGGAGATCCAGGAGATGATCGACCGCCTGCAGGCGGGCACCGAATCCTCGGTCACCAAAATGTCGGAGACCGCCAAGGCGAGCAACGAGGCCGTGGCCTGTGCTGCCCGGGCCGGCGAAATGCTGCAAGCGATCTACGGCCACATTCAGGCCCTGAACGACATGAACACCGGCGTCGCCACCGCGGCCGAGGAACAGGCCACCGTAGCCGCCGAGATCAACCGCAATGCCGTCGCCGTGGCCGGCATCTGCCGTGATGTCGCCGCGGAGGCCGAACGTGACCGGGAGGAGATGCTGGTCACCGAATTCACCGTGCGCGAGATCGACATGCTCATGAGCCAGTACCGGGTCAGCCATCTCGACGACGGCGACGGCGAGCTTCAGGACGACATCCTGCACTGGAACGACGGCTTCCTGGTCGGCATCCCCAGCATCGACCGCCAACACCGTCGGCTGTTCGAACTCATGAACCAGGTCTACCACCAGTTCCGTGACCGCGAACCCGATGCCACGGTCAAGATCACCATCGACGAACTGGTCCAGTTCGCCCGGCAGCACCTCAGTGATGAAGAGGCACTGATGGAACGAGCCGGCTACAGTGACCTCGAAGGCCACCGTATCACCCACCAGCGCCTGCTGGCCGAACTCGGGGAACGCGTGCAGGCCTACCAGGAGAGCAGCTCCCGCGAGGCCCTCATCGAACTGCTCTGGTTCCTTAAGAACTGGCTGGTCGACCACATCTTCCGCGTCGACAAGGCCTACAGCGAAGAGCTGATCGCCGCGGGCATCCGCTGATAACCGGCGGTGGTTGAGGCCGCCCCCCCGATACCCGTATCAGGGTGCCCAGAAACGACCATCTCAGACAACAATATTAACCGCCTCAAAATTGTCTGAATACGGAAGTCCCGTAATTTTGTAGAATGGGCAAAGCCGCGCAGCGACGCGCCCATCAGCATCCCGCGACCGTCTGTTCCCTCACCGCCCGATCGGGATCTTCACCTCACCCGCGCCGGCGTTGCACCTGCCCTGCGCAGTTCTCTAGCGTAGCTTGCCCTCTATCCGTTAGCCAGCGTTGCACCTACGAGTTGAATTCGCCACTTATCGGTCACACGCTTGCTCTACGAAATAAATGTCGTCTCTACGGGTGGGGGCGACTTAAGCGTTTGCTGCACAACACAGCATGCCTTTGCCGCTGACTGTAGACGTTCAATCTTCCTTGGTTCTGTTCCTTCTTTTACCTTCATCTTTACTTCGCACTTCATTTTCTGGAACCCTACTGGGACCATTTTATCCATCATCAGTGTACCTCGAACATCCGCTGTAGCTGTTACCCTAAGGAAGGTCTGATCTATTCATGCTGAGAGCAAGATTTTGATGCATTTTTCGGTGGATCAGGAATCGGGCTACGAATGCGCGTTATTCGGTGCTGTCAGGCCCGATATTGCGCCGATTATTCCAAT
>JALWSQ010000255.1 GCA_026993645.1 Thiohalobacter sp.
ATCTCCGCATGCAGGGCCGGAGCATCGGGTCCCAGCTCCGCCATGTCACCCAGTACCAGCCAGGTCGGGCCCGGCAGGCCGGCCAGGCTGTCCAGGGCCGCGGCCAGGGAGGCAGGATTGGCGTTGTAACTGTCGTCCAGCAGCAGCCCCCCGTCCCGGCGCCGGCAGGGCGCCAGCCGGCCCGGATGCGGTCGAACACCCGCGAGCGCGGCGGCGGCCGCCGCCAGCGGGATCTCCAGGGCCACCGCGACCGCCAGGGCGGCCAGGGCATTGGCGGCGTTGTGGCGTCCCGGCAGCTGCAGCGCCAGCGCCAGGTCACCCACGGGCGTGGTCACCTCGAGCCGGCCCCCGGTACCCGCCGCCACCCAGTCGCCACGGACGTCCGCCGCGCCGAAACCGAAGCTCAGCACCCGCCGGTCGCCGGCCATGCGGCGCCACAGGCCGTACTGGCTGTCGTCCGCATTGAGGATGGCCGTGCCACCGGGCGCCAGCCCCTGCAACAGCTCCCCCTTGGCCCGGGCCACGCCCGCCAGGGTACCGAAGCCGGCCAGATGGGCCGGAGCGGCATTGGTGATCACCCCGATGTCCGGGCAGGCCATGGCGGCCAGTGCCGCGATCTCACCCGGATGGTTGGCCCCCATCTCGATCACCGCCGCCCGGTGACCGGCGTCCAGCCGCGACAGGGTCAGGGGTACCCCGATATCGTTGTTGAGATTGCCCGCGGTCGCCAGCACCGGCCCGCGGCCGGCGCCGAGCACGGCCGCCACCATCTCCTTGACCGTGGTCTTGCCATTGCTGCCGGTCACCGCCACCAGCGGCAGTCGGAAGCGGGCGCGCCAGTGGGCCGCCAGCCGGCCGAAGGCCCGGCGCGGATCCTCCACCTGGACCGCCGGCAGCCGGGTCGCGGGTCGGGCTACCAGGGCACCGGCGGCGCCCCTCTCCGCCGCCTGGCCGAGGAACCGGTGGCCGTCGAAACGAGGGCCTTCCATGGCGATGAACAGGTTGCCCTGCACCAGTGTGCGCGTATCCGTGCTCACACCGAAGAAGTGGGCATCCCTGCCCAGCATCCGTCCCTGTAACAGCTCTGCGGTCTCGCGCAGCCCCAGGCTCATCATCGTCCATCCCGCACCAGCCGGTTGCGCACCTGCAACCGGTCGCTGAAGGGCAGCCGGCGATCGCCGACGATCTGTTCCGTCTCGTGGCCCTTGCCGGCCACCAGGACCGTGTCTCCGGGCCGGGCCGCCGCCAGGACACGGTCGATGGCGGCGCCGCGGGGGCGCACGACCCAGGCCGTATCCGGTCGCTGCATGCCGGCGCGGATCTCCGCGATGATGGTCTCGGGGTCCTCGGTCCGCGGGTTGTCGTCGGTGAGAACGACCTGGTCCGCCCAGCGTTCGGCGGCCGCCCCCATGAGCGGCCGCTTGCCCCGGTCGCGGTCACCGCCGGCACCGAACAGACACCAGAGGCGGCCGCGGGTATGGGGTCGCAGCGCCTGCAACACCGTGGCCAGGGCCCCCGGCGTGTGGGCATAGTCCACCACCACCAGGGGGGTATCCGGCCCTCCACCGAAGGTCTCCATACGCCCCGGCACCGGCTGCACCTGCTCCAGCCAGCGGACCACGTCTGCCAGCTCGAATCCCTGTTGCAGCAACACGGCCGCACAGGCCAGGAGGTTGGTGACGTTGAAACGACCAGGCAGGGCGCTGTGGAAGCAGGCATCGCCCCAGTCGCCGGCCAGGCGCACCTGCCAGCCACTGCCATCGGCCCGCACCTGGGTGGCCACGAGGTAGCCCGCCTCCGGCACCCGGTCCGCCAGCAGCACCCGGGGGTCGCTGCCATAAAGCACGCAGGGCAGCCGGTCGGCCAGCTCCAGCGCCCACTGGTGACCATGGGCATCGTCCAGGTTGAGCACCGCCGCCCGCAGCCCCGGATGGCGGAACAGGCGCTGCTTGGCGGCGGCATAGGCGGCCTGGCTGCCATGGTAGTCCAGGTGGTCACGGCCGACCTGGGTCAGCAGGGCGATATCGAAGTCCACCGCCTCCACCCGCGACTGGTCCAGGGCATGGGAGGACACCTCCATGGCCACGGTCAGCATGCCCGCGGCCCGCAGTTCCGCCAGCTGGTGCTGCAACTGCACCGCGTCCGGCGTGGTGTGGGTGCCGGGGCGCAACTGGCCGCAGGGACCGCTGCCCAGGGTGCCGATGATGCCCGTGGGCACGCCGCCGGCCGTCAGCGCCTGGGCGATGAAATGGGTACAGGAGGTCTTGCCGTCGGTACCGGTCACGCCGATGACGTCGAGGGCGGCAGAGGGTTCGCCCAGGGCACGGGCGGCGAGCAGGCCGGCCCGGCGGCCCAGCTCCGGTACCGGGATCCGTGGCACTCCGGCCCGGTCCACCCGCTGCAGCAGAGCCTCCAGCCCGGGTGCCGGCTCCCAGGCCACGGCGGCCGCCCCGCGGGCCAGCGCCTCGTCCACGAATTCGAGACCATGACGCCGCAGCCCGGCCACCGCAGCGAACAGCCCGCCGGGCACCACCAAACGGGAATCCGTGGCCACGTCGATGACACCCAGGGTGCTCCAGTCCCCGGCCTCCACCAGGCCGTTGAGCAGGTAACCCAGGGTCACCCTCGGTCCATCCGCTACCATGGTTGCCGTCCTCATGCCGCCCCACCTCCACGCGTGGCCATCCGTTGTCCACCGGCCGGCACAGCGTCGGGCTCGACGTTCAGCACCCGCAGGGCACCCGCCATGATGCGCGAGAAGACCGGTGCCGCCACCTTGCCGCCGTAGTAACTGCCCCGGCGCGGATCGTCGATCATGACGACGGTGACCAGGACCGGCCGACTGGCCGGGGCGAAGCCGGCGAACACCGCGACATAGTGGTCCTCGGAATAACCGCCGGCGATGGACTTGTGAACGGTGCCCGTCTTGCCGGCGACGCGGTAGCCCGCCACTGCCGCCGCCGGCGCCGTGCCGGCCGGCGTGACCACCTCTTCCAGCATGCGGTCGACCGCCCGGGCCACCGCGGCCGGAATGACGCGTTCCCCGGCCGGCGGCCGGTCCTGGCGCAGCAGGCTGACCGGCCGCTGCAGCCCGCCGGCGGCCAGGGTGGCATAGGCCCGGGCCAGCTGCAGGGGGGTCACCGACAGGCCGTAACCGAAGGCGATGGTGGCCTGATCCAACCGATGCCACTGGTCGTAGGGCCGCAGAATGCCGGCCGCCTCCCCCGGAAAACCGCTGTCCGTGGCCCGACCGAAACCCACCGCGGTCAACAGGTTCCACATGCGCCGTGGTGGCAACGACAAGGCGATCTTGGTCGCCCCCACGTTGCTCGACTTGCGGATGACCCCGGTGACGTCCAGGGCACCGAAGTTGCGGTCGTCGCGGATGGTGGCCCGGCCGACCCGCAGGAAACCGGGCGCGGTGTCGATGGGCGTGTGAGGCGAATAGCGGCCGCTCTCCAGCGCCGCGGCGATGGTGAAGGGCTTCATGGTGGAACCCGGCTCGAACAGGTCCGTGATGGCCCGATTGCGCAGGGCACCCCGCCGGAGATGGCGGCGATCGTTGGGATTGCACGACGGCTGGTTGACCATCGCCAGCACCTCGCCGCTGCGCACGTCCAGCACCACCGCACTGCCGCCACGGGCCCGGCGCGCCCGCACCGCCCGCTTCAGCTCGCGGTAGGCAAGATACTGGATCCGGCGATCGATGCTGAGGACCAGGTCACGTCCCGGGCGCGGCGCGCGCAGCTGCGCCAGCTTGCGGATCAGGTGATGCCGGCCGTCACGCAGCACCCGCATGGCGCCCGGCTCCCCGTGCAGCCAACGATCGTAGGCCAGCTCCAGCCCCTCCTGACCGCTGTCGTCGATATCGGTGATACCCAGCAGCTGGGCGCTCACCTCGGCCGTAGGATAGTAGCGTGCGTACTCACGCTGCAGGTAGACGCCCGGCGCCTTGAGGGCGCGCACACGCTGGGCGACGGTCGGCGGCACATGGCGCGCGAGGTAGAGGAACGCCTTCCGTGAATGGGCATGCACCAGCCGCGACAGGCGCCGCGGGGTCATCTCCAGCACCTCGGCCAGGGGGACCAGGTAGCGGGGCTGGGCCAGCAGCACCCGCGGATTGGCCCAGACCGAATCCACCGGCGTGCTGACCGCCAGGGGTTCGCCGCGGCGATCCAGGATCATGCCGCGGTGGGCGGGAATGGCCAGGGTGCGCAGGTAGCGGGCCTGGCCCTGCCCCTGCAGAAAGGCACGGTCGAACAGCTGCAGTTCCACCGCGCGCCCCAGCACCGCACCCGCGGCGAGCACGAACAGGGCGACGACCAGTCGGAAGCGCCAGGGTGCCGGCAACGACTGTCTGTCCACCCGCCTCATCGAACGATCACCACCGATTGGGGGTCCGGCATGCGCATGCCCAGTTTTTCCCGGGCCAGGCGCTCGATCCGCCCCTGGTTGGCCCAGGCGCTCTCCTCCAGCTGCAGCCGGCCCCATTCCACCTCCAGCCGGTCGCGCTCCTGTTCCAATGCCTGCAGCCGGCCAAACAGCACCCGGGCCCGGTGCCGGCTGTAGACCAGAGCGATGGCGGAGGCGAACACCGCCAGCGCCAGCAGGGACAGGAGCAACCCCCGCTTCATGGCCGCCGCTCCGCAACCCGCAGGCGGGCGCTGCGGGCCCGGGGATTGCGCGCCGTTTCGGCGGCATCGGGCCGGACCAGGGAACCGATGGGCCGCAGGCGTCCCGGCGCCGGCCGGCCGGGCAGGGGCAGCCCCCGCGGCCAGTCCTCGCCCCGGGACTGGTCGCGGATGAATTGCTTGACCAGCCGGTCCTCCAGGGAATGAAAACTGATCACCGCCAGGCGCCCCCCCGGGGCCAGCAGCCCGACCGCACCTTCGAGCCCCGCCGCCAGGGCCTCCAGCTCCCGGTTCACCTGGATGCGCAGGGCCTGGAAGGTCCGCGTGGCCGGGTGCCGGTGCCGCTCCCGGGCCGGCACGCTGGCGGCCACCAGCTCGGCCAGCTCGGTGGTGGTGCGCAGGGGCGCCCGGGCCCGGCGCCGGACGATGGCACGGGCGATGCGCCCGGCGAAACGCTCCTCGCCGTACGACCGCAGCACCCGCGCTATCTCCTGTTCCGGCGCCACCGCCAGCCATTGGGCCGCGGTCTCTCCCTGACGGGTGTCCATGCGCATGTCCAGTGGTCCCTCCCTGAGGAAACTGAAACCTCGTTCCGGTGTGTCGAGCTGGGGGGACGAGACCCCCAGATCCAGCATCACGCCCGCGATCCGTCCGGCCAGTCCTCGTTCGGCACCCCATTCGCCCAGATCGGCGAAGGAACGGGCCTCGATGTGGAAGCGGGGATCATCCCCGAACCGCCGCCGCGCCACGGCCACCGCCGCCGGATCCCGGTCGAAGGCATAGAGCCGGCCCGCCGGCCCCAGCCGCTGCAGCAACGCCGCGGCATGGCCACCGCGACCGAAGGTCCCATCCACGTACAGGCCGTCCGACCGGACCGCCAGCGCCGCCATGGTCTGCGGCAACAGGACGGGCTGGTGCGAAACATCCTCCGGCATCCGTGTCCACCACCGGTTCTCCGCTCACAGGGTGAGATTTTCCAGCTCTTCCGGCAGTCCGCTGTCATCGTCCGGCGTGGCCAGCCACTCCTCGCAACCGCGATTCCAGACCGCCTCGTTCCAGATCTCGAACTTGTTGCCGACGCCGGCCAGGACCAGGCGTTTTTCCAGTTTGGCGAATTCACGCAGGGTGGGCGGGACCAGGATACGACCGTGGCCATCCATCTCCACCGCCGTGGCATGGCCCAGCACCATGCGCTGCAGGCGCCGGGACCGCTTCAGCTGGTTGGAGAGCCGGATGAGCTTGTCGCGGATCTCGGGCCAGTCGGGGGCCGCATAGAGCAACAGGCAACCATCCTGGTGGACGGTGAGCACCATCTGGCCCTGGCAATAGCTGTCGATGTCGCCCCGATAACGGGTGGGCATCGCCATGCGACCCTTGGCGTCCAGATTGACCGTGCTGATGCCTTCGAAGAGGATCACGCCCCGTCCCCACCCCTTTTCCCCAATTCTTCCCACTCCATCCCACTTTTCGACACTATAGGTAGGGGTATGGAGACTGTCAAGGTGGAGGCGAAAAAAAATCCAGCAAATTCTTTGTTATTTGACAAACACTTAGAGAGTATACCAGAAAAGGCCGGGTTATCCATTAGAAATCATGATGTTGCCATAATTTTCTCCTAACGGCTGACGAATCGCCCGCCAGACACCGTTGTCACAAGGGGAAAATACAAGATCATAAATGCCATCGAAGCACATATAGGCATGGCTTGGGTACCACGCAGCCGGTGGGAAATGACGGCAAGGCGGGACGGTGGCCGCGGTTTTGGCCACGGCGGGAACACATCACTCCCGGAACGAAGCCGTTGCCGGGACCGGCACCGACCCGGGCGGGAGCGAACCCGAGGCCAAGGGTGTGCTGCGAGAAGGGGGACGGGATGCCGGAATCGCGGCGGGCAGGATGGGGAGGGCCGGGCGCCGTTGCGCCCGGCCCGCGTTCGATCAGCGGAGAGCGGCAGGCCCTCTCAGAATGGGATGTCGTCGTCGAAATCGTCCCCAGCCGTGGAGGCGGCGGCCACCGGCTGGGCCTTCTCCTGCTGGGCGGGCTGGGCGCTGCCGCCAAAGGCGCTGCTGCCACCCCCGCTCCCGCGGCTGCCCAGCATCTGCATCTCACTGGCCACGATTTCGGTGGTATAGCGGTCGTTGCCGTTGCGGTCCTGCCACTTGCGCGTCCGCAGCGAACCCTCGATGTAGACCTGGGAGCCCTTCTTCAGGTACTCGCCGGCGATCTCCGCCAGGCGGTTGAAGAACACCACGCTGTGCCATTCGGTGCGTTCCCGCTGCTCACCGGTCTGGCGGTCCTTCCACTGCTCCGAGGTGGCCACCCGGATGTTGGTGACCGGATCCCCGCTGGGCAGATAGCGGGTCTCCGGGTCCTGCCCCAGGTTACCCACCAAAATGACCTTGTTCACACCTCTTGCCATCCTCTCGCCTCCCCTGTCACTGGTGCCGATGGGCCGATGATACGCCGGCCGGGCTGCAAGTATACCCCAGGCACCGGCTCAAGCGGATTCGGCTGCCGGCACCAGGGCCTGCACCGCCGCCGCGTCGAACCGCTGCGGGTCGACCTTGAGGTAGGCGACCCCCTCCTCTGCCACCACGGCCACCTCGGCCACGCCCGGCACCTGGCTCAGGCGCCCGGCCAGCCGTTCGGCCGCGGCCCGGTCCATCTCGCCGATGGCCAGCAGGTGGCTGTTGAGGTAACGCGGCTGACGCATGCTCAGGGCCAGCAGGAACCAGAGCAGGGCGACCAGGACCACGAAGGCGAACACGCCATCGATGCCGTAGTGGCCCTGCACCCAGCCACCGGCGGCACCACCGATGAAGATGCCGAAGAACTGGGAACTGGAATAGACCCCCATGGCCGTGCCCTTGCATTCGGGCGGCGCCATCTTGGAGATCAGGGACGGCAGGCTGGCCTCCATCAGGGTGAAGGCGGTGAAGAAGATCACCAGGGCCGGGGCCACCACCAGCAGGCGGGCGTGCCAGGTCATCAGCAGCGCCCCGGCCAGAGCCAGGGCCAGGATGGCGCCGATGAACACCTGCTTCATGCGATGGCGCTTCTCGGCGATGATGATGAAGGGCACCATGAGCACCACCGCGGCCGCCAGCACCGGCAGGTACAGGAACCACTGGTGGCGACTGTCCAGCCCCGCGCTCTCCTTCAGCGCCAGGGGCAGGGCGACGAACAGCGCGGTCAGGATCAGATGCAGCGCCATGATGCCGAAATCCAGCCGCAGCAGCTGGCCATCGGTCAGGACGCGCCGGAACAGTGCCGGGACCGGCTCGGTGTCCCGGTGGAAACGGCTGCGCACCGGATTCGGCACCAGGAACCTGAGTACCAGCAGGCCGCTGGCCGCCAGCAGCGCGGTGAGACCGAAGATACCGGGCACCCCGATCCAGGTGTCGAACAGGGGCCCCAGCACCACCGCCAGGGCGAAGGAGAAGCCGATGGTCATGCCGATGGTGGCCATGGCCTTGGTGCGGTGCTCCTCCCGCGTCAGGTCCGCCGCCAGCGCCAGCACGGTGGAGCCGATGGCCCCGGCCCCTTGCAGGATACGACCCAGGATCACCCCCTCGATGCTGTGGGACAGGGCCGCCACCAGGCTGCCGGCGGCGAACAGCAGCAGGCCCATGGCGATGACCGGCTTGCGCCCGATCCGGTCCGACAGCATGCCGAAGGGGATCTGGAACAGCGCCTGGGTCAGGCCGTAGGCCCCCAGGGCCACCCCCACCAGGGTCGGCGTGGCATGGGCCAGGTGTTTCAGGGCGAACACCGAAAACACCGGGTAGATCATGAACAACCCCAGCATGCGCAGGGAAAAGATCCCGGCCAGGGAAAATGCGGAGCGCCGCTCCAGCGCCGTCATGCCTCTGTGTTCGTCAGTACCTGTCATCGTCTCTCTGGTTTCCTTTGCTCTTTGCTCAACCGATGGAAAGGGGCTTATATTAACAGATTGCCCCGGCTCGAGAGGGACCCCATGGACCACATCCGCATTCGTGGTGCCCGCACCCACAACCTGCAGAACATCGACCTGGAACTGCCCCGGGACCGGCTGATCGTCATCACCGGCCTGTCCGGTTCCGGCAAGTCCTCGCTCGCCTTCGACACCATCTATGCCGAGGGGCAGCGACGCTACGTGGAGTCCCTCTCCGCCTATGCCCGCCAGTTCCTGGCCATCATGGAAAAGCCGGACCTGGATCAGATCGAGGGCCTGTCACCGGCCATCTCCATCGAGCAGAAATCCACCTCCCACAATCCCCGTTCCACGGTCGGCACAATCACCGAGATCTACGACTACCTGCGCCTGCTCTATGCCCGGGCCGGCACCCCCCGCTGTCCCCGGCACGGTACCCGGCTGGAGGCCCAGACCCTGAGCCAGATGGTGGACCAGGTGCTGGCCCTGCCCGAGGGCAGCCGCATCATGCTGCTGGCGCCCGTGGTGCGCGGGCGCAAGGGCGAGCACGTCCAGGTGTTCGACGAGCTGCGGGCCCAGGGGTTCCTGCGGGTGCGCATCGACGGCCTGCTGTACGAGATCGACCAGGTGCCCGCCCTCGACCTGCGGCGCAAACACGATGTGGAGGTGGTGGTGGACCGGCTGCGGGTGCGCCCGGACCAGCGGCTGCGCCTGACCGAATCACTGGAGACGGCCCTGCACCTGGCGGACGGCGTGGCCCGGGTGGGCTTCATGGATGCGCCGGAACGGGAGGAACTGCTGTTCTCCGCGCGCTATGCCTGCCCCGAGTGCGGTTACGCCCTGCCGGAGCTGGAACCGCGGCTGTTCTCCTTCAACAACCCGGCCGGCGCCTGCCCTGCCTGCGACGGGCTGGGGGTGGAGCAGTTCTTCGATCCCGAGCGGGTGGTCGCCCACCCGGAACTCAGCCTGGCCAGCGGCGCGGTACGGGGCTGGGACCGGCGCAATCGCCACTACTTCCAGCTGGTCGACTGCCTGGCCGAACACTATGGCTTCGACCTGGACACCCCGTTCCGGGACCTGCCCGAGCGGATCCAGCAGCTGATCCTGCATGGCAGCGGTGACGAGGTCATCGATTTCCGCTACCACAACGGCCGCCGGAGCATCCGCCGGCGTCACCCGTTCGAAGGGGTGATCCCCAACATGCGCCGCCGCTACCGCGAGACCGAGTCCAGTGCCGTGCGGGAGGAGCTGGCCCGCTATCTCAGCACCCGCCCCTGCCCGGAATGCGGGGGCACCCGCCTCAACCTGGCGGCGCGCAACGTCTTCGTCGGTGATCTGCGCCTGCCGGACGTCACCGCCCTGCCCATCCGCCAGGCACAGGCGTTCTTCGACGGCCTGGAGTGGAGCGGCCACCGGGCCGGGATCGCCGCCCCCATCCTCAAGGAGATCCGGGAACGGCTTCGCTTCCTGGTCAACGTGGGCCTGGATTACCTGTCGCTGGACCGTTCCGCCGAGACCCTGTCCGGCGGCGAGGCCCAGCGCATCCGTCTCGCCAGCCAGATCGGTGCCGGCCTGGTGGGGGTCATGTACGTCCTGGACGAACCCTCCATCGGCCTGCACCAGCGCGACAACCAGCGCCTGCTGGACACCCTGTTCCGGCTGCGCGACCTGGGCAACACGGTCATCGTGGTGGAACACGACGAGGACGCCATCCGCAGCGCCGATCACGTAGTGGACATGGGGCCGGGAGCCGGCGCCCATGGCGGTCGCATCGTCGCCCAGGGCACGCCGCAGGACATCATGCGCCAGCCAGACTCGCTCACCGGCCAGTACCTGGCCGGCGAGCGCCGCATCCCCGTGCCCTGGCCACGCCAGGAGCCCCGACCCGACCACTGGCTGCGGATCCGCGCGGCCCGGGGCAACAATCTCAAGTCACTGACGGTGGGCATCCCGCTGGGCCTGTTCACCTGCGTGACCGGCGTATCCGGCTCGGGCAAGTCGACCCTGATCAACGATACCCTCTATCCCTGGGCGGCGCGGGTGCTCAACGGGGCCGCCACCGATGCCGCGCCCTGTGCCGGCATCGACGGCCTGGACCGGCTGGACAAGGTGGTGGACATCGACCAGAGCCCCATCGGCCGCACCCCGCGCTCCAACCCGGCCACCTACACCGGCCTGTTCACGCCCATCCGGGAACTGTTCGCCAACACCCCGGAGGCCCGGTCCCGTGGCTACCGCCCGGGTCGTTTCAGCTTCAACGTCCGCGGCGGCCGCTGCGAGGCCTGCCAGGGTGACGGCCTGATCAAGGTGGAGATGCACTTCCTGCCCGACATCTACGTGCCCTGCGACGTCTGCCACGGCAAGCGCTACAACCGCGAGACCCTGGAGATCCGCTACAAGGGCCGAAACATCCAGGAGGTGCTGAACATGACGGTGGAGGAGGCCCTGGCCTTCTTCAGCCCGGTGCCACCGATCCGGCGCAAGCTGGAAACCCTGGTGGACGTGGGCCTGAGCTACCTGCGCCTGGGCCAGAGCGCGACCACCCTGTCAGGCGGCGAGGCGCAACGGGTCAAGCTGGCACGGGAACTGTCCCGGCGCGACACCGGGCGCACCCTCTACATCCTCGACGAGCCCACCACCGGTCTGCACTTCCACGACATCGAGCAACTGCTGGCCGTCCTGCACCGCCTGCGCGACCGGGGCAACACGGTGATCGTCATCGAGCACAACCTGGACGTCATCAAGACTGCCGACTGGATCATCGACCTGGGCCCGGAGGGGGGGGACGGCGGCGGCGAGGTGATCGCCAGCGGGCCACCAGAGGCCATCGTCGCCGAGCCCCGCTCCCACACCGGCCGCTACCTGGCACCGGTGCTGGACCAGGCCCACCCCGACCGCGC
>JALWSQ010000256.1 GCA_026993645.1 Thiohalobacter sp.
GTGCAGGAAGATGTTCGCGGTGGAACTCTACGGGGTGCCGGACGAGCCGGTACCCGGCGTCGCCAACGTCGGGACCCGGCCGACGGTGGACGGTACCCGGGCCCTGTTGGAAGTCCACCTGCTGGATTTCACGGGCAACATCTATGGTCGCCACGTGGCGGTGGAGTTCCTCCACCGGCTGCGCGACGAGCGCCGCTTCGAGTCCTTCGCCGCCCTGCGCCGCCAGATCGATCTCGACGTGGCCGAGGCCCGGGCCTGGTTCGCCCGCCACCGGGCCGGCTTTCCCGCCCCGGCACCGGCCGGGTCGGCACCTGCACAGGAAGAGAGTACAAGGTGAACTACAAAGACACGCTGAATCTGCCGCGCACCGACTTCCCCATGCGCGCCAACCTGGCCAAGCGCGAGCCCGAGATGCTGCGCCGCTGGTCGGAGCTGGATCTCTACCGGCGCCTGCGCGCCCAGGGCCGGGGCCGGCCCCGCTTCCTGCTTCACGACGGGCCACCCTATGCCAACGGCGACATCCACATCGGCCACGCCGTGAACAAGGTGCTCAAGGACATCATCGTCAAGAGCCGGACCCTGGAGGGCTTCGATGCCCCCTACGTCCCGGGCTGGGACTGCCATGGCCTGCCCATCGAGCTCAACGTGGAGCGCAGGGTCGGCAAGGCAGGGGTGGCGGTGAGCGCGGCGGAGTTCCGCCAGGCCTGCCGTGCCTATGCCCGGGAGCAGGTCGAACGGCAGAAGGCGGACTTCGTCCGCCTCGGGGTGCTGGGCGACTGGGATCATCCCTATCTCACCATGGACTACCGGTTCGAGGCGGACATCATCCGCGCCCTGGGCCGCATCGCCGCCAACGGGCACCTCACCAAGGGCTATAAGCCGGTCCACTGGTGCACCGACTGTCGTTCGGCCCTGGCCGAGGCCGAGGTCGAATACGAGGACCGGGAATCGCCGGCCATCGATGTACGCTTCGCCGTGCTCGACCCCGAGGCGGTGATGGCGCGCTGCCACCACCTGGAGGAGGCCGAGGGCGAGGGGCCCATGTCGGTGGTGATCTGGACCACCACGCCTTGGACCCTGCCCGCCAACCAGGCGGTCGCCGTCAACCCGGGCCTGGACTACGTGGTGGTGCAGGTACAGGGGCCCCGCGGGGCGGAGCGGCTGCTGCTGGCCGATGCCCTGCTGGCCGACGCCATGGGTCGCTATGACCTGGATGACTACCGGGTGCTGGCCTATTGCCGTGGCGAGGCCCTGGAGGGCCTGCGCCTGGCCCATCCCTTCCTGGCGCGGGAGGTGCCGCTGATCCTGGGCGACCATGTCACCACCGAGGCTGGTACCGGGGCCGTGCACACGGCGCCGGGCCATGGCCAGGAGGACTACGCGGTGGGGGCCCGCTATGGCCTGGCGGTGGAGAACCCGGTGGGACCGGACGGCCGGTTCCTGCCCGATACCGAGTTCTTCGCCGGCCAGCAGGTGTTCGCGGCCAACGCCGAGGTGGTGGAGCTGCTCAAGGCACGCGGGGCCCTGGTGCACGAGGAGCGCATCCGCCACAGCTATCCCCATTGCTGGCGTCACAAGACGCCGGTGATCTTCCGGGCCACGCCGCAGTGGTTCATCAGCATGGAGGCCGCCGGTCTGCGCCGGTCCGCGCTGGAGGCCATCGCCGGGGTGCGCTGGCTGCCCGAGTGGGGCCAGGCCCGGATCGAGGGCATGGTGGCCGGCCGTCCGGACTGGTGCATCTCGCGGCAGCGCACCTGGGGCGTGCCCATCGCCCTGTTCGTCCACCGCCAGACCGGCGAGCTGCACCCGGACACCCCGCGCCTGATCGAGACCGTCGCCCTGGCCGTGGAGCGGAGCGGCATCGATGCCTGGTACGAGCTGGATCCGGCCGAATTGCTGGGCGACGAGGCGGCGGACTACGAGCAGATCACCGACACCCTGGACGTCTGGTTCGATTCCGGCGTCACCCATGCCTGTGTGCTGGAGCGGCGCGAGGAGCTGGGGCTGCCGGCGGATCTGTACCTGGAGGGATCGGACCAGCACCGCGGCTGGTTCCAGTCCTCGCTGCTGACCGCGGTGGCCATGCGGGGCGCGGCGCCCTATCGCACCGTGCTGACCCACGGCTTCACGGTGGATGCCAAGGGTCAGAAGATGTCCAAGTCGCGCGGCAACGTGGTGGCGCCCCAGCAGGTGGTGTCACGCCTCGGGGCGGACATCCTGCGGCTGTGGGTGGCATCCACCGACTACCGCGGCGAGATGAGTGTCTCCGACGAGATCCTCAAGCGGACCGCCGATGCCTACCGTCGCCTGCGCAATACCGCCCGTTTCCTGCTGGCCAACCTGCACGACTTCGAGCCGGAACGCGATGCCCTGGCGGTGGCGGACATGGTCATGCTCGACCGCTGGGCGCTGCAGCGCGCGGCCGACCTGCAGCAGCGCCTGCGCCAGGCCTACCAGGACTACGATTTCCACCACATCTTCCAGTGGCTGCACAATTTCTGCACCCTGGACATGGGCAGCTTCTACCTGGACGTCATCAAGGACCGGCAATACACCATGCCCACCGACAGCCCCGGCCGGCGTTCCGCCCAGACCGCCGCCTGGCACCTGGTGGAGGCCCTGAGCCGCTGGTTCGCGCCCATCCTGAGTTTCACGGCGGACGAGATCTGGCAGCATCTGCCGGGGTCCCACGCCGATTCGGTCTTTCTCTCGCGCTGGCACGAGATTCCGGCGGGCTTTCCCGCCGGGGATCCGGTGACCGCGGACTATGGCCCCGCCTTCTGGGACCAAGTCATGGCGGTACGCGACTGCGTGAGCAAGGAGCTGGAACGGCTGCGGGTGGCGGGGGGTATCGGCGGTTCGCTGGATGCCGAGGTCGATCTCTACTGCGGCCGCGAGATTCACGACCAGCTGCAGCGGCTGGGTGACGAGCTGCGTTTCCTGTTGATCACCTCTGATGCCCGGGTCCGGCTGGCGGTGGAGCCGCCCAGTGACGCGATCCACTACGAACTGCCGTCCCACGACGAACTCTGGGTGGCGGTGGCGCCCTCGGATCATCCCAAGTGTGTGCGCTGCTGGCACCATCGGCCCGACGTCGGCAGCGACCCGGCGCATCCCGAACTCTGCGGTCGCTGCGTCGCCAACATCAGTGGCGCGGGCGAGAGCCGCCGCTATGCCTGAGCGCTGGCCATGGCTGGGCCTGGCGCTGGTACTGGTGGCCCTGGACCAGGCCACCAAGGCCTGGGTGGTGGCCAGCCTGCCGGAGGGCGGCCTGCGCCCGGTCCTGCCCTGGTTCAACCTGGTGCTGGTGTACAACACCGGCGCCGCCTTCAATTTTCTGGATGGCGCCGGGGGTTGGCAGCGCTGGTTGTTCGCCCTGGTGGCCATGGCCGTGGCCGGGCTGCTCACGGTCTGGCTGTGGCGGCTGCCGGCCGGGCAGTGGCGGCTGGGTGCGGCCCTGGGCCTGATCCTGGGCGGCGCCCTGGGCAACCTGGTGGACCGGCTGACCCTGGGCCGGGTGGTGGACTTCATCGACTGGCACTACCAGGCCTGGCACTGGCCCGCGTTCAACCTGGCCGATGCCGGCATCAGCCTGGGCGTGGTCCTGCTGTTCTGGGACATGCTGCGGCCGCGCGGCCGGCAGGGTGGCGGCGGGGGTGACGGGCGATGAGTGCGACCGGCGGGCCGATCGTGCCGGGCAGCCGGGTGACCCTGCACCTGCGCATCACCCTGGAGGACGGTACCCTGGCCGAGGAGACCTTCGGCCAGGAACCCCTGGTGTTGCGGATGGGCGATGGCACCCTGGACCGGGGGCTGGAGCTCGGCCTCTACGGGCTGCGGGCCGGGGAACGGGAACGGCTCGTCCTGGAGCCCGGCCAGGCCTTCGGCGAGCGCGACCCGCAGCGAATCCAGTGGCTGCCGCGTGACCGTTTTCCGGCCGACATGGCGCTGGAACCAGGGCTGATCATCGGCTTCGAGCTGCCCGGCGGCGAAGAGCTGGCCGGGGCGGTACTGGAGGTGAAGGCGGATGCGGTGCGGGTGGACCTGAACCATCCCCTGGCCGGGCGCCGGCTGCACTACGAGGTGGAGGTTCTGGACGTCCAGGATCCGGACTGAGGGGCGGCGAAGCGGCATGGACATCCTGTTGGCCAATCCGCGCGGTTTCTGTGCCGGGGTGGACCGCGCCATCGAGATCGTGCGCCGGGCCCTGGACCTGTTCGGCGCTCCCATCTATGTGCGCCACGAGGTGGTGCACAACCGCTTCGTGGTGGAGGACCTGCGGGCCCGGGGTGCCCGCTTCGTCGAATCCCTGGACCAGGTGCCGGCGGGGGCCACGGTCATCTTCAGCGCCCACGGCGTGCCCCGCGCGGTGGGCGAGGAGGCACGGCGCCGGGGGTTGCGGGTGTTCGATGCCACCTGCCCGCTGGTGACCAAGGTGCACCTGGAGGTGCGCCACTACGCCGAGCAGGGCGTCGACTGCGTGCTCATCGGTCATGCCGGCCACCCGGAGGTGGAGGGGACCATGGGTCAGTACCTGGGCAGTGGCGCTGGCGGCATCCACCTGGTGGAGACGGTGGCGGACGTGGATCGGTTATCGGTGCGCGATCCCGAACGGCTGGCATTCGTGACCCAGACCACGCTGTCGGTGGACGATGCCGCCACCATCATTGCGCGCCTGCGCCAGCGCTTCCCCGCCATCCAGGGGCCGCGCAAGGACGACATCTGCTATGCCACCCAGAACCGGCAGGATGCGGTCAAGGCCCTGGCCCGGGCCAGTGATCTGGTGCTGGTGGTGGGCTCGCCCAACAGTTCCAATTCCAACCGGCTGCGGGAGCTGGCTGCCCAGGAAGGGGTATCGGCCTACCTGATCGACGGCGCCGGCCAGATCGACCCGGACTGGCTTCGGGGCGTCAGCCGGGTGGGGGTGACCGCCGGTGCCTCGGCGCCGGAGGTGCTGGTGGACGCCGTGATCCAGCGGCTGCGCAACCTGGGCGGTGACCGGCTGGAACAGATGCCGGGCCGCGCCGAGCCCCTCACCTTCTCCCTGCCGGCCGACCTGCGCCGGCCGACCGGCTGAAGGGGTACCCGGCCGCCGGATCAGCCGCCCCAGCAGGCCGTGGCGCCGTCCGTACCGGTGGCCCCCTTCACACCGCGCTGGTCCAGGGTGAGGGTGCCGCAGCGGGCATCGCTGGTCTGCTGGCCGTTCTTGGGCACCGCCTGCAGCACGAAGGTATTCTGGGATACGGACTGCAGGCTGAGATCGTAGAACTTGGTCGAGCCGTCACGCGGCGCCTGGGTATAGGGCAGGGTGATGGCCGCTCCGCTGCTGGTCTTGTCGTAGCGCTGGCTCTCGGTGTAATTGCGCTCCAGGTATTGGGCCAGCTCCACCAGTGCCGCCTTGGCGGCGGCGCGGCGGCCCTTGGCCACCTGGCTTACATAGGTGGGATAGGCAATGGCCATGATGATGGCCATGATGGCCACGGTGACCATGAGTTCGACCAGGGTGAAACCGGTGGTTTTTCCGTATTGCATGGTTGGGCTCCTCAGGGTCGGCGGCCGGGCCGGGGGGGGATGGCGGCGGCCCCGGCGGGCAGGATCCAGATATCGGTGACGACCGGCTGATTCTGGCCTCGCAGGGTGCAGCCCACCCGCTGGCCCGGCCGCAACAGGGTCAGTCCACCGCTGCGGCCACGGGGGGTGTGCACCCGGACTCCATGCGCCAGGGTCAGGCCGAGGTCGTTGATCACGATACGGCCGTGGCCCGCATCGATCTGGTCGACGAGGCCGGCATGTTGGAACCCAGGGGGATAGGTGGGGGGTAGGCCGGCGGCCCAGGCGGTGCCCAGGCCGAGCCAGGCCAGCAGCAATAACGGGATGCGCAATCTGTTCATCGTGCGGTCTCTCCTGTGATGGTTCGGCGGACGGTCACTTGCGCCGGAACAGTTCTTCCCACGACAGCCGGCCGGTATGGGCACCGCCCAGGCTGCGGACATCGACCTTCTCCACCTTGCCGGTGGTGCCCGCGGTGTACTCGTGGTTGCCGAGCATGACCGGGCTGGTGGGCATGCCCTGGGTGAAGCGCCTGCCGACCGGGGGCCGGTTGTCCACCTTGTCCAGGCTGTCGATGCTGCCGTCGCCGTTGAAGTCGAACACTGGCTGCGAGGGCTCGCCGCCATTGACGATGTCGACCACCATGGACCAGCCGCTGCCGCCACCGCTGCAGGGATCCACATCGGGGATGGTGGTGGCGAAGAAGACTTGGTCACCACGGGGGATGGGATTGGTCACCACCCGTTCCCGGGGCTCGGGCAGGTCGATGTACCAGCCCCGCTTGCCGCTGGCGTAGTCGACCTGGCGGTCGGTGATCAACCGGGCATCGGGTTGGGTGGATGGTACCGAGATGGTCTGGGCCACCAGGCTGCCCCGGGTGACACCACCGGTCCCGTTGTCCCAGATACCGTAGAAACTCTGGGTCGTGGCATCCGCGATGTCGCTGGAGGTGAGATAGGACCCGGTACCGAACAGGACCAGGGTGTTGGGGCTGTTGGCCGAGGAGGTGGACACCGCCGGGTTCCGTACCACCACCGGGCGGGTGGTGATGGCCTGGCCGCTGGCCCCGGTGAACAGTGTGTAGGCAACACCCCAGCCGCTGCTACCGGAGAAATCGAAGGCGTACAGGTTGCCCTGCAGATCACCGGCGTAGATCCGGTCGGTGGTTCCGTTGCCGTCGAGGTCCACCAGCACCGGTGTCGCCAGGCCGTTGCGGTTGCTGGTGGAGCCCACGTGGGTATCGATCACGAGGTAGTCGACATTGGGTGTCCAGGTGCCATCGATGCCACCGTCCAGGTAGACCACGAACAGCTTGGCGGTCCCGGTACTGCCAGTGTCGTTGTAGCCATTGCCGAAGATGGCGGCCCACCTACCGTTGTTGAGGCGGGCGATGAACGGCCGGCTGTAGCTGTAACCGAGGTCGGGGTGGGTGAACTCCCACATCACCACGTCGGCCGGGGCCGAGCCGGACTCGGAAAAGACCCCGGGATCGGTCACGTCCAGCGCATAGATGCCACGGGCACCACCACGCACACCGCCCACCAGGACGGTCTTCCAGCTGCGGGTACCAGTGGGCCGGGTCTTGATATAGGCATCGACCACGGTGGGTGTCAGGTCGACGTAGTAGCGGTGGCTGTAACCGGGCTCGGTCAGGTAGTGCAGGCCTTTGCCGATGCCGCTGGAAAACAGCATGCCGGGCACGTAGGCCATCAGCTCGCTGCCGTCGCTGGCCCGGAAGCCGTGCAGCATGCCGTCGTTGGCACCGATGTAGACCACGCCGGTGCGGCCGGCCTGGCTGGCCTTCCAATGGGAGTAGCTGGCGGCCCCGGTGGGGAAGGGTGCCGTGTCCGGCCATTGCAGCTCCGGGGCCCCCACGTACACTGGGCTGGAATGGACGATGTCACCCAGGCGGCTGTCCCGCACCCGGAAGATCTTACCGGTGAAGGTGCCATACTGGCAGCTGCCGGGGCTGGACTGCTCGCAATGCCGGTCGCCGCGCAGGTAGCCCAGGCGTGCCTTGCCGGTATCCGTGCTGTCCACACCACCGCTGGCATTGGCAAGCAGATCGTTCTTCTCGGCCGTGGTGAGTGAGTTCCATTCGAAGGGAATGCCATCGGTACCGTCGTAGGTGAGAATGGTACGTGGGTTGGCATTCAGATCACGCAGGTCCAGCTTGGCTGCGGCCTCCCACTGGGGCGTGGCACTGATGTTGCCGGTGACTGGATCCAGCGGATAGGAACGCAGGTTGCCGGACCAGGCCTTGGTGTTGAAGGTGGCCAGGTAGACGGTGGAATTGGCATTGAGGGAGGTGGAGTTGAAGGAGACCGCCGCCGCCGAGCCCTCCCGGGTATCGATGTTCGCCAGGGCGTCGGCCAGCGAGGTGGCCAGCTGTTGCGGGTCCTGGGCGCTGAGGAACTGGCCCCGGCCGTTGAAGGCGGCATGCCAGAGGTCGTCGATGCGCCGGTCGTCCTCGGTCAGGGTGGGGTTCGGCCAGGCGAAGTTCTGGCTGCCGGGAATGTCCACCGCGGGGTTGAGGGTACCGGACAGGCCAAAGGCCACACCGAAGGTCACCAGGTGCTGGTGCTGGGCCTCGTCCACCGTGGGCACGATCTTGACCTGGTTCGGCAGCGGGCTCAGATCGCGCTCATAATAATGCATGGCCACGTCGGCCAGAGTGTCCGAATAGGGATCGGCGTAGGGCCCGCCGTCGAACGCGGTGTTGCCATCGCCGTCGGTGTTGCCCACGCCCGGCGACCCACCGTTCCAGAAGCCGTCGGTCATGAGAATGGTGAAGTTCTGCTCACAGGCGCCCCCTTGGCCGGCGGGCAGGATGGGCGTATTGGGCCCTTCGAACAGATCCCCGACCCGCTTCAGGGCGGTGCGGGCCGGGGTGCCGGGGCAGTCCCAGCGCGTGCAGGGGATGTTCAGGCCGTAGATGTCGCTGAGCAACGTGGTCTTGTTCGCATTGCTGCTCATGCTGGCGGCATTGCTGATGTTGCCGTGGTTGTAGACGTCCAGGCCCATGCGCTTGTCATCGGTGCCGTTCACCACATAACCGATGGCGGCCTTGGCCGCATAGCTGCGCTTGCGGTAGTAACTGTACCAGTTGGCGAAGTTCTGGATTTCTTCGGCATAGGTGCAGGTCGGCGCCGCTGCGCAGTCGGTGCGTTTGGCCGAGCCGGTATAGGTGGGCGTGGAGGGCTGGATGCGTACCAGGCTGTGGGCATCCGTGGCATCGACGCGACCATTACCATTGCTGTCGGTCCAGGTGTAGTACTCCGCCGGGAAGATGCTGTCGTAGAACCAGCCAATGGCACTGGTATAGTTCCAGAAGTTGTGTGTGGTGGTGAGATCCAGCGTACCGGCACTCGGGTTGGCCGGGTCGACCCAGGCACTGCTGGGGTTGGCATTGGTGAACAGGGGGTTGCCGGCGCTGTCCTTTCCCGGCCAGGGCTTGTAGGTCACCGCGGGGTTGTAGTAGAGCGCATTGTAGTCATGATTGCGGACACGCCAGGCATCCGGGAACTGGTTCACGGAGGGTGTCACAAAGGGATGGTCACCCAAAAAGCTCTGATCGAGGCCGTTGTTGGCCGAGGGGAAAAGGTAGTAGTTGCCGTGCCATCCCCCGATCAAAGGCAGGCCGCTCAAACCACCACGGACCAGGTTTTCCCACTCCATGCTGCCGGAGTCGTCCAGTTCGAAGTAGACGTTGGGTTCGACATGGGCACTGAGGAACAGCGGCTGGTTGGGCAGGGTACCGGGGGCCGCGCTGGTTTCGGCTGTGACGCCAAGCCCCAGGAGAAGGGTGAGCAGTTCTGCGAGCAATCGGTGGGTCTTCATGGCGCTACCTCCCATGTCAGAACTTGCGGCCGTAGTAGGAGCGCAGCAGCACCTCGCTGTTGCCGTTACGGCCCACACCGCGCGCCGTGATGGCAAAGGTGGTGACGGTATCGGTCGTCTTGGGGCAGCTGGCACCGTAACAGCCGCCGCCAGGCGTCAGTGATTGCACGGCGGTGACCTGTATGGTGCCCACCTGGTTGATGAAATAGCGTGGTCCCGAGGCGAGACCGGCGATGACGGTGTCCGAGCGGCTGCTTGCATTGCTGGTCCAGGTATTGGCACTGAAGGGATCGGGTGGCGTATCGTTGAGCCCGTAGAGCCCGTTGGCCCCATTGAAGGCCGCAAGGGAGACCGCATTGTCGATCAGTCGTTCACCATCGTGCAGGCCGCGCTCGGCGGCCTGGAACGCAAGCTCACGGTCGCGCATGTTGCCGGCCATGCGTTCCTCCAGGCCGGTGCCCTGCATGGCGGTGAGACCGAGAAGGGTCATGACGACCAGCAATACCAAGCTGATCACCAGAACGACGCCACGCTGTCGATCCTGGTAAGGCTCTAGAGATGACAAAGGCCGTAGGTACGAAGCGAGCATGGTGGGTATTCCTCAGTTCAGCCGGTTGCGCAGGGTGATGGTGGTGGTATAGACTTGGCGCAGGCGCCGGTCGTTGGCGACCACCTGGGTGCCGTTGAAGCGGTAGGTCTGGGGCTGGCTGGTGACATTGTCCAGGTAGCTGCGCACCAGTAGCGAGATCCGTACGCTGACCACCCGGCCCATGTTGCTGACGGAGCCAGCGGGAACATAGTAGTCGGCCACTTTGTCGGCATTGGTATCCTCGCCGTAGAGGATCTGCATATTCTCGATGCCGTCGGCGATCTCGCGTGCGCCCACCCCGGTTTCGGTGCGGAACAGCGCGGGTTCGCCGCTGGCACCCGGCGCGATGCTGTAGACGACCTCGTGCGCCGGGTACAGTCGGGCATGATTGCCATAGGCCTTGCTCAGGCAATGGGTATTACCCGTGGTGGTGCATCCGCCAGGATTGATGTTGCCCGGTGTACCGACCCCGGTGAGATGGCTCAGCCGGTCGAGCCCCCCCGAGGTGCTGAAGCCCGAGACCTGGAACACGTCGGCCCTGGTGCAGTCACCGACCAGGACGAAATCCCCGGCCTGCACACCGCTATTGGCCGGGATGGCGATGGTGTCCGTGGTGTTCACCATGAAAGGGGGTTGCAGGTCGTGTCCTTCACCGAAGGCGCCCCGCACCGTGATGGTGTCGGAACCGTTCATACCCACGTTATCGCGCCCCGCCAGGCCGCCGTTGCCGAAGTTCACGTAGTTGTTACCGGCATTGTTGAGCAGGTTGGTCATCTTGCTGAAGTTGGCGCAGCCCCAGAAGTCGGCCATGCGCAGGTCTCGGGTCAGCATCTCGATCGCGAAGCGGGCGTTCTCCTGCATGCGGGAGGTGACGTCAGTATTGTGGTAAGTGTCACGGGTGGAGATCAGGATCTGGATGATGCCAGCCAGCAGGATGGTGCCGATGGTGAGTGCCACCAGGATCTCGACCAGGGTGAGGCCACGCTGATGTGACTTGTCGGTTCGTGTCTTCATGGGGCCGATGCTCAGGGTTCCAGGGTCGTGGAGAAGAATCCGCTCAGGTTGCCGCTGTGGTTGTCATCCCACCAGATCTTGATGGCATACATGGCGCCGGTGACTCCGTCGCACTGGGGTGATGTGGCACTGGTGCCGTCGTTCGGTGTGCTGTCGATGCACACCACGCCCTGGCCGGATGGCAGGCGGGCGGCAACGGCCTGCTTCCATTCGTAGATGTCGTTGGCGGCCATCTGGGCGCTGCTGCAGCCCTGGGTGGTGGTGCAATTGGTCTGCTGGGTGCCGGCGGCGCCGTTGTAGTCGCCATTGGTGACGCCGGGCAGGTTGGCGCGCATGCGTTCACTGATGTCGTAGGCCAGCAGGGTGGCCTGGGAACGCTGGTAGGCGCTGGTGTTCTGGCGCAGCCCGGTCGCCTCCAGGCCGGCCACGCC
>JALWSQ010000257.1 GCA_026993645.1 Thiohalobacter sp.
GGGATCCGGTCGATGCCGTATTGCATCGCCTTGGCCAGGCCGGTGGCAGTCTGTTGCAGTGAATCGCTGGCCACACGATCCAGATGCTGTAACCGATCCAGGACGATCGCCCGGGCCTGCTTGGGATCGGCGGGAAGATTCCGGGACAGTCGCGTTTCGATCAGATGTATCCGATCCAGTTCATACTGCTGCACATCCACCTGTGGCGAAGTGGCTGCCGAATTCGCCGCTATCGGCTGGCCGCTCAGCGTGAACACCTCGATCCAAGGGAAATCGGTTGCGGCCGGCGGCTCGGCAAAAACGGTACCGGCCCACAAGAGCAGCGGCAGCAACCAGAATGAAGCAGGCATCGTATCTATCCCGGATGGCGATCTCATCGATGCCCCATCCTGAGGATGATGCCCCGTCTTCGGAACGAAAAACCCTGTCAGTGAGTTGCGGCCTTTCCAATGACCGCGGTAAGGCAGACTCCGGGCTTGTCGCGATCTATATCACTGGATGACTGTCAGGATACGGTTCAACTTCCCTGACGTTCTTCATCAGGGTCATCACTCAGCCATGCGGGAATGTCCCGCTGACTCTGCAGTACCCGCCAGACATCGATATGATCTTCTCGCTCGACGTAGAAGATCAGGTAAGGGAAATGTCTCACCGGCCAGCACCGGATGCCGGGGAGTTCGAGTTCGAGCGCATAGCGGGGGGAACCACTTTCGGGATGACGGGCGATATGCCGGAATGCCTTTTCGACGGCATCGACAAAGCGCAACGCGACCCGGTCGCCGGCCTCCTGAAGGTAATGCTCCACAGCCTCCAGAAGATCCTGGTCCGCCCGGGCGCGCCGGACGACGGGCTTGACACTCACTTGCCGGCGTGACGCCGGACGTGATCGCGCAGGCCTTCGAAATAGGCGGCATCGGCGACACCGGCGGGGGTGGAGGCCGCCCCGTCGAGCAGCAGATTGCGCAGCCGGGTCCGCTCCTGGTCCTTGCGGATCAGCTCCCGTACATACTCACTGATGGTGCCGTAACCGCGCCGGGCCACCTGCTCATCGACGAACGCTTTGAGCCCTTCGGGGAGGGAGATATTCATCGTGCTCATGCGGACTGATTCTAGTGACTTTGGCAAAAATTGGCAAGATTTCTCATGCCATCGGGCCATTGGCGCCTTTCGAGTCACAACCCTCGCCTAGCGGCGATTCGCGCGGCGATGATATGCACGGCCTCCAGTTCTGAACAGCCCCGTTCTGCCATGATGGCGGCACGCTCCGCCTTCTCGTGTTTCTCGGTCATGGCCAGCGCCAACGACAGTGGTGGCGGCACGTTGCGGAACAGTGCTTCGAGGTTGTCCGAGAGCACCACGCCCTCGACGTACTTGCCCGGCTCCTTGCGCGCAGACAACAGCAGGTTGCGCTGCACGTCGGTCAGATCCTTGAAGCGCGCGATCTGCTCCACCTCCTCCTTGGGCATGACCAGGCACAGCCACCACTCCATCATGTTGAGCATCTTGCGGCTGGCGTCGGGGAAGTCCTCCAGGTTCTGAGTGGCGATCTGAAAGCTGGCGCCGAGCTATCGCGGCTCATCGAGGCGGCGAATACGGTGTGTGACCGGGGAGAGGGTAAGGTCACTGTAAGTGATTGAAATAATTGGTGGCCAGGGACAGAATCGAACTGCCGACACGGGGATTTTCAGTCCCCTGCTCTACCAACTGAGCTACCTGGCCCGCGGTGGGAAGGCGTATTAAACCGGCTTGGCCGACCCCCGTCAAGGCTGCCCGCGGCGGCAATCCCGGAGCCGGCTGCGGGTTGCGCCGCGGTGGCGGCTGCTCTAGGGTGGCGGCAGGCAAACCCGCGCGCTCACCCCATGCAGGTCCCATCATGCCCGGCGATTCGACGACTTCGGCCCCCCGCGACTACCAGTTGATGCCCACCCGGCTGCAGGAGCGGCTGGACAACGGCACCACCCGCTGCCATCTCTGCCTCTGGCGCTGCAAGCTCGGCCATGGCCAGCGCGGCTTCTGCCAGGCCCATGTCAACCGCCACGGCACCCTGTACAACCTGTCCTACGGCATCCTGTCCTCCATCGAGGTGGGGCCGATCGAGGACAAGCCGGTGCGCCACTTCCGCCCGGGGACGCGGGTCATGTCGGTGGGCAGCTATGGCTGCAACTTCCGCTGCGGCGGCTGTCACAACCTGGAGATCTCCTGGGGGGTGACGGCCCTGGACGAGCTGGCGCGGGGGCAGTCGCGGGCGGCCTACGCGCCGCCGGACGAGCTGGTGGCGGCGGCGCTGCGCCAGGGGGTGGAGGGCATCGCCTTCACCTACTCCGAGCCGGCGGTATGGCTGGAATACGTGCTCGACGTATCACGCGCGGCGCGGGCGGCTGGGCTGTACACCGTCTATGTCTCCAACAGCTTCGTCACCGACGAGGCGCTGGAGCTGATGGCGCCCTGGGTAGACGTGCTCTGTTCTGACATCAAGAGCCTGCGGGACGATTTCTACCGCGAGATCTGCCCGGTGGCCACGGTGGACCAGGTACTGGGTTCCATCCGCAAGGCCCGCGCGCTGGGCATCCACGTGGAGACCCGCACCAACGTCATCCCGGGCCGCAACGACCGGCCCGAGGAGCTGCGCGACATCGCCCGCTGGATCCACGCGCACCTGGGCGCGGACAGCCCCTGGCACATCACCCGTTTCTTCCCCGCCTACAAGCTGAGCCACCTGCCGCCGACACCGGAACCGCTGCTGTGGCAGGCCCGGGATGCGGCGCTCGCGGCGGGGCTGCAGAACGTCTACGTCTATGCCGACAAGGGCTGCGACTGTGCGCGGGACAACCGCCCGGTGGAGGCCTACCTGGCCCAGGATGCGGCCCGGGTGCACCAGGTGAAGAAGTGCTCCGCCGGCTGCTGCGGCGAGGACGGCATCCTGTTGAAGAAGTACGAGCGGGGCGGCTGAGCGCCCGGGCGGCCCTCAGTCGCCGAAGAAGAACTGCTCCATCTGCTGTTCCAGGAACTTGCGGTGTTCCGGGTTGATGGGGGTCAGCCGGTGCTCGTTGATGAGGATGGTCTGCTGGCGCAGCCAGAGATCCCAGGCCTCGCGGGAGACCTGCTCGAAGATCCGCTGCCCCAGTTCCCCGGGGTAGGGTGGCCGGTCCAGGCCCTCCGCGTCCTTGTCCAGCTTCACGCAGTGCACGATGTGAGTCACGTCCTTCCCTCCTGCAACAGGCCCGTCACCAGCCGCCGGACCGGTGCCGGCAGCCCCTTGGCTGGGGCCGCGTCGAGGTTATACCAGAGCCCCTCCCCCTCCGCCAGCCGTGCCGGCAGCCGGCCGCGCTCGAGCACCAGGACCAGGGGGTGGATCTCCAGCTCGAAATGGGTGAAGGCATGTCGCACCGGCGGCAGGGGTCGCGGTGCGGCCGCCGCCCCGGGCAGGTGCTCGGCCAGCCAGTCGGCCAGCGCCTCCGGCGAGGGGAACTCGGGCAGGCTCCAGAGTCCGCCCCAGACACCCGCCGGCGGCCGCCGCTGCAGCCACACCCGCGGGCCGTCCCGCCGCTGCAGCAGCAGCATCCAGGCCTGGCGGCAGGGCCGCGCCCGCCGAGGCCGGGGAAAGGGAAACCGCGCCACCTGGTTCCGGGCACGGGCCTGGCAGTCCGGCGCCAGGGGACAGCGGCTGCACGCCGGCCGGGCACGGGTGCACAGGGTGGCCCCCAGGTCCATGATGGCCTGGGTGTAGTCGGCGGCGCGCCGGGACGGCGTGTGCCACTCCGCCAGCGCCCACAGCCGCCGCTGCACCGCCGCCTGCCCCGGCCAGCCCTCGACCGCATGGTAGCGGGCCAGCACGCGGCGCACGTTGCCGTCCAGGATGGGATGGGGTCGATCCAGGGCCAGGGCCAGAATGGCGGCGGCGGTGGAACGGCCGATGCCGGGCAGGCGTTCGAGCAATGCCTGCTGGCGCGGCAGCCGGCCACCGTGGTCCCGTGCCACCTGGCGGGCGGCGCGATGCAGGTTGCGGGCGCGGGCGTAGTAGCCCAGTCCCGACCACAGATGCAGCACCTCGTCCAGGTCCGCGGCGGCGAGATCGGCCAGGCGCGGGAACCGGGCCATGAAACGCTCGAAGTAGGGGATCACCGTGGCCACCTGGGTCTGCTGCAGCATGATCTCGGACACCCAGACCCGGTAGAGGGTGCGCCGGCGTTGCCAGGGCAGGTCCTTGCGCCCGTGGCGGTCGTACCAGGCCAGCAGCGGCTCACTGATCCGTTTCGTGTCCGCCGGTCGGTCCATCGGGATGTTCGAGCAGCCGGTCGAGGTTGGCCAGGGTGCGCCGGGCCTCGCGGCGCAGGGCCCGCTGGATCAGCCAGGGCCCGATCAGGGGCGGCACCCAGAAGGCCGGTTCCATGTCGCTGACGAAGTGCATGCGGGTGCCACCGCCCTCCGCCGTGAAATGCCAGCTGGCCCGGCCGCTGCGAAAGTCGCTCAGCCGGGGCACCATGACGGCGACGAGATCGCCGTTGGCCTGCCGTTCCACGTCCTGCACCTGCAGCAGGCGCTTGCAGAACAGGGCCACGCAGACCTTGGACAGGGTGCGGACCCGGCTGCGCCCCGGCGCGGGCCGGCCGATCACCTGGCTCTCCAGGATGTCCTGGTTGAGGCGGTCCAGGTGATCGAAATCGGTGAGCACCCGCAGCACCGCCTCCGCGCTCGCGTCCAGCCGGGCATCCACCACCACCCGGTAATGGTGCCCGCTGCGGCTGACCTGCACCCCGATCAGGCTGCCGGCCAGGGCCAGGCCCAGCACCAGGAGCACGCCGGCCAGCCCCAGCCGGGCGGGACCATGCCCCCGTCGCGGCGCCCCTGGGGCCCTCCGGACGGAGGTCATCGGCCGAACAGGCCCTTGAGCTTGTTGCCGAGATCCGTCCCCAGCTTCTTCTGCAGCTTCTGTTGCAGTTTCTGCTGCACCTTCCGCTTGGCCTTGGCCTTGACCGCCTGCCCCAGTACCTTCTCCAGCCGCACCTGGTAGCGCGGTGCGCTGAAATCACCCCAGATGCGCACCGGGATGGCCAGGCCCTTGAGCTGGGCCAGGTCCTTTCCGCCCTGGCCCTGCAGGGTGCCCACGATCCGGGTGGTCAGCAGGTAGTCCAGCTTCTCCCCCGGCAGGTCGACCCGGCCGTGGCCGGACACCCGCAACAGGGGCGACTTGCCGGCCAGGTCCTTGTTGACCAGGATGCCGCGGGTGATGGTGGCGGTCCCGCTGAGCTCGGTGAAATCCGTCTGCACCGGGCCGTTCGCCGGGGGCAGGCTGCGCCCCTTGATGCGCGCCTGGGCCTCGCGGATGAGGCGCGCGATGTCCACACCCTCGATGGCGCCGTCGGCGAAACGAAAGGCCAACTTGCCGTTCAGGGTCGGCCGCACCGCCACCGGGTCCAGGCTGCGCCCGGACAACCGGACGCTCACATCGGCCTTGCCCTGCAGCCGGTCCTGGCCCAGCAGGTCCTGGAGCAGGGGACCGGCCTGCACCCCCTGCAGCCGTTCGTCGGTCTGGAACCGGGGTTGCTTGCCGCGTACGTCCAGGCGCAGGTCGCCCTGGTAGCTGCCCTGGTACAGGCTGGCCCGCGCCGGGTGCAGCCGGATCCGGCCCTTGGCCGCCTTCAGGGTGAGCACCAGGTCCTGGCTGCGTACGCCCGCCACCTTGAGCCGGCCGATCTTGAGGGTACCGGCGACGTCCAGCGCCCGCAGCAGGTCCAGCGGCAGGGCCTGGCTGCCACCAGCGGCGGCGGTGGCCGGGGTGGCCCCACCGGATCCGGCAGCGGCGGTCCCGCCGCCCTTGCCGCCGTCCTTGGCCGGCGGCGGCAGGTAGCGGTCGACGTCGATGCCATCCAGCATCAGGCCGTAGCGCACCACCGGGCCCTTGAAGGCCAGGACCTTCACCTGGCCGCCCAGGTGACTGTCGTCCAGGGTCAGGGTCAGCCCGTCCAGGGCCAGATCATGGGGGGTGGCCACCACCCGGGTATCCAGGGCGGCCTTGCCCAGGGCCTTGGCATCGGCCATGGGCGGCAGCTCGACCCCGAGCCGGCCCAGCAGGGTGCGTGGCGAGAAGGGATCGAGCTTCAGGCTGCCGTTGAACCGGGGCGCGCTACGCAGCCCCTCGGCCGTGCCCACCAGCGCCAGCTTCAGGCCCAGCGCGGAGAGCTGCAGGTTCTCGAGCGCCAGCCGGTCCCGGGCCAGATCGAGGCGGGCCCGGCTGTCCAGGTCCGCGCTGAGCTTGCCGCCGGGCACCCCCTTGCCGGTGGCCGTCAGGTGCAGCCCGAACGGGGCGATGTCCAGCCGGTCGAGGCTGGCGGCAATCCGCACCTGGCCGTGCCCGCGCAGGTCGAGTTCCGCCGGGGGCTGGCTGGACTGGAGGCCAAGCTGAAACTTGACCGGCACCGCCTGGCCGGGGGCCAGGGCCCCCAGTTCGAGGTTCACCGGCTTGAGCTGCAGCCGCTGGCCGGCCTGGGCATCGTCCCAGCGGATGGCGGCATCCTGCACCGAGATGCCGCCCAGGCTGAGGCCGGCGAGGGCGCCCAGGGGCGAGCCGGAGGGGGCCGCGGCGGGGGCCGGCGCCCGCGCGGTGGCGGACTGTTGCGAGGGGCTGGAGAAGCGCTGCACCAGGTCGTCCCAGTTGGTATGGCCCTGGGCGTCCCGGGCCAGGTTCAGGCGCAGGCCGTTCAACACCACGCGGGACATCTCCACCTGCTTGTGCAACAGGGGCAGCAGCCGCACCCGGACCTGCACCGCCCCGGCATAGAGGAAGGGATCGGTGCCGAAACCCGCTGCATTGCCCAGGCGGACCGACTCCAGCTCCACCCCCACCCAGGGAAACAGCGACAGCCGGATGTCGCCCTCGATGGCGAATTCGCGCCCGGTCTGCCGATGCACGGCACCGGCGATCTCGTCGCGGTAGTCGTTGGGATCGATCAGGAACAGGGCACCGATCGCCACGACCAGCACCAGAACCAGGATCCCCCCAAGCCATTTCAATAACTTGCCCATCACTCCATCCTTCTCGCCTACCCGCATGCCACCCTGGCCCGAGGCCCGGCCCTTGAATTCCCGTCCGCCGGATACTATGACATGTTTATGGCCGGATTGAACCCACCGGGCACCTCTTTCCTCCAACGCCGTCCCGCGCGGCGTTCCCCTGTGCCACATGGCGCTGTTTCCCAGCCGATAACTCGATCACATGAAAAGGGAGTTTGCTCATGACACATAATTGCGTGCTGGTGGCGGACGGATCCCGCGCCCGCTTCTTCAAACTGCAGGACGTCGAGTTCCCCGAACTCGAATCAGGACCCAATCTCACCGAGATCAACGACATGGTGAACCCCGAGAAGGAGGTTCACCAGCGCGACCTGTGGAGTGACGCCAAGTCGGGCCGCAACCGGGTGGCCGCCGGCGGCATGGCCCATGGTTACGACGATCACCGCGCCCAACACGAGGACGAGTACGAACGCCGCTTCGCGCGCGACATCGCCCGCGAGGTGGAGCGGTTGACCAGCGAGGCCAGCGACTGCCGCCTGGTCATCGTCGCCCAGCGCCGCATCCTGGGTTTCCTGCGCAGCGAGCTGGAGAGCCTGGCCCGGCAGTCGCGCATCGAGATCCGGGAGCTGGCCAAGGACCTGTGCAAGCTGGCCCCGCGCGAGCTGCACGATTTCCTGGCCCGGGAACGGTTGCTGCCGAAGCGGCGCCAGCCCCAGGTGGCCGGCGTCTAGCGGGCCGGCAAGTACCCCGGTGCAGGCCCCGCCCATGCGGGGCCTGCGTCGTTCCGGGGCCGGGAAATGGAGCGGGTGAAGGGAATCGAACCCTCGTCATCTGGTTGGGAACCAGAAGCTCTGCCATTGAGCTACACCCGCGGGGGAAGCTATTTATAGGGGTTCCCGCCGGCGCTGTCAAAACCCCCGCCGGCGCGCGGGCTGACCGGCGCCGGCGGAGAATTGGTGTAGAATGGCCGCCGACGAAACGGCAACGGACCTGGGGGCGATGGAAATCTTCGTCAATGGCGAGCGCCGCGAGGTGGCCGAGGGCCTGACCGCCGCCGCGCTCATCGCGCAGCTCGGCCTGGAGGGCCAGCGCCTGGCCATGGAGGTCAATCGCGAGATCGTGCCCCGCAGCACCTATGCCGAGCACCGCCTCGCCCCCGGCGACCGGGTGGAGATCGTGCGCGCCATCGGTGGCGGTGCCCCCAACGAAGCAGGAGCAGACCCATGTCGACAGTGATGCAACCCCGCAGCGAGACCGGTGACGACCGGCTGGTCATCGACGGCACCGCCTACCAGTCACGCCTGCTGGTGGGCACCGGCAAATACCGGGACCTGGACGAGACCCGGCGCGCCATCGAGGCCAGCGGCGCGGAGATCGTCACCATCGCCATCCGCCGCACCAACATCGGCCAGAACCCGGACGAACCCAACCTGCTGGACGTGCTGCCGCCGGACCGTTACACCTACCTGCCCAACACCGCCGGCTGCTACACGGCGGAAGACGCGGTGCGCACCTGCCGCCTGGCGCGCGAGCTGCTGGACGGCCACAGCCTGGTCAAGCTGGAGGTCCTGGGCGACGAGAAGACCCTGTTCCCCGACGTGGTGGAGACCCTGAAGGCGGCCGAGACCCTCATCGCCGAGGGCTTCCGCGTCATGGTCTACACCAACGACGACCCCATCCTGGCCCGGCGTTTCGAGAACATGGGCTGCGTGGCGGTGATGCCGCTGGCGGCCCCCATCGGCTCGGGGCTGGGCATCCGCAACCCCTACAACATCCTCACCATCGTGGAGAACGCCTCGGTGCCCATCCTGGTGGATGCCGGCGTCGGCACCGCCTCGGATGCGGCGGTGGCCATGGAGCTGGGCTGCGACGGGGTGCTCATGAACACCGCCATCGCCGGCGCCCGGGATCCGGTGCTCATGGCATCGGCCATGCGCAAGGCCATCGAGGCCGGGCGCGAGGCCTACCTGGCCGGACGCATCCCGCGCAAGCGGTTCGCCAGCGCCTCCTCGCCCATCGACGGAACCTTCTTCTGAGGCCACGCCTCAGCGCTCGATGGACCAGATGAGATCGCCGCCGCTGCCGCTGGTGCCGGTCTCGGTCTCCAGCCGCAGGTGGCGACCCAGCCGGTAGCGCAGGTTGAGCTTCTCGGTGGCATCGAACAGGCCGCGGCTGTAGCCCAGGTAGAGCCGCGGCGAGAGGTACTTGCCCAGGGCCAGGCCGGCCTCCTCCCGGGTCTTGCCGGTGATGCTGAGCTGGTCCAGGCCGAGGCGGTCGCGCACCTGGCCGGCGAGGAAGTTCCCGCCCTTGAGTCCCAGCGAATCCGCCGCCCGCGCCACCAGGGCCCCCTGGGCCGAGTTCAGGGCCCGCGCCGGGCGCCCGGTCACCAGGTAGGACAGGATGTCCGCCTGTTCCATGGCGGGATCCGAGAACAGGCGCAACTCCGGCTGGCGCAGGCGCCCGCTCACCAACACCCCCACCTGCACCTCGTCCAGCACCCGGCGGGCGCGGATGTCCAGCCCGGGGTCGTCCACCGTCCCGCCGGTGTAGAGGAGCTGGCCGCGCTCGATCTCCAGGTCCTGGCCATAGGCGCGGTAACGGCCGCCCACCACCTGCAGCCGCCCGCGGGCATGGGCCGGGGCATTGGCCGCCTGGGTCAGTTGCAGCCGCCCCTGCAGCCGGCCGGACAGGCCGAAGGCATCCAGGGCCAGGTCGGGCCCCAGGACCAGGTCCAGGTGGCTGTCCAGGCGCCAGCGGCGCGGACGGGCCGCGGCCTGCTGCACCAGGTGCACGTCGGGGGATGGCGCCACCGCCCCCTGCAGGCCCTGGCGCGGCGCGATGCGGCCGGCGGGGACCGCGAGGCGGCCCGCGAGCGCCAGCCGCCCGGGCGTCACCGCCAGCCGCAGATCCGGTGACAGCAGCAACCTGAGGTCGGGTCGGGCCACCGCCAGGAAGCGGTCGCCACGCAGCCGGATCTCCCCCCGGCAGCAGTGGTCCCCGACCAGGCCCAGGCGGGCCTCGAGCCGCAGCCGGCCCGGGCCCGAACGGGCCCGGCCGTCGAGCTGCAGCCCGCCCGCGTCGAGGCGGGCCTCCAGGGTCAGGGGCCGGATGTCCAGCCCCAGGCCGGGCAGGCGGCAACGCCCCTGCGCCAGGGTCTCGTGCAGCCGCCTCCCCGACCAGCTGCCCTGGCCGCTGCCCTCCCAGGCCAGGCGGGGGCCGGTGAGCGCCAGCCGGAAACGGTGACGGGCCTGGCTCCCCTCCAGGTACAGGCTGGCCCGCTCCAGGCGCTCCACGCCCAGCTGCAACCCGCCCAGGGCGAGATCCAGCCGCAAGGGGGCGGTGCGGGCGGCAGCCACCGCCGCGCGGGCCTGCAGCCGCGCCAGGCGCAGGTCCCGCCAGGCCAGGTCCCGGCCCGCCAGCCGACCTTCCAGCCGCGGCCGGGCCAGCGACCCCCGCAGCCGGCCCCGGCCCTCCAGCCCGCCCTGGAGCCCGGGCCAGAGATCGGCCAGGTCCGGTGCCTGGATCGACCAGCGGAGGTCGGCCGCGGCCCCCAGGTCCCCGTCCAGGGCCAGGCGGGCACTGCCGGCGTCGACATGGACCCGTTGCAGCCGCCAGCGGCCAGCGCGCCGGTCGAGCCGCCCCCGCACCGCCAGGGCCCGGCCCCGCAATCTCCCCTGAAGGCGGTACACCCGGACCTGCATCGTCCCGGGCCCGCCGCTCAACCGGAACCGACCGGAGAGATCCCCCGGCAACCGGGCCCAGTACCGGCCCGGGTCCAGGTGCTGGGCCCGCAGCCGGAAGTCCCAGGCCAGCCGTGGCCGCCAGTCCAGGCGGCCCTGGCCGCCGATCACCCCGCCCAGGGCCGCCACCCGGCCCTGATCCAGGCGCAGGCCGGTGTCACGGAGCCGGCCGCTGCCGGAGAGTGCGAGGTCCGGCCCGCGGGGCGGCTGCAACCGGCCCTGTATCCGCCAGTGCAGGGCCCCCAGCGGGCCCTCCAGCGCCAGCTCGCCGCCAGCGCTGCGCCAGGCGGTCGGACCCCAGAGCGGCCAGCCCAGCCGCTGCCAGGAAAGGGTGCCCTGCAGGCGCTGCCCGGCAGGACGCCATTCCAGCCGTCCGGTCAGCCGTTGCTGGTCCCGCTGCAGGTGCAGATCGGTGATCTGCCAGGTGGGCCCGTTCAGGCCACGCACCTTGAACTCGAATGCCAGCGGCCGCGCCGGGCCGACCTGGACCCGGCCCCGGACCCGGGCCCGGCCGCCGCTGCCCCGGCCCTCGATCACCCACCGCGCCGTCGGCGCCGGCGCCCCGAGCCGCAGCGGCGCGGGCAGCGGCAGCGCGGGCAGCTGGAGCCGCAACCGCCAGGGCCGTTCCG
>JALWSQ010000258.1 GCA_026993645.1 Thiohalobacter sp.
AGCCCCGTAGGTTGGGCAAAGCGCGCGCAGCGAGCGTGCCCAACAACGGGGTGCCATCACCCGCGACGCCGGGTTTTCCTGATGCGCACGGCGCTGCGCGCCTTTGCGCATCCTACGGCCGACCGAGCACCCGTGGGTTGGGCAGAGCCCCGTAGGTTGGGCAAAGCGAGCGCAGCGAGCGTGCCCAACAGGAATTCTCCTCACTCCTCACCCCAACCCTCGATGACCTCCAGCGCCGGGCCGTCCGCCGACCGCAGGTGGACGCTGTCCTGCTCCAGCCCCGCCGTCTGGATCACCGCCAGCAGCGCATGGCCGCCATCCGGGTGCGGCTGGGCATTGACCACCCGCCCGGCGCTCTGTTCCGGATCCTGGCCGAAATAGAGGGCGTCGCCGGGGTGGGGTGGTTCCTCCCCGTCCACCCGCACCCGTGCCAGGTACATGCGGCGCTTGAGCTTGCCCAGATACTGGGTCCGGGCCACGATCTCCTGGCCGGGGTAACAGCCCTTGTGGAAGCTGATGGCGCCCAGGCGTTCCATGTTGGCCATCTGGGGTACGAACAGGCCCATGGTGGCGGGCAGGATGACCGGGATGCCGGCCAGGATGTCCAGCAACTGCCAGGCCGGCGCCCCCACCGGGGCCGCGCGCACGTTGAGGGCGTCCCAGAGTTCCCGTGCCGCCTCCAGGGTGGCGAACACCTCGAAGCGGGGCTGCACGCCGGGCACGCGCACGATGCTGTGGCTGTCGCGCACCACCAGGTCGTCGATGGCCTCCGGCACCGATCCCAGGGCCGAGGTCAGTTCCTCCGCCGCTTCCGCCCCGGAGACGCCGATGCGCACGAAGGCCTCGGAGGCATCCTCCAGGCTGACGTCGGAGCGCAGCACGAACAGCTGCAACCGCTGCAACAGGGGTTCCACCATCTCCAGCGGCAGCTTGAGGTAGTAGGTGTCGCCGCGCTGGATGATGCGGAAGTCGGCCAGCATGCGTCCCTTGGCGTCGCAGTAGGCGCTGAGCTGGCTGCGGGTCTCGCTGACCTGGCGGATGTCGTTGGCGAACTGGCTCTGCAGGAACACCGGTGCGTCGGTGCCCCGCACCGCCACCAGGCCCTCATGGGAGAGATCGGCGAACACGGTACCGCTCAGGGCCATGCGCCGCTCCCGCTCGGCATTGCCGAAGCTTCGCACCACGTTGCAGTCGTCGAACTCGGCCCCCGCCGCGGCGAGGAACTCCTTCCATTCCGGTTTCATGGACGCGCACACCTCATGGCAGGAAACTTTGACGGGCGAAATGGCGTCATATTACGCGATCGCGGCGGCGGGTGTCAGCCCTGGCCGGGGCGCCCGGGCCGTCCTGGCCAAGCGGCCGGCGCAGTGGTATAACCGCATGGGGCGGTCGCCCGGCGCGGGCGGCACCTGAAGGAGTGAGGTGGATGGAGCAGGACGTTCACAGGCTGAAATACCGGGAATTGCCGGGCATCCGCTTCCCGGTCCCGGCGGTCACCTCCATCCTCCATCGTCTCGCCGGCGTGGTCCTGTTCCTCGCCATCCCCTTCCTGGCCTGGCTGTTCCGCCTGTCCCTGGCCGGGCCCGACGGCTTTGCCCGGGCGCAGGCCTGGCTGCAAGGACCGCTACACGGCCTGCTCCTGTTCGCGGCGGCCTGGGCCCTGCTGCACCACCTGCTGGCCGGCCTGCGCTTCCTCGCCATCGACCTCGGCCTGGGGGTGGCCCGGCAGCCGGCCCGTCGTACCGCCTGGCTGGTCAATGTCGTGGCGCCCCTGCTGGCCCTGCTCGTCGCCGGGGTCTGGGGATGAGCCGCAAGCCGTCCGGACTGCGCGCCTGGCTCTGGCAGCGGCTCACCGCGGTCTACCTGGCCCTGTTCCTGGTCACCACGGCCGCCGCCCTCTGGCTGCATCCGGTGACCGGTTTCGCCGACTGGCAGGCGCGACTGGCCGGCCCCTGGACCGGGGCGGCAGCGGGCCTGTTCGGCCTGGCGCTGGCGCTGCATGCCTGGGTGGGCATGCGCGATGTCATCCTGGACTACGTCCACCGGCTCTGGCTCCGGGTGCTGCTGCTGGCGGCGGTGGCGGCGGTGCTGGCCGGCAGCCTGTTCTGGATGCTGGCCGCGCTGTTGCCGGCCGGGCTCACCGGAGGTTCCTGAGATGGCGGCATTGCGCCGACGCAAGTTCGACACCCTGATCGTCGGTGCCGGTGGCGGCGGCCTGCGCGCCGCCCTGCAGCTGTCCCAGGCGGAGGCCCATGTGGCCGTGGTGTCCAAGGTGTTTCCCACCCGCTCCCACACCGTGGCGGCGCAGGGCGGGGTCAATGCGGCCCTGGCCAACGTGATCCCGGACAACTGGCACTGGCACATGTTCGATACGGTGAAGGGCAGCGACTACCTGGGTGACCAGGATGCCATCGAGTACATGTGCCGGGCGGCGCCGCGGGTGGTGTACGAGCTGGAGCACATGGGGGTACCCTTTTCCCGGCTGGACAGCGGCCGCATCTACCAGCGCCCCTTCGGTGGCCAGAGCTGCGAGTTCGGCAAACGCCAGGCCGTGCGCACCTGCGCCGCCGCCGACCGCACCGGCCATGCCATCCTGCACACCCTGTACCAGCAGAACATTCGTGCCCGCACCCATTTCTTCGACGAGTTCTTCGCCGTCGACCTGGTGCAGGACGACGAGGGCGTGCTCGGCGCCCTGGTGATGGAGATCGCGACCGGCGAGCCCCTGCTGATCGAGGCCAAGACCACGCTGCTGGCCACCGGCGGGGTGGGGCAGCTGTTCCGCACCAACACCAACGCCCTCATCAACACCGGTGACGGCATGGCCATGGCCCTGCGCGCCGGCATCCCGGTGCAGGACATGGAGTTCTTCCAGTTCCACCCCACCGGCA
>JALWSQ010000259.1 GCA_026993645.1 Thiohalobacter sp.
ATCTTGCGCTTGTCCACCAGGAACAGGATCACGTGGTCACCGCTCTGGATCACCAGGTCGTGATGCGCCATGAACACCTGGTCGTCACGCACCACGGCCCCGATGGTCGTGCCCTCCGGCAGGCGGACCTCCTCCACCGTGCGGCCCACCACCCGCGAGTTGCTGCTGTCGCCATGGGCCACCGCCTCGATGGCCTCGGCCGCGCCCCGGCGCAGGGAATGCACCGCCACCACGTCACCGCGACGGACGTGGGTCAGCAGGCTGCCGATGGTTGCCTGCTGCGGCGACAGGGCGATGTCGATGGCCTGGCTCTGCACCAGGTCCACGTAGGCCGCACGGTTGATGAGGGAGATCACCAGCCGCGCCCCCAGCCGCTTGGCCAGCATGGCGGACAGGATGTTGGCCTCCTCCTCGTTGGTGAGGGCGCAGAACACATCGGTGGCCTCGATGTTCTCCTCCACCAGCAGATCCTCGTCGGCGGCGTCGCCCTGCAGCACGATGGCCTTCTCCAGCTGCTCGGACAGGATACGGGTGCGCTCCGGGTTGGCCTCGATGATCTTCACCTGGTAGCGGTCCTCCAGCGCCTCGGCCAGGCGCAGGCCGATGTTGCCGCCCCCGGCCAGGATGATGCGCTTGACCGGCTTGTCCAGCCGGCGCAACTCGCTCATGACGGCGCGGATGTTCTTGCGCGCCGCCAGGAAGAACACCTCGTCGCCCTCCTCGATCACCGTGTCGCCCTTGGGCAGGATCGGCGGCGCGCCCTCGCGGAAGATCGCCGCCACCCGGGCATCCACCTTGGGCATGTGCTGGCGCAGCGCCTGCAGCTCGTGGCCCACCAGGGGACCGCCACGCACGGCGCGCACCGCCACCAGCTGCACCCGCCCGGCGGCGAAGTCCAGCACCTGCAGGGCCCCGGGGTGATCGATCAGGCGCTCGACGTACTCGGTCACCAGCTGTTCCGGGCTGATACGGACGTCGATGGGCAGGGCCTCCTGGCTGAACAGCCGGGGCTCGCGCAGGTACTCGGCGGAGCGCACCCGGGCGATCTTGGTGGGGGTGTGGAATAGGGTGTAGGCCACCTGGCAGGCGATCATGTTGGTCTCGTCGCTGTTGGTGACGGCGATGATCATGTCCGCGTCCTCCGCCCCGGCCCGGTAGAGGACGTCGGGGTGGGAGGCGTGGCCGGTGACGGTGCGGATGTCCAGCCGGTCCTGCAGCTCCTGGAGGATGTAGCTGTCCGCATCCACCACGGTGATGTCGTTGAACTCGCTGGCCAGGTTGTAGGCGACGGAGGCCCCCACCTGCCCGGCACCCAGAATGATGATCTTCATCGGTTCAGCATCCCGTTGGGCCCGGCGCCTGCCCGGCCCGCTGTCAGTCGGTGCCCTTGCGGATCTCGATCCCGAGGGAACGGAGCTTGCGATAGAGGTGGGTGCGTTCCATGCCCACCTTCTTGGCCAGACGACCGACGCTGCCGCCCACCTGCTGCAGCTGCTGCGCCAGGTAGGTGCGCTCGAACCGTTCCCGCGCCTCGCGCAGGGGCAGGTCCAGGGCCAGGTCCGCCGGGGCGGCGGCCGGTGCCGCGGCCTGGCCGGGCGGCGCCAGGCTGGAGAGGGAGGACTCCACCTCTTCCAGGGAGATCTCCTCGCCGGCACCGAGGATCAGCAGGCGCTGGACCAGGTTCTTGAGTTCCCGCACGTTGCCCGGCCAGCCATAGTGACGCAGCCGGTTCTGCGCCGCCACCGAGAAGTGGCGGTAGGCCAGGCCCTCGCGGTCGACGAAGTAGTCGACGTAGTAGTTGAGCAGCTCCGGCACGTCCTCGCAGTGCTCGGCCAGGGGCGGGATCTGCAGCGGCACCACGTTGAGCTGGTAGTAGAGATCGGCCCGGAAGCGGCCGGCCGCCACCTCCTGCTCCAGGTCGCGGGCCGTGGCCGCGATCACGCGCACCTGCACCTCCACCGGCTCCTGGCCGCCCACGCGCAGGAAGGAGCGGGTCTCCAGCACGCTCAGCAGGCGGGCCTGGGTCTGCTCGTCCATGTCGGCGATGTCGTGCAGGTAGAGCACGCCGCCATTGGCCTGCTCGAAGCGACCATAGCTGAGCCGGTCGCCTGCCTCGCTGCCGAACAGTTCCCGGGCCGAGGTCTCCGGGGACATGGTGCCCACGCCCACCTCGACGAAGGGCCCCTGGCGGCGCGCGCCCTGCTGGTGGATGTAGTGGGCGAAGGTCTTCTTGCCGGTGCCGGAGGCGCCGGTGATGAGCACCGGGGTATCGTGCTGGGCCATGCGCCGGGCCTGCTCGCGCAGCCGCTGCATGATCGCGCTCTTCCCCACCGGCTCCGTCACCGGCGGTTCCTGGTGACGCAGGCCCAGGTTCTCCCGCGCCAGCTTGTCCGACTCCAGGGCGCGCTTGACGGTCAGCAGCAGCTTGGCCAGGGAGATGGGCTTCTCGATGAAGTCATAGGCGCCGAGGCGGGTGGCCTCCACGGCGGTCTCCACGGTGCCGTGGCCGGACATGACGATCACCGGACAGGGCAGGCCATTGCTCTCGGCCCACTCCTTGAGCAGGGAGATGCCGTCGATGTCCTCCATCCAGATATCCAGCAGGATGAGGTCGGGGCGGCGCGCCCGCCGCGCCTCGCGCGCGGCGGCACCGCTGTCGGCGACACTGACCTCGTAACCCTCGTCCTCGAGGATCTCCTGGACCGACGCCCGGATGTCGGGCTCGTCGTCCACGACCAGTATGTGGGCGGCTGCCATGGGGGTTGCTCGGCACCTCCGTGAAAACGGCTATGGAGTATACCCCCAATCCCCCGCCCGGCATATCTCGTGCCGGGGCCGCCGGGATGCCGGCCAGGCCGCTCAGGCGGGGCCCGGCTCCGGCACGAG
>JALWSQ010000260.1 GCA_026993645.1 Thiohalobacter sp.
ACCCGCGGCCTCGTAACCGATGAAATCACCGGTATGGCTCAGGTAGGCCCCCACCGCCTGGCCGGCCCAGGTGCGCGGCCGCCCCTCGGGCGCCGCCTCACGTACCAGCCGTCCCGGCAATACCCGGCCAGCGGAGCGGGTACCGGCCTCGGCGCGGACCCCGCGATCACGGAGCACTTCACCCTCGACCAGGCGTTCCCGGTCCTGCCCGGCCGCCGGCCGGGCCTCGACCACACGCAAAGCGGGCCGACGATGGGCGCAACAGGCGGTTTGAGCCGCGCGGGCGACCGCAGGCACTCCACTGATACGCATACTGTTCGCTCCTCTTTCCATGAGCTGGATTCGGGTCATCCGTTCCGGCGGCCAGTGGCCCGACCGGAAGCCTAGCAGAGCCGCCCCACCCTTGCCAGGTGCCGGCTGATCATGGGCAGGGGCGCCATTGCCAAGAGAATAGGGGCAGCATCCGTGCCATCTTATTTTTATTAATCAAAAACAATTGGTTACTTGCGGAATGCGGGAGCTGGCCAACGTATTGTGTAAATTTGATCGACAGGCCGAACAACGAAGCTGGCCGGTGATTCATTTCAATCCATTGATTAAACGTAAATTAAATGGATGGCCTCCGATGGGACGCCATTCGGGATAATGTAAGGAATCCCATACAAGGCGATACGCACGGCCATCGATGCGCACGGCCCTTCGGGCCTTTGCGCATCCTACACCTCATCAGGCGTAGGGCGGACACCCGTAGGTTGGGCAAAGCGAGCGCAGCGAGCGTGCCCAACAACGGCGTGCCACCACGCCGACGGTGGTATCCCATGATGCGCACGGTGCGTGCCGCGCCGGCATCAAAGCCGCTGGCGGCTGGCGAAGGCATGGGCCAGGGTGCCGGCATCGGTGTACTCCAGCTCCCCGCCCAGGGGCACCCCGTAGGCGATGCGCGTGACCGTCACACCCTGCTCCTCCGCCAACCGCGCCAGGTAATGGGCCGTGGCCTCTCCCTCCACCGTGGGATTGGTGGCCAGGATCAACTCCCGCACCTCGCCGCTGGCCAGGCGCCGTTCCAGCAGCGGCAATCCCAGTTCCTCGGGACCGATGCCATCGATGGGAGACAGGTGCCCCATGAGAACGAAATAGAGCCCCTGGTAGCTGGCTGCCTGTTCCAGCATCTCCACCTCGGCCGGGGTCTCCACCACGCACAGCTGGCTCGCATCCCGGCGCGGGCTGCGGCACAGGCTGCAGGTCTCGTCCTCGCTCAGGGTACGGCAGCGGGCGCAATGCCCCACCGCATCCATGGCCCGGGCCAGGGCATCGGCCAGCCGGCGACCGCCGCCGCGGTCGTGCTGCAACAGATGGTAGGCCATGCGCCGGGCGGACTTGGCCCCCACGCCGGGCAGGCAGCGCAGGGCGTCGATGAGCTGCTGGATCAGGGGGGAAGCGGACACGCAGGCTTCAGAATGGCAGTTTCATTCCACCCGGCAGGTTGAGCCCGGCGGTGATCCCCGCCATCTTCTCCTGGCTCAGGGCCTCCATGCGCCGCACCGCGTCGTTCACCGCCGCCGCCACCAGGTCCTCCAGCATCTCCCGGTCGTCACCCATGAGGCTGTCGTCGATATGCACCCGGCGCACCTCATGGCGCCCGTTCATGACCACCTTGACCATGCCGCCACCGGATTCGCCGGTCACCTCCATCCGGGCCAGCTCCTCCTGCATCTTCTGCATGTTGGCCTGGATCTCCTGGGCCTGTTTCATCAGGTTTCCGATACCGCCTTTCATGCTGCCTCCGTCGATTCCGATTGCACCACGGGCTCAGTCACCGCCCTCTTCTTCCACCGGCGTCACCGAGTCCGGTTCCACCCGGGCATTGAACCGCTCGCGCAGGCCGGCCAGGGTCTCGTCCGCCGCAATGGCGGCCTCCGCCTCTGCCTGCCGGGCCTGGCGCTGGCGGGCCCGGCGCCGGGCCGGCGTCTCGGCCTCGCTGCCGGCCACCTGGATGTCCAGCCGCAATGCCCGGCCCAGGGCCCGCGCCAGGGCCTCCTGCAGCCGGCCCGCCAGTGCCGGGGTGTTCAACTGGGCATGGGCCGGGTCCAGGGCCAGGGTCAGGGTGTCGTCCCGCATGGCGCCCGGCGCGCAGTTCTCCGCCAGCTGGCGCGCCATGCCCCGCAGGCCCGTGGCCTCGAGCAGGGCCGGCCAGTCCTCGATCCCGGCCGCCGCTGTAGGCGGGACCGCCCCGGCGACCGTTGCGGGGGCCGCCGCCTGGACCGGGGCCGCGGCGGGCGACGCGGCCTCCCCTCCGCCGGCGGCAGCCGTTCGCGGCGCCTGGCGACGCGTCCCGCCCTGCGCACCCGCCGGCGCCACCGGTTCCGTGCCCGCGGGACGGAAGGCCAGCATGCGCATCAGCACCATGGTCAGCCCGCCGCGGGGATCCGGGGCCAGGGGCAGGTCGCGCCGCCCCGTCAGGCCGATCTGGTACCAGAGCTGGACATCCTCCGGCGGCAGCCGTTCCGCCAGCGGGGCCACCCGGGCCTCGTCCTCGGGATCCTCGGCCCCGGGCACGCACTGGCGCACCGCCACCCGCTGCAACAACGCCAGCAACTCCTCCAGTACCGCCGCGAAATCCACCGCCATGGCGGCGATGCGCTCCACCTCGTCCAGCAGGGCCTGGCCATCCCCCGCGGCCAGGGCCTCCAGCAGGTTGTACACCGCGGCCCGGTCGATGGTCCCCAGCATGGCCCGCACCTCGGCCTCCCGCACCTCGCCCCCGCCGTAGGCGATGGCCTGGTCCAGCAGGCTGAGGGCATCGCGCATGCTGCCATCCGCCTCGCGGGCGATGAGCGCCAGGGCGCCCCGGTCCGCGGCCACCTGCAGGCGCTCATGGAGCGGGAG
>JALWSQ010000261.1 GCA_026993645.1 Thiohalobacter sp.
AGGGGGGGCACGCTGTGCAACGCCACCTGGCGGTATTGCGGGAGCTGGCGCCGGCCGAGCCCCCCCCGCCACGGCTGTGGAGCACCACGGCGGACCAGGCGGCGGCGGACCGGTTGCTGGCCGGCTTGCCGCGGGGGCCCTGGCTGGGCCTGGGCCCCGGGGCCAACTGGCCGCCCAAGGTCTGGCCCGTCGCGGGATTCCAGGCGCTGGCTCGAGGTCTGCGGGAACGGGTGGCAGCGGTGGTCCTGTTCGGCGGACCGGCGGACCGGGCGGCCTGCCGCGCACTGGCCGATGCCCTGTCGCTGCCGCTGGTCGATCTCGCGGGACGCACCAGCCTGCCGGTGACCCTGGCCGCCCTGCGCCGCCTGGCCCTGTTCGTGGGCAACGACTCCGGCCTGGGTCACATGGCCGCGGCGGCGGGGGTCCCGGTACTGACCCTGTTCGGTCCCGGTGACCCGGAGCGCTATCGTCCCTGGGGGACGGCCAACCGCTGGCTGTCGAGCCCCAGCGGGCGCATGGCGGATCTCTCCGCGGACCAGGTGGTGGCCGTGGCGGCCGGGATGCTGGAGGCCGACCGGTGCGGGTGATACAGGTCATCGGCAGCCGTGGCGGCGGTGGCGCCGAGCGCTTCTATGTCCGCCTGGCGAAGGCGTTGCAGCAGGCGGGGGTGGCGGTACTGACCCTGCACCCCCCGGACAGCTTCGTGGCCCGGGAACTGGGGCCGGCGGTGGACCAGCACCTGCTGCCCATGCGCGGTGTCTGGGACCTGCTGGCCCGCCAGCGGATTCGCCGGCTGGCCCGCCGCTTCGATGCCGACATCGTGCAGACCTGGATGGGACGGGCCACCCGCCTCACCCATCTGCCCGCCGGGCGCCGGCCGGTGCATCTGGCGCGGCTGGGCGGCTACTACGATCTCCGCGGTTATCGCCACGCCCACGCCTGGGTGGGCAACACGCGGGGCATCCGCGACCACCTGATCGCCGGCGGCCTGCCATCCCAGCGCGTGTTCCATATCGGGAATTTCGTCGAGCCAGCGGCACCGGTCGACGGGGCGTCCCTGGCGGCGCTGCGGGCCCGTCTGGGACTCCCCCCGGCTGCCCGGGTGATCCTCGGGCTCGGGCGCCTGCACCCCAACAAGGGCTTTGCGGATCTGCTCGCCGCGTTCGACCGACTCCCCGCCACCATCCACGGACAGCCGCTGCACCTGCTGATCGTCGGCGACGGGCCGTTGCGGGACGCATTACGGCGGCAAGGCGATGGGCTGGCCGCGGCCCCCCGCATCCACTGGGCGGGCTGGACCCAGGACCCCAGGCCCTATTACCGTCTCGCCGAGCTCTTCGTCTGCCCCTCGCGCCACGAGCCGCTGGGCAATGTCATCCTGGAGGCCTGGCAGCAGGGGTTGCCGGTGATCGCCACGGCCAGCGCCGGGGCCAGGGAGCTGATGGCCTCGGGCCAGGGCGGGCGCCTGGTGCCCGTGGCCGACCCCGCGGCCCTGGCCCGGTCCCTGCACGAACTCCTGGACCAGCCCGGTATGCTGGCGCGCCTGGGGCGGGAGGGCCAGGCGTTGCTGGCGCGGCACCATTCGGCCGAGGTGGTCGTCGCAGACTACCTGCGGTGCTATGAATCGCTGCTGGCATCCTGCACCTGATCCAGCAGACCGTCGGCCTGCAGCCGTTCCAGTACCTGCTCCGGCAGCAGTGCCCGCAGGCAGGCGTGGTCTCGTTCGGGCGGGCACGCTGTCAGGTGGCAGGGACTGCAGGGGACCGGATGGCGCAGTACCCGTTCGGCCTGGCCCACGGCGTGGCTGATACGCCAGTTGGTGGGGCCGAACAGGGCATAGACGGGGATGCCGGCGGTGGAGAGGATGTGCATGGGTGCGGAATCGTTGGTGACCGCGAAGCGTGCATGCCGGGCCAGCGCCGCCAGGCCGGGCAGTGACAGGCGCGCGGTGAGGTCGATGCCGCTGGCGGCGGCGAGCCGGGCATTGAGATCCGCTTCCCCCTGGCCACCGACCCAGAGCGTGACCAGGCCCAGCCCAGCCAGTTTTCGGGCCAGGGTAGCGAAGTGTTCTTCCTCCCAGCGCTTGGACTGCCACGTCGGGTTGGACCCGGCATGCATGACGACGAAGCCGCCCGGTGCCAGTCCGAGCCCGGCCATGAGGTCGCGCGCCATCGCCTCGTCCCGGGGCTGGGTCCACAGCCGGGGCCGGGGCGGCGCCGGTCCCATGCCCGCGGCCTGCAACAGGTTGTTGAGCCGGTCGAAGATGGGCCAACCGGGGTCGTCCTCGGCCGGGCGCAGGCTGTAGGGCCAGGCCGGTCCCAGGCCGGCCCGGAGCGGGGCGCCGCTGAGGAGGGTCATGACCCGACTGCGGTCCGAACACTGAAAGTCGAACACCTGGTCGAACCGCTGACGGCGCAGCCAGCGGAAGGTGGCCCACATGGCGCGGGCACCCTTGCGCGGGAAGGAGGCGATCCGCAACCGGGATTCCCCCCGGAACAGGAAGTCGCAGGCCGGTGAGGTCAACAGGTGGACCTCGGCCCCCGGCCGGCTGTCGAGCAGGGCCTGGATATGGGCCGTGGCGATCACGGCATCGCCCAGGGCGCCCAGCTTGATCACGAGGATACGGGGCCGGCGCGGGGGTGCTGTCATGCGGCGGTCCCATCCATCAGGGCCTGCATGCGCTCCAGCACATCGGCGGGCGCGATGCCGCACATGCCATTCCCGGCTTCCGGTTCCAGGACGTGGATGCGGCGGCTGTGGCGCAGGGGGGGCGAGGCGCCAAACAGGCCGATGGCACGGGTGCCGACCGCCGCCGCCACGTTCAGCATGCCGGTGTCGTTGCCCACGTAGAGATCGCAGCGGGACAGCAGGGCCGCGGC
>JALWSQ010000262.1 GCA_026993645.1 Thiohalobacter sp.
CATACGCCAGGTACGCAAGGGCGCCTATGCAGACCTCGCATCCAGCGGCCACTCCGGCGAGGCGGTGCGTCGCCTGTGGCAGCGTTTCAACGACGACTATTTCCTGCGTCACTCGGCCGACCAGATCCGCTGGCACACTGCCACCATCCTGGAGCACTGGCTGGGCGGCAACCCGGGACCGGTGGTCGATCTGCGCCATGATCGCCAGCGTGGCGGTACCGATATCCTGATCTACATGCCCTCCCGGGACCGGTTGTTCGAACAGATCGCCGCCGACCTCGACCGGCTCGGGCTGACCATCGCCGAGGCACGCATCACCACCACCGACGACGACTGGGCCCTGGACAGCTTCCTGGTGCTGGACCGCTCGGGGGCGCCGGTGGAAGACCCCCACCGCATCCGCCAGATCCGTGACCGGCTGAACCGGCTGCTGGCCACCGCCGATGGCGGTCGCCAGCCCCGGCGTCATCCCCCCCACCAGTACCGCCACTTCCAGGTGCCGGTGGAAGTGCATTTCCACACCGACGAGGCCGCCGACCGCACCGTGCTGGAATTGATCGCCGCCGACCGCCCCGGACTGTTGGCCCAGGTCGCCGACGCCTTCCGGGAGTGCAACATCCGCCTGCAGGACGCCCGCATCTCCACCTTCGGCTCCCGGGCCGAGGACGTGTTCTACATCACCGACCATCACGACCATGCCCTGCGCGATGGCGTGCAGCAGGAGGCCCTGCGCCAGTACCTGCTCGCCATGCTGGAACAGGATTGAACCTTGCGTCCGCCGCGGCCTCTCAAATAAGCAGGGGGGACATCCCCGGCGGCGGTGTTTTTCCACCGGCCTGCTATGCTTGTAACAGGGGATGCACGACCCCAAGTCAGGGGCGCGGTGGCGATGCTTGCGCCGCGTACCCCGCGGATCCGGCCGGGGGCCTCCGGTATGTGGATCCGCATCCGGACATCGAAGGAAGGAGGGAGTGAGGTCATGGCCGATATCATGGATTACATCCGCAACGAGGATGCCGAGAGCCTGGGGCATCTCATCGACCTGGAGCCCTGGTCGGAGGACCGGGCCCGGGCACTGGCCGCCGAGGAGGGGCTGGAACTCAGCGCCGAGCACCTGCAGCTGTTGCAGGTATTGCGTGACCACTACCGCGAGACGGGGAAACTGGAGGCCCGGACCGCGCTCGCCCTGATGGAGGCGCAGGTGGCGGACAAGGGTGGCAAACGCTATCTCTACACCCTGTTCCCCGGCGGACCGGTCCGCCAGGCCACCCGCCTGGCGGGCCTGCCGGTTCCGGCCGGCAGCACCGACCGCTCCTTCGGCAGCGTCATGTAGCTCGCCACGGTGGGATCAGCGGCACGATGGTCGCCGCCGTTCCCGCCGCCGGTCCTCTTCCAGTTGCCGCCAGGCCATGAGCAGGGCGGCCACCAGGATGAGCCCGCCACCGGTCCATTCGGCCGGGCGGATGCGTTCGCCTGCCAGCAGCCAGGAGGACAGGGCGCCGGCCACCAGCTCGAACAACAGGATGACCGCCGACCGGTGCACCGGCAGGCGGGTGACCCCGTACTGGACGCTCGAGGTCATGACCAGCATGCCGCCGGCACCGATGGCCAGGGCCGCCAGCCAGGCACGGCCGGGCACCGGCGCCAGGGGGGGCAGGCCGTGACAGACCAGCCAGAGAACCACCACCGCCAGTACCCCGACCCAGCTCACCACCGTCTTGTAGAACACGGACACCCCCTGCTGGCGCCGGATCAGGACGTTGGAGAGGGCGAAGGCCATGCCCGACGACAGTGCCAGCCAGTCGGCCCGGGCCGGGGGCCAGGAAATCCCGCTGCCGGGTTGCCACAGCATCACCAGGGCGCCCGCAATGCCGGCCGCGACCACGGTATACGCCAGGGGCCGCAGGCGCTCCCCCAGCAGCCAGCGTCCGAACAGCACCGCCCAGACCGGGGACAGGTAGAACAGCAGCAGGACCCGCAACACCGGACCCTGGATCACCGCCAGGATGAAGGCCAGATTGCACCAGCCGGCCGCCAGGGCCATGAGGCTCAACCCCAGCGGGTCGCGGCCGAACTCGCGCCGGCGCCAGAGCACCGGCGCCCCCACTGCCAGGGCCCCGGCATAGATGGTCCCCGTGGCCAGTACCCCGCCCAGCCCCTGGCCGTCGAGCCAGCGCAGCGGGTACCAGAACAGGCCCCAGAGGGTCGCTGCCAGCAGCAGGCTGAGGATGGCGAGCAGATCGGACTGTCGATTGGTCAGGCGCACGGCGTACCGTATAATTCCCCGGCCCCGTCAGGCCGGCCGGTTGGGACAACAGGCCGTCAACCATACAGGAAATCCGCCAGTCCGGTCACTGCCGCTGCCCAGCATGAACCCCGACCTCGCCAAGCTGCACCCCTACCCCTTCGAACGCCTCAGGGCGCTGCTGGCGGAAGTGCAGGCCCCGGCCGGACTGGCCCCCATCGACCTCTCCATCGGTGAACCGCGGCACCCGCCACCGGCGCGGGTGGTGGAGGAACTCATCACCCATCTGCATGGCCTGGCCCGGTACCCGCTGACCCGGGGCGGGGCCGAATTGCGCACGGCCATCGCCGACTGGGCCCGCCGGCGCTTCGATCTGCCGGCACTGGACCCGGAGCGCCAGGTGCTGCCGGTCAACGGCACCCGCGAGGCCCTGTTCGCCGTCGCCCAGGCCCTGGTCGACCGCAGCCGGGATGCCTGCGTGCTCATGCCCAACCCTTTCTACCAGATCTACGAGGGCGCCGCCCTGCTGGCCGGTGCCACGCCCTACTACCTGGACACGCCCTCGGACCAGGGTTACCTGCCGGACTTCGAGGCCGTACCCGCCCGGGTCTGGCAGCGTTGCCAGCTGGTCTATGTCTGTACCCCCGGCAATCCCACCGGCGCCGTGTTCGACCAGGCCCGGTTCGAGCAGCTGCTGGCCCTGGCCGACCGCCACGACTTCGTCATCGCCTCGGACGAGTGTTACTCCGAGATCTACCCCGACGAGCAGCGACCACCCGCCGGGCTGCTCGGCGCCTGTGCCCGCAGCGGCCGCGACGACTACGCCCGCTGCCTGGTGTTCCACAGCCTGTCCAAGCGTTCCAACCTGCCGGGCCTGCGTTCCGGGTTCGTGGCCGGCGATGCCCGGCTGATCCAGGCGTTCCTGCGCTATCGCACCTACCACGGCTGTGCCATGCCACCGCCGGCCCAGGCGGCCAGCATCGTTGCCTGGCGCGACGAGGACCATGTGCGGGCCAACCGCGACCACTACCGGCGCAAGTTCGACCAGGTCAGCCGCATCCTGCAACCGGTGCTGCCGGTGACCATCCCGGACGGTGGCTTCTACCTCTGGCTGCCGACCCCGGGCGACGACCGCGACTTCGCCCGCGAGGTCCATGCCCGCTGCAACGTCACCCTGCTGCCGGGCAGCTTTCTGTCCCGTGCCGCCGCCGGCCGCGATCCGGGTGCCGGCCACGTGCGCATGGCCCTGGTCGCCACCGAGGACGATTGCACCGAGGCGGCCGGGCGCATCCGCGCCCTGCTGCAGGAAAAACACGGCCACTGAGATCCCCGTATCTCTGCATTCCATCCCAAGGAGAACATCTGCCATGAGCGACATCCAGGACATCATCGAGGAGGCCTTCGAGCGGCGCGGTGACATCACCCCGCGCACGGTGGAAACCCATGTCAAGGAGGCGGTGCTCAGCGCCATCGACCAGCTCGACTCGGGCCAGGTCCGGGTGGCGGAGCCCGGACCCGACGGCTGGCGGGTGAACGAGTGGCTGAAGAAGGCCGTGCTGCTCTACTTCCGCATCGAGGACAACGTGTTCATGAAGGGCGGATTCACCAACTACTACGACAAGATCCCGTCCAAGTTCGCCGACTTCAACTCGCGGGCGTTCCGCGAGGACGGCGTGCGCGTGGTGCCGCCGGCGGCGGCCCGCTACGGAGCCTACATCGCCCCCGGCGTGGTACTCATGCCCTCCTACGTCAACATCGGGGCCCATGTCGGCAGCGGTACCATGGTGGACACCTGGGCCACGGTGGGTTCCTGCGCCCAGATCGGCCGCAACGTACACCTGTCCGGCGGGGTGGGCATCGGCGGCGTGCTGGAACCGCTGCAGGCGGCACCCACCATCATCGAGGACGACTGCTTCATCGGTGCCCGCTCCGAGATCGTGGAGGGCGTCATCGTGGAACGGGGCTCGGTGGTCTCCATGGGGGTCTACATCGGCCAGAGCACCCGCATCTACGACCGCGAGAACGACGAGATCCTCTATGGCCGGGTGCCGGCCGGCTCGGTGGTGGTTCCGGGCAGCCTGCCCGGTGGTGACGGCAAGTACAGCCTCTACTGTGCCGTGATCGTCAAGCGGGTGGACGAGAAGACCCGGGCCAAGGTGGGCATCAACGAACTGTTGCGCGACATCTGACACCATGACCGATCCCGTCCTGGCACTGGCCCGCGATCTGGTCGCCCGGCGCTCGGTCACACCCGAGGACGCCGGCTGCCAGGCGGTGCTGGCGGAACGTCTGGCCCGGCTGGGCTTCCAGATCCGGCACCTGCCCTTCGGTCCGGTTCACAACCTCTGGGCCCGCTACGGCGAGCGCTCGCCGCTGTTCGTGTTCGCCGGCCATACCGACGTAGTGCCACCGGGGGACGAGGCGGCCTGGCGGTTCCCGCCGTTCGCGGCCCAGGTCGAGGACGGCATGCTGCACGGCCGTGGGACCGCCGACATGAAGGGCAGCCTGGCGGCCATGGTGGTGGCGGTCGAACGCTTCCTCGCCCGTTGCCCGCGGCCCGCCGGCTCCATCGCCTTCCTGATCACCAGCGACGAGGAGGGCGATGCGGTGGACGGCACCGTCCAGGTGGTGCGCTGGCTGGCGCAACAGGGCACCCGCATCGACTGGTGCCTGGTGGGCGAACCCTCCAGCTCCGAGCGCCTGGGCGACGTGGTCAAGCACGGCCGGCGCGGCTCGCTGTCCGGCCGGTTGCGCGTCCATGGCATCCAGGGCCACGTGGCCTATCCCCAGCTGGCGGACAACCCGGTCCACCGCGCCCTGCCCGTGCTGGCCCGGCTCTGCGCCGAGACCTGGGACCAGGGCAACGCCGACTTTCCGCCCACCAGCTTCCAGATCTCCAACATCCATGCCGGTACCGGCGCCGGCAACGTCATCCCGGGGGAACTGGAGGTGGCGTTCAACTTCCGGTATTCCACCGAGACCACGGCGGCCGACCTGGAACGGCGGGTCGGCGCCCTGCTGGATGCCGCCGGCCTGGACTACAGCCTGGACTGGACCCGCTCCGGCGATCCCTTCCTCACCCGCGACGGCCGGCTGGTGGCGGCGGTCCGCGCGGCGGTGGCCGAGCACACCGGCTCGCCGCCGGCCCTGTCCACGGCCGGCGGCACCTCGGACGGCCGTTTCATTGCCCCCACCGGTGCCGAGGTGGTGGAACTGGGGCCAGTCAACACCACCATCCACAAGGTGGACGAACGGGTGGCGGTGGCGGACCTGCAGGCCCTGGCCGCCATCCATGAACGCCTGCTGGAAAAACTGTTATGCTGAGCCCTGCATCTCGTCACGGGGGAACCAGCGCCATCATGCCCGCCGCCCGTCTCTTGCCCGGCCTGTTGCTGGGCCTGCTGCTGGTCGCCGGCTGCAGCCCCAATCGCCTGGTGGTGCGTGGCGCCATGCCGCTGATGGCCGGCGGTATCGAGGCCATGAACCGCGAGACCGATCTCGATTTCGCGCGCGCCGCCCTGCCCGCCAATCTCAAGATGCTGGAGGGCATGCTGGCCTCCGATCCGGACAACCGCCGGCTGTTGCTGTACGCGGCCCAGGGTTTCTACGGCTACAGCTTCGCCTTCCTGGAACAGGACGCACCACGGCGCGCCCGGGCCATGTACCAGCGCTGCTTCGACTACGGCCGGCGGGCACTGGCCCTGTCCGGCCTGGGCCCCGATCCACGCCGGGTCCCCATGGACGGCCTGCGCCGGGCCCTGGCCGGACTGGGGCGTGGCGCCGTACCGGCCCTGTTCTGGACCGCCTCCTGCTGGGCCAAGGTGATCGACCTCAGTCGGACCGAGCCGGCGCGGATCGCCGACCTGGGCCGGACCGCCGCGCTCATGCGCCGGGTGCTGCAACTGGACGAGGGTTTCTATCACGCGGGTCCCCATCTCTTCTTCGCCGTCTACTACGGCAGCCGCTCGCGCCTGCTGGGTGGCGATCCGGAACGGGCCCGGCGCCATTTCGACCGGGCGCGTGAACTCACCGGCCACCGCCTGCTGCTGGTGGATGTGCTGGAGGCCCGCTACCTGGACCGCCAGATCCTGGACCGGGCCCGGTTCCACCGCCTGCTGACGGGGGTCCTGGCACGGTCGGTACCGCGGGACGGACTGGCCTTCGCCAACCGCCTCGCCCAGCGTGATGCCCGTCGGCTGCTGGCCCGGGAGGCGGCATGGTTCTGATCCGGTACGGACGCTGGCTCTGCCTGTGGCTGCTCCTGGTCGGACTGCCGCTGCCAGGCCTGGCGGCGACCCACGTCCTCAAGTTCGCCACCCTGGCGCCGGAGGGTTCCACCTGGATGAACCTGCTCCAGGACTGGGGCAACCGGCTCGAGCGGGCGAGCGGCGGCCGCCTGCGGGTGCGCTTCTACCCCGGCGGCATCCAGGGCGATGAACCGGACGTGATCCGCAAGATGCGTTTCGGCCAGCTCCAGGGCGCCGCCCTCACCGGCTATGGTATCGGCCGCATCTACGCCCCGGCCCGGGTGCTGGAGATTCCCTTCCTGTTCCGTGACGACGCCGAGATCGACCATGTGCGCCAGCACCTGATGCCGACCTTCGAGCAGGGCTTCCGCCAGGCGGGCTACGAGCTGGTGGCCTGGATGGAGGTGGGCTGGGTCTATTTCTTCTCGCGCGAGCCCATCCGCAGCCTGGACGACCTGCGCCAGCGCCGGATCTGGCTGTGGCAGGGCGACATCCTCGGCCAGGCCCTGTTCGACGCCAGCGGCCTGTCGCCGGTCCCCCTGTCCATCACCGATGTCTATACCAGCCTCTCCACCGGCCTGATCGATACCGTCTACTGCACGCCGCTGGCCGCCATTGCCCTGCAGTGGTTCAACCGCACCCACTACGTGGCGGACATGCCCATGGCCAACGGCATCGGCGCCATCCTGGTCAGCGAGCGCTTCTTCCGGGGGTTGCCCGCCGACCTCCAGGCCCTGGTGCGCAAGACCGGCGCCGAGCTGTCGCGCCGCCTGATCCGCGCCACCCGTGCCGACGATCGCAAGAGCCTGGCGGTACTGCGCCGGCAGGGCCTGCAGTTCCTGCGCAATCCCGACCCCAAGGCCCGGGCCCAGCTGCTGCAGCTGCGAGACCGGGCCGCCGCCGAGCTGATCCGCAGGCACTACATTCCCCGCGACCTGTACGACCGGACCCGGGCACTGATCGCCGCCTACCGCAAGCGGCAGCAGGCCCAGCCCAGCCATGGCGGGCACTGAACTCAGGACGTTCGCGCTCCGGCTGGAACGGGGCATCACCCGGTTCGAGACCTGGCTGGTGGGCATCAGCCTGTTCGGCCTGCTCAGCCTGAGCCTGGCGCAGATCCTGGCCCGTAACCTGTTCCACACCGGGCTGCCGGGCATCGACGCACTCATGCGCCACCTGGTGCTCTACGTGACCTTCCTCGGCGCCGCGCTGGCCACCGAGAGCCGGCGTCACATCCGGGTGGATTTCCTCGCCGCCTGGCTGCCGGCACGCTGGAACCATCGCATCCACCGGCCGGCCCAGGCCTTCGCCAGCCTGGTCAGCCTCTATTTCCTGCAGGCGGGCCTGCGGTTCTGGCAGGATGGCTGGCAGCACGCCCAGGCCGGCGAGCGCGGCCTGGTCCTGCTCGATCTCATCATACCCGCCGGTTTCGGGCTGCTGGCCCTCCACTTCCTGCTCTGTGCGCTGATCGGGCCGCACCCGGAACCCGAGGTCTGATGGCGGCGGCGATCGTCCTGCTGTTGCTGCTGTGCGCCGGGCTGGGCGTCCCCCTGTTCGCGGTGCTCGGGGCCGGCAGCCTGCTGGCCGCCCATGCCAGCGGACTCGACCCCGCCATCCTGGTGATCGAGTTGAACCGCCTGGCCTCTTCGCCCAACCTGCTCGCCATCCCCCTGTTCACCTTCGCCGGCGTGGTCCTGGCCCACGGTGGGGCGCCCCAGCGGCTGGTGGCCCTGTTCAACGCCCTGCTGGGCTGGCTGCCCGGTGGCCTGGCCAGCGTGGCGCTCTGTTCCTGTGCCTTCTTCACCGCCTTCTCCGGCGCCTCCGGCATCACCATCATGGCCCTGGGCGGGCTGCTGCTACCCATGCTGGAGGCGGTGGGCTATCCCGAACGCTACAGCCTGGGCCTGCTGACCGCCTCCGGTTCCCTCGGCCTGCTGTTCCCGCCCAGCCTGGCGGTGCTGCTGTACGGCATCGTCGCCGGCGTGGACATCGACCAGCTGTTCCGCGCCGGCCTTCTGCCCGGCGCCATCCTGCTGCTGATGCTGCTGGCCTATGCCGGCTACAAGGGGATCCATGCCCGCATCCCGCGCCACCCGTTCCGCCTGGCCGAGGCGGCGCGGGCCCTGCGTGCCGGCCTCTGGGACCTGCTGCTTCCGGCCGGCATCCTGCTGGGCATCTTCGGCGGCTTCGTCACCGTGTCCGAGGCCGCCGCCGGTACCGCCGCCTACGTGCTGGTCCTGGAGTCGGTGATCCATCGCAACCTGCATTGGGGCCGGGACCTGTGGCGGGTGGTGCGGGACACCAGCGTGCTGGTGGGGAGTATCCTCATCATCCTGGGCATCGCCATGGGCCTGACCAACCTGTTGGTGGACGCCCAGATCCCCGGCCGGCTGCTGAGCGCCATCGAGCGTCACGTGCACAGCCCGCTGGGCTTCCTCATGTTGCTGAACCTGCTGCTGCTCGGGGTCGGTGCCATGATGGACATCTTCTCGGCCATCGTGGTAGTGGTGCCGTTGATCCTCCCGCTCACGCATCGCTATGGCATCGACCCGGTGCACCTGGGCATCATCCTGCTCGCCAATCTCGAGATCGGCTATGCCACGCCGCCGGTCGGCATCAACCTCTTCATCGCCAGCCAACGCTTCCACCGCCCGGTACTGGCCCTGTTCCGGGCCGCGGTCCCCTTCCTGGCCATCATGCTGCTCTGGCTGCTGATCCTCACCTATGTACCGGCAGTCTCGCTCTGGTGGCGTTCGGGCTGAGCCAGCCGGTGGCCGGATGACACCGGGTCAGTGAGCCTTGGCCGCCGCCACGCCTTCCGCAATGGCGCCGGCGACGTCCTGCGACAGTTCACGGGCGATGTCGGCCGCCTTGCTGCCCCGGGCCACGTAGGCAGGATCGACGAAATAGACATGGGTGTGCCCCCCCTTGGCCACCAGGCTGAGCCGCAGCGGGCACATGGCGAGGTAGGCCGGATCCCGGTTGCCGACCTGGTTGGCATACCAGCCGTTGCAGAACACCATGGAACGGATCCCGTCGAGACCGTTGCGGTTGTAATCCTTGCCCCAGCGATCGGCGAAGTGGGCGAGGTTGGCGCCGATGTCCACCTCGTAGACGACGAAGAAATGATGCGCCTCCAGTGCCTGCTGGACCGCGTGGTAGGTCCGTTCCATGGGGGCCGACACGTCCCAGCTCAGGATGGCCCCGCCGGCCCAGGCACTGGAACCCGCGCAGAGACCCAGCAAGAACAGTAACAGTCGTTTCATGATGGACATTCTCCTCTCTCGGTTGACGGGATCGACGACCCGACCGGCATCGCGTCAGTCGCGCCGCAGCCGGTCGCTGACCGCGATCGGCGTGGGATACCGCAGCACCGTGTAGTACGACGATACCAGGAAGGTGAGGATGGTGGCCGTCTGTATGACGTAGGAGGCATCGTGGCCGATCAGGCCGCGATTCAGCGCCAGTACCGAGATCAGCAGGGAGAATTCGCTGATCTGGGCCAGGCGCACCCCCACCTCGGTCGCGCACCCGGGATCCTCCCCCGAGCGAACCAGCAACAGGTGGAACAGCCAGGGCTTCACCAGCAGGCTGGCACCGGCCAGCACCAGCGCCGGCGCCAGCACCTGGGGCAGGGAGCCGAGGTCGAAACCGGCCCCCAGGGAGAAGAAGAACATGACCAGGAAGAAGTCCCGCAGCGGCTTGAGGCTCTCGGCGATATAGAGCGCGATCGGGCTGGTGGCCAGGGCCACGCCGGCGAGAAAGGCGCCGATCTCGTAGGACAATCCCAGGCTGGCGGCCAGCTGGGCGAAACCCACACACCAGCCGATGGCCATGAGGAAGATGTATTCCTGGATGGTGTCGTAGCGGCGGATGAGACGCACCAGCACGTAGCGCTCGGCGACATAACCGAGGCCAAACAGTAACGGCAGACCCAGCACCACCCCCAGCATGTGCCAACCCGACAGACCGGCGCCACCCAGCAGCTGGATCAGCAGCAGTACGCCGATGGCGAGCAGGTCCTGCAACAGCAGGATGCTGATGATGATCTGGCCGGTGTGCTGGTGATGCAGGATGGTGGTGGGTAGCAGCTTGAGCCCGATGATGGTGCTGGAGAACATCATGGCGGCACCGGTCACCAGCTGTTCGGTGAGGGTGAAGCCGAACCCGCGCGCCACGATCACCCCGATGAGGCCGAATACCAGGGCACTGAGGCCGGTGACCAGGGTGGTCTCGCGCACCAGCTGCAGCAGCTTGGGGATGGGCAGGTTGAGCCCGAGCAGGAACAGCAGGAAGACGATGCCGATGTCGGACAACCGGCTGATCAGCACCGGGTCGGTCACCAGGGCCAGGCCGAAGGGCCCCAGCGCCATGCCCAGCAGGATGTAGGCCACCAGCAGCGCCTGGCGCAGGTAGAGAAACAGGGTCGCCACCAGCGCCGCACCGGTGAAAATGAGAAAAACGATGAAAAGAAACGGCTGATCGTGCATCATGGATCCCTGGTCGGCGGGCGCGGCGTCACCGCTATCATGACCAAAATCAACCGGAGTCACAACGATGGACAGGTTCTGGGAACAACGGCCACTGGAGGCACTCACACCGGCGCAGTGGGAGGCCCTGTGCGACGGTTGCGCCCATTGCTGTCGCCACAAGTTCGAAGACATCGACAGCGGCCGCCTGTTCTTCACCCAGGTGGTATGCCG
>JALWSQ010000263.1 GCA_026993645.1 Thiohalobacter sp.
GCGGCTCCGGCCACCGGCTGCAGCCAGCGCGGCAGCCCGCCCCGCCCGGGGACCGGGGCCGGCTCGTCCGCGAGGGCCGCCGCCACCCGGTCGGCCAGGCCGCTGTCGATGCGCTCCGGCAGGTGACCGCGCAGGGCATCGCCGATGAGGTGGTAGCTGGCCCAGCGCCGGCGCAGCTCCGGTTCCCGCTCCATGCGGGCCAGCAGCAACGCCACCTGGTCGTCGGGCAGCTCGCCGTCCACCAGCGCCGAAAGCTGTTCGTTCAGAGTCTCGGTCATGGTCTCAAACCTCTCATGCCCCCTCGGTTTCAATCCAACAGCGGCCGCAGGCGCGCGTCGATGGCCTCCCGCGCGCGGAATATGCGCGAGCGGACCGTCCCGATGGGACAGTCCATGGTCTTCGCGATGTCCTCGTAGCTCATGCCTTCGAACTCCCGCAACGTGATCGCAGTGCGCAGGTCGTCCGGGAGATTCTCGATCGCCTGCTCGATGGTACGCTGGATTTCCTCCGTCAGCACCATGTGTTCCGGCGTTGCGTACTCCTTCAGACCCGAGGGACCCTCGAAATGTTCCGCATCCCCCACCTCGACGTCGTCCCGCGGCGGGCGCCGGCTGAGCGAGACCAGGTAGTTCTTGGCCGTATTGATGGCGATCCGGTACAGCCAGGTGTAGAAGGCGCTGTCGCCGCGGAAAGAACCCAGCGCCCGGTAGGCCTTGATGAAGGCCTCCTGAGCCACGTCCAGGGACTCGCTGGGATCGTGCACGTAGCGGCCCACCAGCTGGACGATCCGGTGCTGGTACTTCCGCACCAGCACGTCGAAGGCGGCACGGTCGCCGCCCTGGGCACGGTCCACCAGCTCCTGGTCTGTCTTCCGGTCCGACATGCCTGCTCCAAGCGGCGGGCGCCACGCCTGCTGCCGGCCGGAATGACCGCCAGACGCCCGAAAAGACCCCACGAACAAGGGGATGGTTCACACTCCCGCGCCGATTTGCGGTAAGGTGTCACCCTGTGCCGGTGCCCGGCGACCGCCGCGCGCACCGGCTCGCAGCGAACCATACCCGATTTTCCGAAAGGCCCACAAGCACCGCATGGACAACCGCTCCCCCTTCGACGTCCTCATCATCGGCAGCGGCGCCGCCGGCCTGCGGCTGGCCCTGGAGCTGGCGGACGGCGTCCGGGTGGCGGTACTGGCCAAGCGCCAGCTCACTGAAGGCAGTAGCTTTTATGCCCAGGGCGGCATCTCCGCGGTGCTCGATCCGGCGGACACGGTGGAGAGCCACGTGCAGGACACCCTGGTGGCCGGCGCCGGCCTGTGCCACGAGGATGCCGTGCGGTTCACGGTGGAGAACGGGCCCGCCGCCATCCGCTGGCTCATCGACCGGGGCGTGCGCTTCACCCCGGACGAGAACGGGGCCGAACCCGGCTACCACCTCACCCGCGAGGGCGGGCACAGCCGCCGGCGCATCATCCACGCCGCCGACGCCACCGGCCGGGCGGTGGAGACCTCCCTGGCGGAGGCCGTGCGGGCGCACGCCAACATCCGGCTGTTCGAGTACCACATCGCCATCGACCTGATCACCGCCGCCAAGCTGGGGGCGGCCCGGGACCGCGTGCTCGGCGCCTACGTGCTGGACCGGGCCAGCGGCCGGGTGGAGGCCTTCGGCGCCCGCTTCGTGGTCCTGGCCACCGGTGGGGCCAGCAAGGTCTACCTCTACACCACCAACCCGGACACCGCCAGCGGCGACGGCATCGCCATGGCCTGGCGCGCCGGCTGCCGGGTGGTGAACATGGAATTCAACCAGTTCCATCCCACCTGCCTGTACCACCCGCGGGCCAAGTCCTTCCTCATCAGCGAGGCGGTGCGGGGCGAAGGGGGGCGGCTGCTGCTACCCGACGGCGAACGCTTCATGCCGCGGTTCGATCCCCGCGCCGAGCTGGCACCGCGCGACATCGTGGCCCGGGCCATCGATCACGAGATGAAGCGCCTGGGCGCGGAATCCGTGTTCCTGGACATCAGCCACCGGCCGGCGGACTTCATCCGCGCCCACTTCCCCACCATCTACGAGCGCTGCCTGGCGTTCGGCATCGACATGACCCGGGAGCCCATCCCGGTGGTGCCGGCGGCCCACTACACCTGCGGCGGGGTGGCCACCGACCTGGCCGGCCGCACCGACCTCCCCGGCCTCTATGCCATCGGCGAGACGGCCCACACCGGCCTGCACGGGGCCAACCGCATGGCCAGCAACTCGCTGCTGGAATGCCTGGTGTTCGCCCAGGCCGCCGGCCGGGACATCCAGCAGCGGCTGGACCAGGTGCCACTGCCGGATGCGCTGCCGCCCTGGGACGAATCCCGGGTCACGGACTCGGACGAGGAGGTGGTGGTCAGCCACAACTGGGACGAGCTGCGCCGCTTCATGTGGGACTACGTGGGCATCGTGCGCACCGACAAGCGGCTGCAGCGGGCGCGGCGGCGGGTGGAGCTGCTGCAGCACGAGATCGACGAGTACTACAGCAACTTCCGCGTCACCGGCGACCTGATCGAGCTGCGCAACCTGGTCCAGGTGGCGGAACTCATCATCCGCTCGGCCCAGGCCCGGCACGAGAGCCGCGGCCTGCACTACACCCTGGACTACCCGCAACCGGCACCGGGCAAACCCCGGGACACCGTCCTGGTGCCGGGGGCGGAGGATGCCGGCCTCATCCCAGCTCGAAGCCGGTGACGGACACCGGCTCGGCCTCCTCGCAGTGGACGTCCGTCACCTCGGCCGCCGGCGGCCCCTGCCACAACCAGGCGCACAGCGCCTCCACCGCCGCGGGCTCGCCGCAGGCCAGCACCTCCACCCGGCCGTC
>JALWSQ010000264.1 GCA_026993645.1 Thiohalobacter sp.
CATCCTGGAGCCGGACAGCCGCGAGCTGGTGCTGGACCGGGTGATGGCCCTGGACACCGGCGCCATCGACCTGGAGCAGCTCAAGTGGATCATCCTCATGGTGCTGTTCAACGTACCGGGCCGGGAAGCCGCCTATGCCTGGATGGAAGACTACGTGTTCCAGGAGGCCGCCGGCCAGCTGCACTGAGCCGCGGGCATCCCCCGCCGCCGGGCCCCCCCGGCGCCGCGGAGCACCCCCCACACCGAGCCGACTACTCGATCCTATGGGCAAGAAACTGGTCATCGTGGAATCGCCGGCCAAGGCGAAGACCATCAAGAAGTACCTGGGCAAGGACTACGAGGTCCTGGCCTCCTACGGGCACGTGCGCGACCTGGTGCCCAAGACCGGCGCGGTGGACCCGGACCACGACTTCGCGATGCACTACGACCTGATCGAGAAGAACAGCCGCCACGTGGATGCCATCGCCCGGGCCCTGAAGAAGGCCGACGCCCTCTACCTCGCTACCGACCCGGACCGCGAGGGCGAGGCCATCTCCTGGCACCTGTACGAGATCCTGCGCGAGCGCGGCCTGCTCGACGCCAAGCCCGTGTACCGGGTGGTGTTCCACGAGATCACCAAGCGCGCCATCAACGAGGCCATCGAGCATCCGCGGGCACTCTCCATGGACCTGGTCAATGCCCAGCAGGCCCGGCGCGCCCTGGACTACCTGGTGGGCTTCAATCTTTCGCCCCTGCTGTGGAAGAAGGTACGGCGCGGGCTCTCCGCCGGCCGGGTGCAGAGCCCGGCGCTGCGCATGATCGTCGAGCGCGAGGAGGAGATCGAGCGCTTCAAGCCACGCGAGTACTGGACCATCGATGCCGACCTGGAGAAGGACGGCACCGCCTTCAGCGCCCGGTTGACCCATCTCGCGGGCAAGAAGCTCAGCCAGTTCAGCATCCACCGCGAGGACCAGGCACGCGACGCGGAACGCAAGCTGCTGGCGGCCGCCGGCGGCCGGCTGCGGGTGCAGTCGGTGGAACGCAAGACGCGCAAGCGCAACCCGGCGGCCCCCTTCACCACCTCCACCCTGCAACAGGAGGCCTCGCGCAAGCTCGGCTTCTCCGCCAGCCGCACCATGCGCATCGCCCAGCAGCTCTACGAGGGCATCGACATCGGCAGCGGCTCCGTCGGCCTCATCACCTACATGCGGACCGACTCGGTCAACCTGGCCCAGGAGGCCCTGGAGGAGACGCGGCAGCTGATCGCCGAACGCTTCGGCGCGGACAACCTGCCCGCCAAGCCGCGCCACTTCAAGACCCGCGCCAAGAATGCCCAGGAGGCCCACGAGGCCATCCGCCCCACCTCCTCGCTGCGCACGCCGGAATCGGTCAAGGCGCACCTGACCAAGGACCAGTTCCGCCTGTACGAACTCATCTGGAAGCGCATGGTCGCCTGCCAGATGATCCACGCCACCATCCACACCGTGGGCGTGGACTTCCAGTGCGGCGAGGGCAATGTCTTCCGCGCCACCGGCTCCACCATCGCCAAACCCGGCTTCATGGCCGTCTACCAGGAAGGCCGCGACGACAGCAAGACCGAGGGGGAGAAGCTGCTGCCGCCGCTGGAGGAGGGCGAGGCGGTGCCGCTGCGCGCCATCCGCCCGGAACAGCACTTCACCGAACCGCCGCCGCGCTACACCGAGGCCAGCCTGGTGCGCGCCCTGGAGGAACACGGCATCGGCCGGCCATCGACCTATGCCAGCATCATCTCCACCCTGCTGCAGCGGGAATACGTCACCCTGGAGAAGAAGCGCTTCCGGCCCACGGACGTCGGCCGCGTGGTGAGCCGCTTCCTCACCCAGCACTTCACCGACTACGTGGACTACGACTTCACCGCCCGGCTGGAGGACGATCTGGACGAGGTCGCCCGCGGCGAGCGGGAATGGATCCCCCTCATGCGCAGCTTCTGGAAACCCTTCCAGAAACGGGTCCAGGAGAAGGAGACCAGCGTCAGCCGCCAGGAGGTCACCACCGAGGCTCTGGACGAGGCCTGCCCCAAGTGCGGCAAGCCGCTGAACATCCGCCTGGGCCGGCGCGGCCGCTTCATCGGCTGCAGCGGCTACCCGGACTGCGACTACACCCGCAACCTGGACGAATCCGCCGAACAGGCGGAACCGGAGGTGGTGGAAGGCCGCAGCTGCCCCGAATGCGGCGGCCAGCTCATCGTGCGCAGCGGCCGCTACGGCAAGTTCATCGGCTGCAGCAACTACCCCGACTGCCGCTACGTGGAACCGCTGGAGAAACCGGTGGACACCGGCGTGCCCTGCCCGGTGTGCGGCAAGGGCACCATGATGCAGCGCAAGTCCCGCAGCGGCAAGGTGTTCTTCTCCTGCTCCACCTACCCGGACTGCAACTATGCGGTGTGGAACGAACCCCTGAACGAGCCCTGCCCGCGCTGCGGCTGGCCCATGCTCACCCTGAAGCGCACCAAGCGCCGCGGCGCGGAGAAGGTCTGCCCGCAAAAGGAATGCCGCTACAGCACCCCGGCCGAGGACCTGGCCGAAAAGGACGATGCCGCCGCCACCGGCAGCTGAGCCCCCCATCCACCCCGCGCGGCTGCGCCGCGCCCGCGACTGCCTGCGCCGGGGCGGCCTCCTCGCCTACCCCACCGAGGCCGTGTTCGGCCTCGGCTGCGACCCGCTCCGCCCCGACGCCGTCCTGCGCCTGCTCCGGCTCAAGCGGCGCCCGCTGCGCGCCGGGCTGATCCTGATCGCCGCCGACCCGGACCAGCTCGCCCCCTACCTGGCCCCCCTGCCCGCCGCCCGGCGCCGCGTCGTCAACGCCACCTGGCCC
>JALWSQ010000265.1 GCA_026993645.1 Thiohalobacter sp.
CCACCGGGATGTCGCCGGGATCGAGCAGGTGCTCGCTGCGGCCCGCCAGGCCCAGGGTGAACACCGGGGGGTGCTCCAGCAGCCACAGGCGGTCCGGGCTGGCCGCGTCCCGGGTCTCGGTGTAGCGGCGCATGGCCGCCTCGGCCGCGTGGTATTCCACGCGGCCCCGCCATTCCACCACCGGGCCGTCGGCGTCCGGCGTCGCCATCAGAGCACCATCAGGACACGTTCGCTGGCGGTCAGCTCCCGGTACAGGGCATCGAGCTGGGCGCGGCTGCGGGCGCGCACCCGCACCGTGACCGACAGGTAGTTGCCCCGGCCGCTGGCCCGGGTCTGTACCGCCGCCTCGCCCAGGTCGGGCACGTGACGCCGCACCAGGGTCACCACGTGGGCCTCGAACCCAGCCTCCGCCCGCCCCATCACCTTGAGCGGAAAGTCGCAGGGAAACTGCAGCGGACCCTCGCCGTCGTTCACGAGGCCGTCTCCAGGGGATAGCGTTCCATGAAATAGCCCAGGCAGTCCTGGCGGATGATCCGCGCGTCGCGGGTCAGCATGGAGGGCATCACCGGGCGCCGGGTGCGCAACTCGCCGTCCACCTGCACCAGGTAGGCGCCGGACACGTCGTGCCCCGCCTCGTCCACCACCTCCACCCGGGGCCGGCCATCGGCCGCGGTGCACAGCCGGGCCAGCGGCGTGCCCGGACCCAGCTCGCGGAAGTTGAGCCGGTCGAACTCCGGAGAGAAACAGAGATCGGCCCCCGCCTCGCCGAAGGTGAAACTGACGTCATCGGGGATGCGCAGCGTGGCCACCGTGTGGTAGAGATCGAGATCGTGGGGCGACACCGGGTGGCGTGGAATCTCCGCCAGGTGCAGGCAGGCGGAGAGGAATTCGCGCGCGTGCGCCACCCCCCGCTGCGGACCCGGCTGGCCGCATTCCACGGTCACCGCCGGGCAGATGGGCGCGAAGGCCAGGGTCTGCACGCCCCGCGGGCGGACGAAATAGACCACGGTGCGACTGAACAGCGTGGCCAGGTGCAGGAAGCGGTGGTCGATGCGGTTGACACAGGCGTAGTGGGGATTCAGGCCGGTGTTGTTGTGCAGGTCCAGGCTGGCGAACACCCCCCGCTGCCGCATGGTCTCCACCACCCCCGCCAGCATGCGGCATTCCGGCCGTGCCGGGTCGCAGTCACCGCCGGGCCAGACGCGGTTGTAGTCCGGCTGCCCGTCCAGGCGCCGCAGCCGGTGGCGGGCGGCCGCCACGTTGCCGATGAACAGCGACAACGCCCGTGGCAGGGGCCGGCTACCGAACTCGCGCAACAGGCCCTGCACCGCGTAGAAGCCGGTGTCCTCGTTGCCGTGCAGCAGCACCGAGACGAACAGGGGCGGCTCCCGCCGTCCCGGCAGGTGGATCAGCGAAGGCCCGCCCAGCAGCGCCTCCAGGCCCTCCACACGGGCATCCAGCAGGCCGGCCGGCAGATGATCGTAGACCCGCAACATGATGTTCCCATGGTACACCAAAGACATGACCGGCGGCCGCCCCGGCACGGCGACGGGAAAAACGGCCGCGGCATCCCCATTTTGTATACTGCGTGCAGCCGGGGGCCGCACCATTGGCAACCAAGGGGGGAACCACGCATGACCTCAGCGCTCCGCAGGCGGGTCTACGCCATCCTGGAGAACTATCCACCCACCAGCCGCACCGGGCGCCTGGTGGACCTGGTGCTGATCGCCTTCATCGTGGCCAACGTGCTGATCAACATCCTGGACTCGGTGGAATGGATGCACCGGGGCCACGACTTCCACCTGCTGGCCTTCGAGCACCTGACCGGTGCCGTCTTCACCATCGAGTACATCGCCCGCATCTGGTCGGCGGTGGAATCACCCGACCGGCGCTTCTGGCGCCCCCTGGTGGGGCGGCTGCGGTTCGCGCTGACGCCCATGCTGCTCATCGACCTGATCGCCATCCTGCCGTTCTGGCTCATGTTCCTGATCCCGGAGGTGGACCTGTTCTTCCTGCGCGTGTTCCGGTTGCTGCGGATCTTCAAGCTGACCCGCTATTCCCCCGCCATGAACATGCTGCTCAACGTGTTCCGCAAGCAGGGCCGGATCTTCAGCGCCGCCGCCTTCATCCTCTTCATCCTCATGGTGGTGGCCGCCAGCGGCATGTACCTGTTCGAACACCGCATCCAGCCCGAGACCTTCGGCAGCATCCCGGCCGCCATGTGGTGGGCGGTGTCCACCCTCACCACCGTCGGTTACGGCGACGTCACCCCCGTCACCCCCATGGGCAAGCTGTTCGGCGCCCTGGTCATGCTGGTGGGGGTGGGCATGGTGGCCATGCCCGCCGGCCTGCTGGCCTCCGCCTTCATCGAGGAGGTGCGCGAGCGGCGCGAGGAATACGAGGAGGAGGTGGAAGAGGCGCTGGAGGACGGCCGCCTCACCGCCGAGGAGGCCGAGACCCTCGACCAGGTCCGCGCCCGCCTCGGCCTCAGCCAGCGCGACGCCACCTTCATCCTGGAAGAGGCCATGCGGCACCCGCCCGGCGTCTGCCCCCATTGCGGCCGCCCCCTGGGACCGGCTGGCCACGACGAGTGACCAAGGGGTATCCCACCCGGCACGTTCGTGGCACCCGCCGGTTGGACGAGGCAACCGTAGGTTGGGCAAAGCGAGCGCAGCGAGCGTGCCCAACAATGTGGGGTACCAACACCCCGACGACAGCACCCGATGATGCGCACGGCGCTCCGCGCCTTTGCGCATCCTACGGCACCTACGGCACCAGTTCCAACCGGGCGAAGTCTCGGCAACCGTAGGTTGGGCAAAGCGAGCG
>JALWSQ010000266.1 GCA_026993645.1 Thiohalobacter sp.
GGGCGTAATCCACCCCCAGGCTGTGCAGGCGTTCCAGGATGGTGCCGTCCTCGACGAACTCGGCAATGGTGCGGATGCCCATGAAATGCCCCAGCTGGTTGATGGCCGCCACCATGGCCTCGTCGGTGGCGTCGTCGATCATGTTGCGCACGAAGCAGCCATCGATCTTGAGATAGTCCACCGGCCACTGCTTGAGGTAGGCGAAGGAGGACAGGCCGCTGCCGAAGTCGTCCAGGGCGAACCGGCAGCCGGCCGCCTTCATCTCCTGGATGAACCGGGTGGCCCGGTCCAGGTTCTCGATCACCGCCGTCTCGGTGATCTCGAAGCAGATGCGGCCGGGATCCACCCCGTGGCGGGCGATGGCGTCCGCGACATAACCCGTCAGCTCCCGGTTGCCCAGAGAGTTGCCGGAGAGGTTGATGGAGAACCCACCGCAGTCCCGCCCCGGACCCGCCATGAAGGCCAGGGCACGATCGATGACCCAGCGGTCGATGATGCTCATGAACTGGTAGCGTTCCGCCGCCGGCACGAACTGGGCCGGGGAGACCGAGCGACCATGGCCATCCTTCATGCGCAGCAGGATCTCGTGGTGATCGGCCTCGTCGTCGGTACCGATGCGACGGATGGGTTGGGCATAGAGACAGAACCGGTTCTCCTCCAGGGCCCGGCGGATGTCCGCCACCCAGTCCAGCTCCCGCTGGCGGCGGGCGGTCTCGGCGTCCGCCACGCCATGCTCCCGGATACAGTTGCGCCCCGCATCCTTGGCGGTGTAACAGGCGACATCGGCCGCCTTGAGCAACTCCGCCACCTGCTGCATGCCGCCATCCACCGCCACCAGCCCCAGGCTGGCGCCCAGCTCGAACTGGCGCCCCTCCCATTCGAACCGGAAACCGGACAGGGCATCCAGCAGCTTGCGGGCGATGCGCCGCCCTTCCGCCATGCCGCAACCGCGCAACAGCAGGCCGAACTCGTCCCCGCCCAAGCGGGCCAGGGTGTCGCTGTTGCGGATATGGGTGGCGAACAGGTCCGCCACCTGCTTGAGCAGGATGTCGCCGGCACTGTGACCGCAGGTGTCGTTGATGACCTTGAACTGGTCGAGGTCGATGAAACAGAGCACATGGGTGGTATCGGTACTGATGCTGTCCCGCAGGGCCTCGTCCAGCATGCGCTCGAACTCGCGCCGGTTGACCAGGCCGGTCAGGGCATCATGGCTGGCGTGGTAGACGATCTGCTCGGTCAGGCGCATCTGCTCGGTGCGGTCGTGCATCACCAGCACGATACCCGGCACGCTGCCATCGGAGCCCGTCAGGGAGGTGGCGCTGACCTCGATGATGCGCTCCACCCCGTCACCGCGCACCAGTACCGCGTCGTCCACCTGGAAACGGGCGCGCCGTCCGTGCAGCAGGGCCCGCAACGGCAATACGCCGGTGCCCCCCTCCCGGCTGCGCAGCTGCACCACCTCCTCCAGGTGACGGCCACAGCTGCGGTCACAATCGGTGGCCAGCAGGCTGGCGGCGGCGGGATTCATGTAGTCCACGTAGCCCTTGCCATCGGTGGTCAACACGGCGTCGGCCACGGCCTGCAGGGTCGCCAGCACCCGCCGGTGCTCCTGGTCCAGCGCCCGCGCCATCTGCTCACGCTTGGCGGCCTGGTGGCGCCAGCGACGGTTGGCCAGGCGCAGCTCCAGGCTGCGGCGGCGCAGCCGGTGCATCACCGCCAGCAGGTAGTAGAGCAGCACCAGGGCCATGCCGAAGGCGGCATAGCGGTAGACGCGGTCACGCCGGTGGACCTGCTGCTGGGTCAGGATCAACTGCTGCCGCAGGGTATCCAGGCGGGCTTCGAGGGGTTCCGCCAGCATGTCCCGTACTTCCCGATCCAACTGGGGCAACAGGGACAGGATCTTGCGCCCGTGCAGCTCGAGCGACCCCACCTGGCTGCCCGGCAGCGCCCGCCCGGCCGCCTGCACCACCTGGCGCAGGAGGCGCCGCACCGGCTCGACTCCGAACCCCTGGGGGTCCTCGCGCAGCTGGTTGACCCGGGCCGCCAGGCGGGTCAACTGGCCGGCGATGGCGGAGGCATGGGCCTGGCTGGCCCGCTCGGCCAGGCGCAGTACCGCCAGGTTGAAATAGTGAGAGGAGTTCTGCAGCAGGGCATTGGCGGTCTTGAACCGCTCCACTGGCGCCAGCTTGCGGTCCACCGAGTCGCCCAACCCGTCCAGCAGCACCCGGAAACCGTCATCCCCCTCCACCCGCAGGTGGCGAAACCGGCGCTGCACCAAGTCCATGGCCCGCCGCAGCCGCCGTCGGTCCCGGTTGAGGTCGTCGTATTGTTCCACCACCCCGCCCCAGAGGCGCAGCAGGTCGCGGTCGAACGCGGTATCCGCCAGCTGCAACCGGTTGAGTGCCTGTATGGCCTGGGCATAGTCACCGCTCAGGTGGGACTGGCCCTCGAACAGCAACAGGGCCACGCCCGCCAGGAGCAGCAGGACCAGGGGCAAAAAACGCCATTGTAACCACTTCAACACGGCGGCGGCTTCCCCGCGAGGTGCTCCAGCAACCGGCCCTGGTAGACACCGCTCAGCGAATAGAGGAAATGGACGATGGCGCAGACATGGTCGGCCGGCATCTCGATGCCCAGCTGCAACCGCGCCACGCGCCGGACCGCCTCGGTCAGGGTGGCGGCGCTGCCATCGTGGAAATAGGGCGCGGTCAGGGCCACGTTGCGCAGACTGGGCACCCGGAACAGGCGCTTGTCCTGGGGATCGCCGGTCAGGCTGTAGCGCCCCAGGTCCACCGACCGTGGCTTGCCGGGCCGGCCTGCGTAGGGATCACCGAAGACACCATACTTCTGCACCAGGTTGCCCCCGACATTGACTCCCTGGTGACAGGCCACGCAGCCATAATCCTTGAAATAGGCGTAGCCCCGCTTCTCCAGCGGGGTGATGGCATCGTCCTCGCCGCGCAGGTAGCGATCGAAACGGGCATCGGGCGTGACCAGGGTCTGCTCGTAACTGACGATGGCGTCGCGTACGTTGTCCGGCGTGATCCCGCCGTAGGTATCGTGGAAGGCCCGGCGATAGCCCGGGTCGGCCCGCAACCGGTCGACGACGCCATCCCAGGACATGCCCATGTGGCGGGGATTGCCCAGGCTGTCGTCGACCTGGTCGCCGAGGCTCGCCAGGTTGCCGCGCCAGCCCAGCCGGTCGTTCAGCACCGCATTGAACACGGTCGGCGTATTGAAATCGTCCGGCGAGCCATCCCGGGCGCGGGCCAGGGGGCGGCCGTCGGCACCGCCCCTGGAGACGGGGTGACAGCTGGCACAGGCCATCCGGTGGTCGACGGACAGGCGGGTGTCGTGGAACAGGCGCTTGCCGAGGGCGACGCGGGCGGGATCCGGCCGGGACATCCGCGGTATCGGGCGCAGGGGCTCACCGGCGGGGCTGCCCGCCACGACGGCCAGCGGCCAGGCCAGTCCCAGCACCATCAGGGCCCGCCACAGGCTGCTTCCATTCCCGGTTCTCGTCCGTTTCACCCCGTGCCGCACTCCTTTTGGCTGCCCATGACCAGGGGTTGCCGGGGCAGGATCCCGGCAGTCGGTCTCTCTAGCGGCCGGCGGCGGACAAGGTTTAGGGACCCAGTGATGCGCACGGCGCTACGCGCCTTTGCGCATCCTACAATTCCGTGTGCTTCGGCGGCTCATACCGATGCGCACGGCGCTCCGCGCCTTTGCGCATCCTACGCCTCACTCCAAACAAAAAAGGCCCCTGCGGGAGGGGCCCAGATGGGATTGGCTGGGGGACTAGGATTCGAACCTAGGTTGGCGGAGTCAGAGTCCGCTGTCCTGCCGCTAGACGATCCCCCAAGATGGGGCCGGTCGCGACCGGCCGGAAATCAGCGCTTGGAGAACTGCGGAGCGCGGCGGGCCTTGTGCAGACCGACCTTCTTGCGCTCCACCTCGCGGGCGTCACGGGTGACGAAGCCGGCGGCGCGTAACCGGGGGCGCAGGCTCTCGTCCGAGGCGATCAGGGCCCGGGCGATGCCGTGCCGGATGGCGCCGGCCTGGCCACTGATGCCACCGCCCTTGACCCTGACCATGATGTCGAACCGGTCGCCCGACTCGGTGACATCCAGGGGCTGGCGCACGATCATGCGCGCCGTCTCGCGCCCGAAATACTCGTCGAGAGGACGCCGGTTGACGACGATGTTGCCGCTCCCCGGGCGTAGGTACACCCGCGCGGTGGAGCTCTTGCGACGTCCGGTACCGTAATACTGTTCCTGGGCCATGGGCTTCTTTCCGTCAGAGTTCGAGAGGCTTGGGCTGCTGGGCGGCGTGGGGATGCTCCGGGCCGGCATAGACCTTCAGCTTGCGGAACATGGCCCGGCCCAGCGGATTCTTGGGCAGCATGCCGCGCACGGCGTGCTCGATGATTCGCTCCGGCGCCCGCTCCCGCATCTTGCCCAGCGGGGTCTCCTTCATGTGGCCGATGTAACCGGTATGGCGGAAGTAGATCTTCTGCTGCTCCTTGCGCCCGGTCACCGCCACCTTGTCGGCGTTGATGACGACCAGGTAGTCACCGGTATCCACGTGCGGCGTGTACTCCGGCTTGTGCTTGCCGCGCAGGCGCCGCGCCAGCTCGGCCGCCAGCCGACCCAGCGTCTTGCCGCTGGCATCGACCAGGTACCAGTCGCGCTTCACGGTTTCCGGTTTTGCCATGAAAGTTTTCATCGGAAGACCCTGTCAACATGCCCTCGGATTTCGAAGAGGCGCAATGGTACAGAAAGCCGCCGGCGGATACAAGCACCTGCCCGGCCCCGCATCCGGCGGCGGCACAAAAAAAAGGCGCGGCAAGTAGGAGCCGCGCCCAAACCACCAAAGGAGGATGGAGGAGTACCGATCCACCGGCAAGGAGTGAGGGGGAGCCGGCGGATCAGCGTATGAGCATGTTCTAATATTTCTTTCCGCTTGTCAACCCCTGCCGACAAAAAAAATTTCCGCCCCCCCTCATTCGGCCGCCGGCAGGCGGAACACCTGGTCCAGGCGGGTGAGCTCGAACAACCGCCGGAGCCGGGGACCCAGGCCCACCAGGTCCAGGCCGCCCTGCCCCGCCAACCGCTTGTGGATGGAGACCAGCACCGCCAGGCCGCTGGAATCCATGAAATCCACGGCCGAGAGGTCGATGGTCATGGCCCGGCAGCCGGCCTCGATCTCGGCCAGGGCCGCCCGGCGCAGGTCCAGGGAGACGGCGCCGTCGATGCGGTCCTCGCGGGGACGGAGGACGACCCTGCCATCCGTCCGTCGTTCGATGTCCATGCGCAATCCATTCCCGTCCATGGCTCAGTTCTTCAGCATGAAGGTTTCGTATTCCAACCGTTCGAACACCCGGTTGACCAGGTGCAGCGCCCAGACCGCGGCCAGGGTGGCGGCCAGGGCGAACCCGTAGCCGTAGTAGGCCGGACCCAGGGCTTGGCTGACGGCGGTCAGGCCGGCATTGCCCAGGGCGAACACCAGGGTGACCGACAGGGCATGGCGGCGCTCGTCCAGGTAGAACAGGACATTGAGCAGGGCCAGCAGCACCACCTGGGCGGCCACGCCGAGCACGTCCACGGCGAACAGGGACCCGAAGGAAACCGGCAGCCCCACCCAGGCCAACACCCGGTCGGCGGCCAGGATGAGCATGAGCGCGAAGAACCCCTGTACCTTGAGGATCTCCAGCAGGCCACGTCGAACGGTATCCATCATCCGGGCCTTGCCGGCCTCGATGTGGTCCAGGCTGTCGCCCTCGCGGATGGCACGGTAGAAGGCATCGTAGTGCTCGACGAAGTCCGCCTCCATGCGCAGCAGGAACACCGCCATGCCCGGGATCACCGACAGGTAGGCGAGGAAGATGGGGGGGTCGTACACCAGCGATGCCCGCAGCGGCCCCACCACCGCCTGGGAGGTGACGGGATGGAACCAGAACAGGAACTTGTCGGCCCAGATACCCAGGTTGTAGCAGAGCCCGGTCACCGCCAGCAGGGGATACACCCGCCGCCGGCGCAGGAAGTCGAACTGCAGCAGGCGGTCGGTGGGATAGTCCCAGACCACCAGCCCCAGCAGCAGGAAGAAGAGCACCGCCTGGCCACAGAGGAACCCCAGCAGCAGCCCCTCCAGCCCGGCCTGGCGCAGGGCCAAGGCGGCGGCCAGGGTGATGCCGTAGCCCAGGGCGAAACTCGCCAGGATGCGGTTGTGGGCGCGCAGGCCCGAGACCATGATCACCAGCACCCAGATCATGGACATGAGGACGAACCCGGCCAGCATCAGCAGGCGGTAGGCCAGCGAGGTGCCGGTGAAGGCCGGTGCCGCGACGGCGGCGGCCAGCAGACAGACGCCGGCGGTGGCCAGCAGGGCCCCCAGCAGGTTGGGCACCACCGCCTCGCGCCATTTTTCGTACAGGCGGTCGGCGATGTAGCGGGTGAGCATGAGCTGGAGCCAGCCGCTGACGATCAGCGACAGGGCCATGAGCCAGGTGACGGACACCAGGAACTGCACCAGCGGCCCGGCATCCACCCGCAGCGCGAGTCCCAGCAGCCCGATACCCATGACCCCCAGGATGGACAGCACCCAGGGCCCGGCGCTGATCAGGCCGGCATAGCCATAGGCCTTGAGCAGGCCGAGGTAGCTGTCCTCGGCCAGGTACTTGCGCAGCTCGAAGCCGATGCCCGCCATCTCAGGCCTCGCGCGCCGGTGGCAGGGCATCCGCCCGGGCCACCGCCTCCCGATAGAGCTCGCGATACTGCTGCAACACCATCCGCTGGTCGTAGTGGCGCACCACCCGCTCGCAGGCCGCCGCCTGGGCCGCCTGCCAGCGCCCGGGGTCACCCAGCAGCGCGAGTATCTCATGGGCCAGGGCATCGGGATCCGCGATCTGCACCACGGCCCCGGCGGGGCCCAGGGCATGGTCCTCGGGCCCGTCGCCCTCGATCAGGTCGCGGCAGGCGCCAACGTCGGTGACCACCGCCGGCACGCCGGCGGCGAAGGCCTCCAGCACCGCCAGCGGCAGGCCCTCGCTGATGGAGGACAACACCATGACCCCCAACCGGGGCAAAACCTCCTCCACCGGCCGGAAGCCGAGGAAACGGATACGCTCGCGCAGCCCCAGCCCGGCCACCAGGTCGTGGCACTCGGCGGCATACTGCGGATCCTCGTCCTCGTTGCCCGCGATCCAGACCTCCACCTCCGGCGCCTCGGTGCAGACCGTGCGCATGGCGCGGATGAAGGTCTTGACGTCCTTGATGGGCACGATGCGGCCGACGAACCCCACCACCTGGGGCACACCGGCCGGGCGCCGGTCGCGCAACGGCAGGAAACGCTCCAGGTCCACGCCGTTGTGGATCACCCGGGTGCGGGCGGGATCGGCACCGTCCTCGATCTGGCGTGCCCGGTTGCGGGCGGTGATGGACAGAATCGGATCGGCGGCGTCGTAGGCGATGCGACCCAGGCCCTCGAAGAAGCGGATCCAGAGCCGGCGCAGGTAGGAGAGATCGCCGTCCAGGCCGGCACCGAACACGTCCTCGCTGTCCTGGATCCAGTCGGCCTGGGCCAGGTCGATCTTGCGTTCCTTGGTGTAGATGCCGTGTTCGGTGAGCAGCAGGGGACGCTGCCGGCGCCAGTGCAGCAGGCTGCCCGCCAGGCCGGCGTAACCGGTGGACAGGGCATGGTAGGCCCGTGCCTCGGGGACCTGCCCGATCTGCTCGGCCAGGCGGAACACCGGGCCGTGGATCCCGCGCAGGGTCCAGAAGTAATCGACGAAGGAGGGGTCCGTGGCATAGCGCCGGTAGCTGGCCTGGATGAAGGCCCAGGCCCGTTCGGCGAACAGGAAGTCGGCGTGGGACAGGCCCTGGCGCTTCCCCAGCAGCCGCGCCAGCAGGCCGCGCATGGGGCAGCCGCCCCCCTCCCCCGGGGCATGGAACCAGCGGTGCAGCCGTTCCACCGCGGCGAAGGCCCCGGCGTCGCCCGCATGGCGGCGCGGCCGGGGTGGCTGGTGGCCGTCCATGATGTAGAGATGGGCCAGCTCGGTGACGTTGTCCGGCAACTCGTAACGGCGCGGACCGTGGTTCTCGGGCCGGTCGCCGATGAAGGCGAGGGCGAAACGCAGCTCCGGCAGGCCCCGGATCAGCTCGTGCACCCAGGCCGCCACCCCGCCCCGGACGTAGGGGTAGGTCCCCTCCAGCAGCAGGCAGACGTCGGCCCGGTCGGTCATTGCCACTGGGCCTCCAGCTCGGAGAGCACGCCCGGATGGCAGATGTCGCTCTCCAGCTCGCCCAGGATGCGCGGCACCTCGTCGAGGCGGCGGGCGGCGAAGGCCAGCTCGGCGCGGTAGGGCAGCAGCTTGTTGCGGGGCAGTCCCGCGCGTTCGGCCGCCGCCAGCTCGTCGCCCGCCTCCACCACCTCCTCCCGCCGCAGGGCGATGCGCGCCAGCAGGAAATGGAGCTCGGCGGCATTGGCGGCGCCGCCGGCCAGGGCCTCGCGGGCATGGCGGCGGGCCTCACGCAGGATGTGGCGTTCCACCTCGCCGGTGGCCAGCCCCAGGTAGGCCAGTTCCCAGTACAGCTCGGCCAGGCGTTGGCGAATGGCGGTGATGCCCTGCCCTTCCTCGTGCTCCAGGCGGTCCAGCTGCTCGCGGATGGCGCCGCTGATACGCTTCTCCTTGCGCTCGATCAGGGCATAGGCCAACAGCCGCACCTCGTCCACCGGATCGCGCAGGGCCACGCGCAGGATGGGAACGGCATCGCGGTCGTCCATCTTGCGCGTGGCCAGCACCACCCGGATGCGCTGATCGGCCCGGGTGGAGCGTTCCAGGATCCCCAAGGCACCCCCGGAACCATAGGGCGAGAACCGGACCCGGTCGGCCAGCCCCTCGGGCAGCTCCGGCGGCGCGATGAAATCGGTGTAGCGGTCGATGCGACGGGGCGCCCGCCAGGGCAGCCAGCCCAGGGTGACATAGAGGCCGACCCCGCCCAGGGCGGGCAGCAGCAGGATCATGATCAGGCACAGCGAGGCCCCCAGGAGCCGTCCCCCACGCCAAGCCGGTGGCAGGGCCGCCAGCACCGCGACCAGCTGCACCCCCGTGGCCGCCAGGTGCCAGGCCAGGGCCACCAGCGGGGCCCGTGCCAGCACGGCGGAGGCGGCGGGCCACTCCAGCGCCAGCCCCAGGAGCAGCAGCAGGGGCGCCCAACGCCGGCGCGGTCGCTGCCAGGCAGTGGCCAGGGCGCAGGTCACAGCAGCGCCTCCAGGTCCGGCGGCACAGCCACCTCCACCTCGTCGAACAGGCGACGCAGCAAGGCCGGGCGCCGGTCGGTCGGCGCCAGGCGCCAATGCCGCACCTGGATACCGGCGGCCTCCAGGCCGTCACGGCCGAACTGCTCCTTGACCATGCGTTCCAGCCGGTGCAGGTATCCCATGACCCCCCCGTCGTCGGTCAGGGGCATGAGCACCAGTATCAGCGGCTGGCCACTGCGGTGGTCGAGGACCAGCGGACGATCCAGGCCCCGGTGCGAACCCATGATCAGCGACTGGAGATCGGGCGCCAGCGCGGCATCGGCCAGGCGCAGGGCCACCAGGCTGGCCTCCAGGCCGTGTAGCCGGGTGTCGGCCAGGCACCGCTCCAGCTCGTAGACGAAGTCCTGGGCCTCGCTGAGGGCGATGGTGACCCCCTCCAGGCGGCGGGTGAGCAGATCCCCCACGTGTCCGCCGAGGACCGCCAGCAGGCGCAGGTTCTCCCGGCTGAAGGCGCGGAAGGGCATCTGCTGCACCGCCACCACCGCCCAGATCCGGCCCTGGAAGTCCACGATGGGCACCACCAGCAGCAGGCGGCCGATGAGACTGGCCTGGTCGCGGGCGTAGTCCGCCTTGAGGCTGGCCGCCTGGCCCCGTTCCAGGGCCTCCCGCAACAGGGGATCGTCGGGCTCGATGTAGGCGCCCTGGCCGAAGGTGGCCAGGGGTTCGACCTCCACCCGGCGGTCGTCACCCACCCGGTGCAGGCTGGCCACCTGCAGGGCGCCGTAGGCCGCGAACTGGCGCAGGATCAGGGGCGCCAGGCCCAGCAGGGCCCGGTCGGAGGTGGGCGTCTGCAGCAGCTGGCGGCGGATACTGAGGATGCAGTCACGCAGGTTGGTGGTGCTGGCCGCGACCCGTTTCTCCAGGCCATCGTGGGACAGCTTGAGCACCTGGTAGGCACGGCTGAGTTCGTCCATCCGTTCCCGGCAATAGTCGGTGGCCGCCTGCAGCCGGTCCAGGCGCCGGTACCACTGGTCCCGGAACTCCCCCGCCACCAGGGCCACGGCGAAGAGACCCAGGGCGAAGCCGGCCACACCGGGAGGCAGCGCACGGCCGTACTCGGCCTCCAGCAGCATGGCCCCGAGGATGAACAGGGTGCTGTTGACGGCATGGGCGAAACCGTAGCGCAGGCCGGCCAGCAGCGGCCCCAGCAGGATCCAGCTGAAATCCGCCTGGACGAAATAGGGGTCCTGGGGACGCAGCCAGTGGCCGAGCAGCAGCAGGGCCGCGGTCAGGCCGAAGGTCTCGGCCCAGGCCAGGGCCGGCCGCGGTGAGCGGCAGGGCGCGACCTCGCCTTGGCGGGTGACGGCGGACATGGACCGGCATCAGCCCCCGCGGTCGATGCGCAACCCGGCCAGCAACCGCCGCAGCAGGCGCTGGGCCGTGCCCGCCACGCTGGCCCGGCCCCAGCCGGCCCGTGCGCCGGTGGCGCTCCAGAGCACCCGGCCGCTGGCGGCATCGAGCACCTGCACCGTGATACCGGCGGCCGGTTCCCCGTCCAACCCGCTCTTGTAGCGCCATTCCTGCACGCTGCCGGTCAGGATGTACTGGAAGCCGCCGCGCCGGGCCCAGGCCAGGCCGGCCCGGTGGCCGCGCTCACCGTCCAGGTCGGGCAGCGCCCTGGGATCCGGGGGGGGTGGGCTGTACTCGGTCGCCGCCAGGCCGCGCAGCCGCAAGCGCGCCGCGGCGATGGCCGCCGCCCGGGCACCGGCATCCGGGGCATCCGCCTGGTTGGAAAAGGGCACCACGGCCCAGCGGGCGCCCCCGTCCAGCAGCGGCG
>JALWSQ010000267.1 GCA_026993645.1 Thiohalobacter sp.
GCGGTGGGATCTGCCAGCCGGTACTCCACCGTCTTCTCGAAGATCTCGATCTGCACCTTGCCCAGCCCGTAACCCGGCTGCAGGGGGATGTCCAGCCTCTCGGCGACGGCGCGCGCCCGTTCCAGGTCGTCCAGGGCCGCGGCCGGAATGTCCGGGTTGAAGTGGAGGATGGATTCACGCACGGTCATGCGGGCGAAGGGCCGGCCGAAGTCGTAGGTCTCGCCCTGGTAGGACACCTCGGTCGACCCCAGCAGCTCGGTGGCGATGCCGCGCAACAGGGTCTCGGTCAGGTCCATGAGATCGTGGTAGTCGGCGTAGGCCTGGTAGAACTCCAGCATGGTGAACTCGGGGTTGTGGCGGGTGGACAGCCCCTCGTTGCGGAAGTTGCGGTTGATCTCGTAGACCTTCTCGAAGCCACCGACCACCAGCCGCTTGAGATAGAGTTCCGGGGCGATGCGCAGGAACAGCTGCATGTCCAGGGCATTGTGGTGGGTGACGAAGGGCCGGGCCGTGGCGCCGCCCGGGATGGCCTGCATCATGGGCGTCTCCACCTCGAGGAAGCCACGCGCGTCGAGGAAGCGGCGGATGTACTGGATGATGCGGGTGCGCATGACGAAGGTCCGGCGCGACACCTCGTTCATGATCAGGTCCAGGTAGCGCTGGCGGTAGCGCATCTCCTGATCGGTAAGGCCATGGAACTTCTCCGGCAGCGGCCGGATGGACTTGGTCAGCAGGCGCAGCTGCTCCACCCGCACCGAGAGTTCGCCGGTGCGGGTCTTGAACAGGGTGCCCTCGGCACCCAGGATGTCACCGATGTCCCAGGTCTTGAAGTCGCTGTAGGCCCCCTCGGGCAGGGCATCGCGCTGCACGAACAGCTGGATGCGGCCGGACATGTCCTGCAGGTGGGCGAAGGTCACCTTGCCCATGACCCGGCGCGACATCATGCGCCCGGCGACGGCGATCCGGATCGGGTTGTTCTCGAAGAAGTCCGCCGGCTTGTCGTCGTACTCGGCATGCAGTTCCCCCGCCACCACGTTGCGGCGGAAATCCGTGGGGAAACGGAAACCCGCCTCGCGCAGGGCGTGCAGCTTGCGGCGCCGCTCGGCGATCAGGCGGTGTTCCTCCGCCGCCGTGGGCGGGGTGGCCTTGGACTCGTCGTTCATCTGGGCACTCGTCCTTCGGTTGCCGAAAACGTCAGAGACCGGCCTTGAGGCTGGCCTCGAGGAAACGGTCCAGGTCGCCGTCCAGCACGGCCTGGGTGTTGCCCACCTCCACCTGGGTGCGCAGGTCCTTGATGCGCGACTGATCCAGGACGTAGGAGCGGATCTGGCTGCCCCAGCCGATGTCCGCCTTGGTCTCCTCCAGCGCCTGCTGCTCGGCCTGGCGTTTCTGCAGCTCGTGCTCGTACAGGCGGGCCTTGAGCTGCTTCATGGCGGTGGCCTTGTTCTTGTGCTGGGAACGGTCGTTCTGGCACTGCACCACGATGCCGGTGGGCAGGTGGGTGATGCGTACCGCGGACTCGGTGCGGTTGACGTGCTGGCCCCCGGCACCGCTGGCCCGGTAGACATCGATGCGCAGGTCGGCCGGGTTGATGTCGATGTCGATGTCGTCGTCCACCTCGGGCGACACGAACACCGCGGCGAAGGAGGTGTGACGCCGGTTGCCGGAATCGAACGGTGACTTGCGCACCAGCCGGTGGACCCCGGTCTCGGTCCGCAGCCAGCCGTAGGCATAGGGCCCCTCGAACTTGACCGTGGCGCTCTTGATCCCGGCCACCTCGCCCGGCGACAGCTCGATGATCTCGGTGCGGAAGCCGCGGCGCTCCCCCCAGCGCAGGTACATGCGCAGCAGCATCTCGGCCCAGTCCTGGGCCTCGGTGCCACCGGACCCCGCCTGGATGTCGAGGAAGGCGTTGTTCTCGTCCATCTCGCCGGAGAACATGCGCCGGAACTCCAGCTCCGCCACGGTGTGCTCGATGTCGGCGACATCCTGCTCCACCGCCGCCAGGGTGTCGGCGTCCTGTTCCGCCGCCGCCATCTCCAGCAGTTCCTCGGCATCGGCCAGGCCGGACTCCACCCGCTGGATGTTGAGCACCACCTCCTCCAGCCGGGCGCGCTCGCGCCCCAATGCCTGGGCCCGCTCGGGATCGTTCCAGATGTCCGGGTCTTCCAGCTCGCGCACTACCTCGGCCAGCCGCTCCTGCCGCCGGTCGAAGTCAAAGATACCCCCTAAGGGAAAGGGTGCGTTCCCTGAGATCGGCAATGCGCTGCTTGATGGGGTTGATTTCCAGCATGTCCTCGGCCCGTCCGGTTCGTCCGAAAGCCGGGCATGATACTACAGGGATGCCGGTGCACCAATGGCGCCCGGCTCAGCCCACGGCGGCACGATGCTGGCGCCGGCGCATGCGCACCGCCTCCGCCAGCGTCTCCAGCAGGCGCTCGGAGTCGTCCCAGCCCAGGCAGGCATCGGTGATGCTCTGGCCATAGGTCAGGGGCTGGCCCGGCACCACGTCCTGGCGTCCCTCCACCAGGTGGCTCTCCGCCATGGCGCCGATGAGGTGCCGGTTGCCCTCGGCGATCTGGGCGGCCACGTCCGCCCCCACCTCCAGCTGGCGGGCGAACTGCTTGCGGCTGTTGGCATGGCTGAAATCCACCATCAGCACCGGGTTCAGGCCGGCGGTCTTGAGCTCGCCCACCGCCTGGGCCACGCACTCGGCACCGTAGTTGGGCTGGCGCCCGCCACGCAGGATGACGTGGCAGTCCTCGTTGCCGCGGGTGGAGAAGATGGCCGAGCGACCGGCCTTGGTCAGGGACAGGAA
>JALWSQ010000268.1 GCA_026993645.1 Thiohalobacter sp.
GCGGTCCGCCAGCGCCTGTTTCTGCGCGGCCAGAGGGTCGGGTGGGGTCGGGCGATCCACCGCTGGTGGCGCGGGCGTGGCCCCGGGTTCCGGATCCCTCGGCCGCTGGGTTGGAACCTTGACGAACTCCGCCACCAATGGGTTGCCTCGCGGGTTCAGGCCGGATCGGCCGCCGTGCCCCCGTCGCCTTCGTCCTCCCGGGGAGGGACGAAGTGCGGGTCGTTGGGATTGAGAAAGATGAACTCGAACTGGCCCGAGTCCAGTTCGACGAAGTCCAGCGTGGCGCCGCGCAACAGGTCCAGGCTGGGTGCGGCCACCACGATCTCGACCCCCTCGCAGCTGAAGCGGGTGTCGTCGCCGCCTTCGCGCTGGGCATCGTCGAACCCCATGGCGTAGTCGATGCTGTCGTCGGGATTGCGCCGGGCGGCGATCCGCAGGGGAATGCCTTCGAGGTTGCTTTGGCGGGCGGCGGCCAGGATCTGGCGCGCAGCGGCCGGGGTGACGGTCATCATCATGGGGTTCCTGCCAGGGATCGGGTTACGGATGAGGCCATTTTATCGCCTGTGCCGGCGGCTGGCCACGGTTTCCCGGTATTGTCGCGGGTTGCTGCGATTCAATCACGCTGGCGGCAGGCCGCGGCGAAGGCCAGGAACTGGTGTACCCAGGGCGTGCGCCGGCTGTGGCGCAGGTGGGCGTAGCAGGCCAGGAGGTTGCGGTGGACCAGGCCGTCGCGTTGGCCGTCGATGCCGGCACCGCGCACGACGCGATAGGCGAACCGTGCCCCGGGGGCGAGGTTCTCCAGGCGCGAGTAATGGAACTCGTGTGCCGGCAGGGGCAGGCGCCGGGTGGCCGGATCACCGGGCCAGGGGTGATCGGCGGTGGGTTCCAGCACCACGTAACCCTTGCCGGCGGGACGGTCGGACATCAAGGTGTCCGCGGGCAGGGCCCCCACCATGGGGGCCTGCCGTTCCCCCCAGCGGATGGAACGGGTCAGGTACATGAGGCCACCGCACTCGGCATAGGTCGGCAGGCCGGCCTCGATGGCCTCGCGAATGGCGCGGCGCAGGGCCTCGTTGGCCGCCAGCCGGTCCATGGCGGTCTCCGGGAAACCGCCGCCGATGAACAGGGCATCGGCCGCGGGCAGGCGCTGGTCGCGCAGGCTGTCGAAGAAACGCAGCTCGGCCCCGGCGCGCTCGAACGCTTCCAGGTCGTCGGCATAGTAGAAACCGAAGGCCTCGTCGCGGGCCACGGCCACCCGCAGGGGCCAGTGGGGGGTGTCCGTTTCCGGTGCCAGGCGGGTGGCCGGGGCGGGCAGCGCCGGTGCCGCGGTGGCCAGTTGCCGCACCAGGGCCAGATCCAGTTGTTCGCCGACCCGGTCGGCAATGGTGCGGATCCGGCGCTCGGCCGCGCCCAGCTCGTTGCTGGGGACCAGCCCCAGGTGACGTTCGCGGATACCGAGGCTGCTGTCGCGCCGGATGCAGCCCACCACCGGGATGTCGGTATAGTGCTCGACCACGCTGACCAGCTTGGATTCGTGCCGCGGGCCGCCGGTCTGGTTGAGGACCACCCCGGCGATGCGTACCTGGTCATCGAATTCCTGGTAGCCCAGCAACAGCGGGGCGATGCCACGGGTCATGCCCCGGGTATCGATGACCAGCAGCACCGGCAGGGCCAGCAGCCGGGCCAGGGCCGCATTGCTGTTGCTGCCCTCGAGATCCAGTCCGTCGTACAGCCCCTTGTTGCCCTCCACCAGCGCCAGGTCGGCCGCCTCGGCCCGGGTCCGGAACAGGGCATGCAGTTCGGCCGGCCCCATGGTGTTGAAGTCCAGGTTGTAGCAGGCCCGGCCACTGGCCTTGGCCAGCCACATGGGATCGATGTAGTCCGGCCCCTTTTTGAAGGGTTGCACCCGCAGGCCATCCCGGGCCAGGGCGGCGCACAGGCCCAGAGAGACCGTGGTCTTGCCCGAGGACTTGTGGGCGGCAGAGATCAGCAGGCGGGGTATCATCGCGGGCAGGGCCGGGGTCGGGCGGCGGCCGGCGTCACCGGCCGAGTGGCAAGGCGGGGGCAGGGCAGGCGCCGCCTGTCCCGGCCGGCGTCACCGGCCGGGACGGGCCGGTGGGGTTCAGGCGGCCTCGGCAGCCCCGGTCTCCTCCTCGCCGGCGGTCTCGGCCGCGACGGCGGCAGCGGCGTGGGGATCGACCACCTCGTCGGCCAGGCTCTCGGGCACGAAACGCAATACCCGCATGGCCACCACCGACAGGGCCACGGCCAGGGCCATGCCGCTGAAGCCGAGCAGGACCTCTGGCAGGCTGGGGGCATAGTGGGCGACCACACCATCGAAGAAGCTGCTGCTGACCTCCATGCCGCGGAACAGCGGGATGGGGAACACCTGGCCGCCGATGATGATGACATACATCTGCGCCAGTCCGCCGAGGACGACCAGCACCGAGGCGGTGGCGATGGCGCCACGGGAACGGCCCAGGGTCGGGTGGTAGAGCATGGCCAGCGGCACGAAGGTCCCCAGCAGGATCTGGCCGATCCAGAAGATCCGGGTATAGACACCGCCATCCAGCAGGATGAAGCGTTCCACGTCGTGGTGCGAGGTGGCATACAGGTTCATCAGGTGGTAGGCGACGACGAAGTAGAAGGCGCCCCCGATGAAGATGCCGAGCACGTTCTTCAGCCGCCGCACCAGCACGTCGCCCAGCGGGCGGCCGGTGCTGCGCATGATGGCAAACAGGGCCAGCAGGAAGATGGCCATACCGAAGGAGAAGGAACTGGCGATGAACATGGGCGCCATGATGGCGGTGCCATAGGCGTCACGCGAGATCAGGAAGCCGAAGATGAGACCGGTGCCGGTGGTCAGGATCAGCCGCCAGAGAAAGGCAAAGAAACCGGCATAGGCCTTGAAGCGGTTGACCACGGGATCCATCATGGTCCACAGGTAGATGGCGACGATCACCATGAAGCCGGTGTAGAGGAAGATGTTCCAGGCGAAGATGGACTTGAAGTTGTAATGGGTCATGGCCACGATGAGCCGGTCTGGACGCCCCAGGTCCAGCACCAGTACCGCCAGGCCACCCACCAGGAGGGCGATGGCAAACAGGCCGGACATGCGCGCCAGCGGCTTGTAGGGCCCCTTGCGGAACACCGAGCCGATGGAGGCCACGTTGAGGATGCCCGATGCGGCCACGATCAGGAACACGGCGAACACGTGCGGTGTGCCCCAGACGACCTGGTTGGACATGCCGGTAACGTGGTGGCCATTGCTCTCCATATAATAGGCGGCTCCCAAACCCAACAGGATGAAGAAGCCGACGATGGCCAGGAATCCCCAGTAGCTTCTGCCGATTTCCACCAACTCGCGGTAATTGACCTTTTTCATGGCTTCCCGTCGCTCGCTCGTATACTGTCAGACGATGTGTGAGGACTCAGATACCGCGGTAGCGGATACCGAGATCCAGCCCCAGATCCGCGCGGATCTCCGTGGCCCCGTGCTTGGCCAGTTCCTGTGAGATGCGGCTGTTCGGATCGTTCAAGTCGCCGAACACGAAGGCATCGTGTCCGTCGGCGGCACAGGCCTCGGCGCAGGCAGGCACCGCGTTGGCACCGTCCCGGTCCACCCGCTGGACGCACAGGGTGCAGGCCTCCACCGTGCCCTTGCCACGCGGCACCCAGGGCACGTGTTCCTCCGGTCCGATGTCCTCGTGGACGAAGGACCGTGCCTTGTACGGGCAGGCCATCATGCAATAGCGGCAGCCGATGCAGATGTGCCGATCCACCAGTACGATGCCGTCCGCTCGGCGGAAGGAGGCACCCGTGGGGCAGACGTCCGCGCACGGCGGGTGTGCGCAGTGCTGGCACATCATGGGCAGCGAGAAGCTGTGCCCGCTGTTGCGGTCGCGCACCTCCACCTTGCGGATCCACTGCGAATCCGTCGCCGGGCCGTAGTGTGAGCGGATGTTGTTTTCCTTGACGCAGCCCTGCACGCAGGCATCGCAGCCCTTCTGGCACTTGTTGGTGTCGATGAGCATGCCCCAGCGCTGGGCGCTGGTCACCGGCTCGTCGGCCGGCTTGGCACGGGCAACCTGCTGGAGAATGACCCCCGGCGCCACGACCATGCCGGCAATGGCGCCGGTGGCGCGCGCAAGGAATCGTCTGCGGGCGGTATCAGCTTCTTTTTCCATCTGTATCGCTTCCTCGTCTACTGCCGGGACACCCGGTCGGCGCCAAATTCCTCAGGGGGCGTCAGCGCCGGGCCAGCGGGTGGTAGCCCTTGTATTCCACCGGCCGGGTGGAATGACACTGGAAACAGTCGATATGCACGGCGGCATAGCTGTGGCAACTGTTGCAGAAATGGTCCTTGGTCTCGATGCTGGGGTATTCCCCGGTCTTTGGATCCTTCTGCACATGACAGTTGATGCATGCCTTCAGGCTGTAACGGGTGGTCCGTATGCCCTGGTGCATGGTCTCGTCCCGGTGATGCAGGATGTACTTCATGTGGTTGCGCCGCATCTCCGGGATCGGCTGGACGCAGTCCTGCGTGGCCGAGAACTTGGCCCGCGGCTTGGGGATCTTCGGTAGCGGCGTCGCCGCCGCTGCCAGTCCCGGTACCAGCAGGGCCAGGAGGCCGGCCCAGACCCAGCGACGCAGCGCGTGGGACAGGATGGATGTGGTCGTCATTGCAAGCCCTCTGTCTGGATCACTCGCCCATGGCCATGTCGATGTAGCCCGTGGGGCAGACATCGGAGCAGATGTGGCAGCCGACACAGCGTGTGTAGTCGGTGGCCACGTAGCGGCCGGTGGTGCGCTCGTTGGGCTTGACGCGGTACACGGCATCCTGCGGGCAGTAGATCACGCAGTTGTCGCACTCGAAGCACAGGCCGCAGCTCATGCAGCGATCGGCCTCGTCCTTGGCCTCCTCCTCGGTGAGGCCGATGACGCGCTCGGAGAAATGCCCCAGCACCTCGTCGGCGGACGGCACGATGGTCTTGCGCTTGTGCCGCGGGGTGTAGGAGAAGTGGCCCAGGAACAGCTTGCTGGCAGGGATGATCTCCTGGGTGGAACGGTCCTCGAAGTTGTGGATCGCCCAATTGCCGCTGGAGGTGCCGCGCAGATCGCCGCGTTCCTCGACCTTGAATTCCTCCGGCGCCAGCCCGGCCTCGCGCATCTTGGCCAGCAGGTTGAAGTGATGCTTGTCGACCTTGGGCCGGCGTACCTGCTGCTCGTGCTTGAGGAAGTGCTCGATGGTCTCGGCCACGATGGAGCCCTGGCCGATGGCGGTGGTCAGCAGGTGCGGGCGCACGATGTCGCCGGCGACGAAGTGGCCCGGCTTGTTGGGCACCTGGTAGAACTGGTCGGCATCGATCAGGCCGCGGCCGTTGTCGAAGTCCTCCAGGCCCTCCAGGTTGCCGGACTGGCCGATGGCGGAGACGATGAGGTCCGCCTCCAGCTCGAACTCGGTGCCCTCGATGGGGATCGGGCGCATGCCGTCCATCTTGCACTTGGCCATCTTCAGGCCCTTGGCACGGCCGTCGTCGCCGATGATGACCTCCAGCGGCATGACGCCGTCGAGGATGGTCACGCCCTCCTTGAGGGCGTCCTCGACCTCTTCCTCGGCCGCCGTCATCTTCTCGCGCTCGAACAGGGAGGTCAGGGTGACCTCGGCGCCCTGGCGTGCCGCCGCCGAGGCGGCATCCTGCGCCGTGTAACCGCCGCGGATCACGTCTTCCGGCCGGTCCTTGGCCTTTGGCGTGGTGATCTTGCCCAGGCGGCGGGCGACCGAGACCACGTCGATGGAGGTATCACCACCACCCACGCACACCACCTTCTCGGCGACGAAGGTGAGCAGGCCCTTGTTGAAGGCCTCCAGGAATTCCACGCCGGTGACGCAGTTGGGGGCGTCGGCACCGGGCACCGGCAGCTTGCGGCCGGTCTTGCAGCCGATGGCCCAGAGGATGGCATCGAACTCCTTCTCCAGGTCCTCCACCTTGACGTCACGGCCGACCCAGACCCCGGTGCGGACCTCGATGTCGCCCATCTCGATGATGCGATTGACCTCGTGGGCCAGGCGCTCACGCGGGATGCGATAGCCCGGGATGCCATAGGACATCATGCCGCCGAGTTCCTCGTGGTCGTCGAACACGGTGCTGCCGATGCCGCGCTTGCGCAGGTGGTAGGCGGCGGACAGGCCGGCCGGGCCGCCGCCGATGATGGCGACCCGCTTGTCGGTGACCAGCGCGGGCGCATCGAACTTGTAGTTCTTCTCGTAGGCCACGTCGCCGATGAACTGCTCGACGGAGTTGATGCCGACGAAGTCCTCCAGCTCGTTGCGGTTGCAGCCGTCCTCGCACGGGGCCGGGCACACCCGTCCCATCATGGCCGGGAAGGGGTTGGCCGTGGTGGAGCGGCGGAAGGCGTACTCCTGCCATTCCACGTCCTTCGGCGGCTTCTCAATGCCGCGCACGATCTGCAGCCAGCCACGGATGTCCTCACCCGAGGGACAGCTGCCCTGGCATGGCGGGGTGCGCTGTACGTAGACCGGGCACTTGTGCGAGTGGTCGGCGATGAAGATCTTGTCGTGCATGCTCGGCCACTTGTTGTCCCCGTCCTTGAACCTGCGGAACGTGAGAGTCATTTCGTCTTGGGATGTTGCCATGCCTGTTCTCCTGTCAGGTGAACCCGGTATGTGTTCTTGCGCTAGAGTCCGGTTACTGCTTTGCCCCCAGAACGATGGCGTTGCTCACCAGCTGGTGCACGCTCACGATCTGGTCCATGGTGAATCCGTAGTAGGGGATGACCTTGGTGAACTGGCTCTTGCAGATGGCGCAGATCGCCGCCATGTGCGTGACTCCGTTCTCCTCGGCCACCTGTTTGAGCGCCCGCATGCGTGGCATGGCGCCCTTGACCCGCAGTTCCATCAGGTCGTCGGTCAGCAGGCCGCCGCCACCGCCGCAGCAGAAGGTGCTGTCGTGGATGGTGTCGATGGGCATGTCGACGAAGTGGTTGCAGGTGGCCTTGATGATCTCGCGCGGGATGTGGAACTGGCCGCCGGGCTTGTCGCCCATACGGCTGGCGCGGGCCACGTTGCAGGAATCGTGGAAGGTCACCACCATGTCGTCGTTGGCCGACTTGTCCAGGGTCAGGGCCCCGCGCTGGATGAGATCCCAGGTGAACTCGCAGATGTGCTGCGGCACCGGGTAGCGCGGGTCCAGGAAGTCGAACGGGCCGGCCAGGGTGTTGAGGAAGCTGTAGGCGACGCGCCAGGCATGGCCGCACTCGCCGAACACGATGCGCTTGACGCCCAGGTCCAGGGCGGCCTTGCGAATGCGCAGCGCCACCTTGCGCATGTTCTCGTAGCTGCCGATGAACATGCCGAAGTTGGCCGCTTCCGAGGCGTAGGAACTCATGGTCCAGCTGATGCCGGCCTGGTGGAACACCTTGCCGTAGCCGATGAGGCCGTCCACGTGGGGCTCGGCGAAGAAGTCGGCCGAGGGGGTGATGAGCAGCACCTCAGCCCCCTTCTCGTCCAGGGGGTAGCGCACCTCGACCCCGGTATCGTCCAGCACGTCCTCCTCCAGCCCCTCCAGGGTGTCCTTGAGGGCCGGGCCGGGCAGACCCAGGTTGTTGCCGATCTTGAAGACCTTGCCGATGATCTCGTTGCAGTATTTCTGGCCCAGGCCCACGCTGTCGAGAATCTCGCGCGCCGCCATGGAGATCTCGGCGGTATCGATGCCGTAGGGGCAGAACACCGAGCAGCGGCGGCACTGGGAGCACTGGTGGAAGTAGCTGTACCACTCGTCCAGCACATCCTTGGTCAGGTCCACGGCGCCCACCAGCTTCGGGAAGTACTTGCCGGCAAAGGTGAAGTAGCGGCGGTAGACCTTGCGCAGCAGATCCTGGCGCGCCACCGGCATGTTCTTGGGATCGGTGGTGCCGAGGAAGTAGTGGCACTTGTCGGTGCAGGCGCCGCACTTGACGCAGGAATCCAGGTACACCTGGAAGGAACGGTACTTGCCCAGGAGTTCGCCCATCTTGTCGAGCGCGACCTCCTGCCAGTTGTCGATCAGCTCGCCCGGAAAGCCCAGGTCCGCCTGCATCTCCGGCTTGGCCAGGAAGGGCTTGCTGTGGGCCATCACCCCCTCGTGGATGTGCGGAAGGCGGGGGTAGGTCTTGAGATCAGGTACCTCGAAGTCAGCCACGTTTCGCTCCTAAACAGAATGCGTTATGTCGAGTGTTCCTGCCGGGCCGGTGCTCGCCTCAGGTTCGGTCCCGTTCCAGTTCCGCCGCCCAGGGCGCCAGGTGGCGCTTCTCGCGCGGGTTGTCGATCTGGTTGCGGGTCGGGCTGAAGAAGACGCCGGGAACATGCAACAGCTTGCTGATGGGGAAGACGATCATCAGCGTGGCGACCAGGGCCAGGTGGATGAGCAGCAGCCCGTCCGCCGGCAGTGGCTGCCAGTCGAAATAGATCAGGCCGAGGATGAAGGCCTTGAGGGAAACGATGTCCGTGTGGGAGACGAAGGTCATGGAGGCGCCGGACAGGCCGATGCCCACCAGCAGCGCCAGCATCAGGTGGTCCGAGGGGGCGCTGATGTAGCGCACGCGGTCCACCAGCAGCCGCCGTCCCCAGAGCCCGAGCAGGCCGGCCACCATGGCGAAGGCGGCGTACTTGCCGAACGGCTGGATCAGGTACACCCAGAGCCAGACCGGCTGGGTGAAGTAGCGCAGGTGGCGGGCCAGCACCAGGAACAGCCCGAAATGGAACAGGGCGCCAAACAGCCAGATCCACTTGTTGGAGCGGAACAGGCTCTCGAAGAAGGCGACTTCGCGGAACATCCGCAGCACCACCCCGAAGCCCGTGACCGGGGCCGGCGTGGTGGGAATCTTGAGAGGGGCGGGCGTCTTCGCGTACTTGTAGATGCGATACGCCAGGCCGCCGACCAGAATGGCGGTCGCCACATAGAACAACAATGCATATACCACAGTTACGGCTGACACCGTTGTCTCCCCGCGTACAGAATTTCGTTGTCAAGGAGGGCAGGGGGCAGGACTCCGCCCCCTGCCTTCAGCACATCGGGCGAGGGGCCGCCGTGGCGGCCCGGGTCACCTCAGACGCAGCCGGTCGGCTTGGGCAGACCGGCGTACTTGCAGGCCTGCTTGGCGGGACCATAGGGGAACAGCTCGTACAGGTACTTGCTGTTGCCCTTTTCCTTGCCCAGCTTCTTGCCGATGGCCTTGGTCAGCACGCGCACCGCCGGCGCGATCTGATACTCTTCATAATATTCACGCAGGAAGTTGATGACTTCCCAGTGGTTTTCCGACAGCTCCACGCCATCGGCCTTGGCCATGGCCTCGGCCACGGCGGGCTCCCAGTCGTTCAGGTTGGCCAGGTAGCCTTCCTCGTCGGTTTCCAGGGTCTTACCGTTCACTTCGATTGGCATGACGTGCCTCCTCAGCTAAATCAGGTTGGGTTGAAAGTCAGAGCCAGGCCTGGACCCGGTCGTGTTCGGTTACCAGATCGACGAATGCGGCGTAGTCCACCACTTCCACGCCGTCGATTACGCGATCGTCGCTCATGCCGCGAGCATGGAGATCCGGGCCCAGGACGTAGACCTTGCGGCCGTCCAGTGCGCCCGAAACCTTGTCCGAGACGGCAGTGTCCTTGAGGGCACCATAGACGCCGTCCTCGATCAGAAGAATGGCGCTACCGGGATTGGCATGGCGGATGCAGCAATCCAGGGAGCGCTTCTCGAAAGGTGATTTGTTGACCGTGTGCAATGTCGCCATAGCGGTTTACCTGTACCAAATCCGTAAAGATCCAATGATCAGAAACTCAGGATCACGTCCTGCTCGTCCATCAGCTTGGAGAGCTCGTCCTGGCTCAGCACCTCGACGGGCACGATCAGGTCGTCCGCCGTCAGACCGCGCACCTCCAGGGACTCCTTCTCGACATAGAGCTTCTCGATGTCATAGCCCTCGAGCGCCCGGTAGGTGGGGGAGAAATTCTTGACCCCGATCTCGCCGGTATCCTGCCCCTTCTTGAGCTGGAACACGCCGTCGTCGAGGAAGGCCAGGCTCACGTCCTGGTCGAAGGCCGCAGCGATGAGCACGACCTCCAGCGATTCCAGTGCATAGATGGTCCCGTAGGGTGCCTTGCGGTTCACATACATGAACTTCTTGACGGGACCCTCATCTTCTTCCCACGGTTCTGCCATAGTCCTTCAACCCTTGTGCTTGATTTGAGTTCAGTCGCCGAAGACCACCAGCCGTTCCGCCTGGATGCCGGCCTCGATCAGCTGGCCCAGGCCGGAGATGCGGAAGCCGGGCGCGATGTTGTCCGCGTCCTTGCCATGGCGCTTGGCCTCGCTCGCGTCCAGGATGCCGCGCCGCTGGGCGGCGGCCACGCAGACCACCAGGTCCAGGTTGTGCTTCTCGGCCAGCTCCGACCACTGCTGGGTAACGTTGCGGTCGTCCTGCGGCGGAACGCCCAGGCGCGTACCGTTGTGCACGCCGTCGTGATAGAAGAATACGCGGAAGATCTCGTGTCCCTTCTCCAGGGCGGCCTTGGTGAACTGCAGTGCGCTGTCCGCGGCCTGATGCTGGTATGGCCCTTCGTTTACGAGTACTGCCAGTTTCATGCTCGTGGATTCCTCTTGCTCGATCTCGATCCGGGCACGGTGCCGCGGGGGACCGGGCGCACCCCGGAGGGCGCGCCGCGATCACCCGCAGCCTGTCCCGGGCCCGGGCGCCGTCAGAAGCGGATGTGCGCCGAAGCGTTCAGGCTGTTGCGGGCGCCGATCCAGTTGTCGATGTGGTACTTGGTGAACGGCAACCCGGTGACCTCGAAGAAACGGGGCCAGCCGATGCGCTCGATCCAGTCGTTCATCCGTTCCCAGTCGCGGGCGTCTTCCTTGTAGGCACGCAGGATCCGCTTGACGATCGCGGCCGCCTCCGGCCAGCGCGGCGGGTTGTTGGGGATACCGGCCGCCACCAGCTTCTGGAAGGTGGGCTTGCTGCGGGCGTTGGAATGGTTGCCGCCGACCCAGAT
>JALWSQ010000269.1 GCA_026993645.1 Thiohalobacter sp.
GGGTGCTGATCCTGCGCGGGGGACGTGGCCGTGACCTCCTGGCGCGAGCGTGGCGGGCCCGGGGGGTGCTGGTGGAATACCTGGATGTGTACAGCCGGCGGCTGCCCGACACCGACGGTGCCCGGTTGCAGTCATGGCTGGCGCGCGGCGAACTGGACGTGGTCCTCGTCAGCAGCGGTGAGGGGTTGCGCAACCTGCTGCAGCTGGCCGGTGCCAGCCGGGAGGCACTGTCGTCACTGCCCGTCGTGGTGCCCGGCGAGCGGGTGGCGGACGAGGCGCGCAGGCTGGGCTGCGGGCGGGTCCTGCAGGCGGCGGACGCCACCGATGCCGCCATGCTGGCCCGGTTGCGCACCCTCGCCCAGGCGTAAAGGATCGGGCGCCCCCGACGGTTTCGGCATGAAGACGCCGGATGAACTCAAGGCACTGCATGGAGCGGCGTACGTCGAGGCCTTCGCCCGGGTCTCCCCCGCCCGCATCCGGCGTCTGCTGCCCCGCATGCGGCTGGCACCGGGCGACCGGGTGGTGGATTTCGCCTGTGGCGACGGCCTGCTCATGGAACAGGTCGCACCCCGGGTGAGGTCCTATGTCGGGGTCGATTTCTCCGCCCCCTTCATCGCCGCCGCGAACCGGCGCCGGGTACGGCTGGGCATCGAGAATGCAGAGTTCGTCTGCGCCGAGATCGGTGACTTCTGTGCCCGTCATGCGGCGAGCTTCGATGCCGCCTTCGCCATGGATTTCTCGGAACACGTCTACGATCCGGACTGGCTGCGGATACTGGGCCACATCCATGCCAGCCTGCGGCCGGGCGGGCGCTTCTACCTGCATACGCCCAATGCGGAGTTCTTCGTGGAGCGGATGAAGCAACGCGGCTTCATCCTGCGTCAGTTCCCGGAGCACGTGGCGGTGAGGTCACCGCGGGAGAACCGGGCGCTGCTGGAGCAGGCGGGATTCCGTGTGGTCCGGCTGCAGTTGCTGGCGCACTACAACGCCCTGCGCTGGCTGCACCCACTGTCCTTTCTGCCGTTGCTGGGCCCCCTGTTCAAGGCGCGGATCTTCATCGAGGCGACGCGGGACTGAGCGCGTTCACCGGGCCCATGGGATCGCCCGCCCTGTTTCAGCGCCGGGCAGGCGCGGGCGCGGCGAATTCGAACCGGTCGTGGTGGAATTGCCCCGGTGGCAGGCCATGGGCCGAGAAGGCCGCCGTGGCCGCATCGATCATGGCCGGTGGCCCGGCGGCGTAGACATCGTAACCGGACAGGTCCGGGTAGCGCCGGACCACCGCATCCACCAGGGTTCCCCTGGCGCCCTGCCAGTCGTCGCCCGGCAGCGGCTCCGAGAGCACGGGGGTGTCGTTCAGGTTGGGGTGGTGTTGGCACCAGTCATCCACTAGGTCGTCGAGATAGAGCCCGCTGCGCCGGCGGGCACCCCGGAACAGGTACAGGGGCCGCTCATCGCCCCCCGCCAGCAGGGACTCGATCATGGCCTTGATGGGCGCGAAGCCGGTACCGCCGGCGACCAGGATGGCAGGCCGGGACGATTGGCGGTCGAACCGGAACCGACCCAGGGGGCCATGGATGCGCAGCAGTTGTCCGGCCTGCAGGCCATCGAACACCCAGCCGGTGAAGCGCCCGCCCGCCACCCGGCGGACGTGAAGTTCCAGCCGGGTGCCCTCGCCCGGGGCGTTGGCCAGGGAAAAGGCCCGCCGGCCGCCGTCCGGCAGCAGGATGTCGATATACTGTCCGGGCTGGTAGGGCAGCGGTGCCGCGGCCGGGAGGCGCAGCCAGAGCTGCATCACCCCGGGGGCGAGCCGCTGCGTGGTCTCGACTCGCGCGGGATAGTGCAGGGGCGGGGCGCTGTCCTCGCCGGCCCCGATGGCGACGACCAGGTTCTCCAGCGGGCGGGCCTGGCACAACAGCGCCAGGCCGCCGGCGCGGGCATCCTCGTCCAGCGCGGGCGGGGGCTCGTCATAGGCGACCGTGCCGGCGAGGAGCCGCCCCAGGCAATTGCCGCACAGACCCTCCTGGCAGCCATGGGGCAGGTCGATCTGCTGGCGCAGGGCCGCCTCCAGCACCGTTTCGCCGGGCAGGACGTCGAAGGTGATGCCGCCCGGTTGCAGTTCCACGTGATGTTTCACCGCTCCGGCCAGTGCTGAATCAGGGATTCCATGACGGCGCATTCTGCAGGAAGTGTTATAGAAATGAAACGGGGGCCCGTCCTGGTGGTGGGCTGCGGCTACCTGGGGACCCGGCTGGTGTTGCGGTTGCGCGACGAGGGGCGCCGGGTCGTCGCCCTGGTGCGCACGCCGGCCAGCTGCGAACAACTGGTCGCCAAAGGCTTGACGGTGGCCAGGGCCGACCTCGACGAGGTGCGTGATCTGCCTCCGCTGCCCGTGGCGGGGGCCGAAATCTACTACCTGGTGCCGCCGCCGCCGACCGGTGATACCGATCCGCGGTTGGCCCGGTGCCTGGATGCCCTGGGCCGGCAGGGGCATCCGGCCCGGGTGCTCTACCTGAGTACCACGGCGGTCTACGGCGACCGGGGCGGTGCCTGGGTGAACGAGGATGCCCCACCCCGGCCCGGCACGGCCCGCGGCCGGCGTCGGCTGGCGGCGGAACGCTGCCTGCGCGCCTGGGGCCGCGCGCGGGGGATCGCGACGGTGGTCCTGCGGGTGGCCGGCATCTACGGGCCGGGGCGCCTGCCCCTGGAACGGATCCGCCGGCGCCTGCCGTTGCTGGATCCGGCGGCTGCTCCGCCGACCAACCGGATCCACGTCGACGACCTGGTCAGCGCCTGCCGGGCGGCCATGGAACGGGGACGGGACGGGGCCATCTACAATGTGAGCGACGGTCACCCGGCCCCCATGGCCGATTACTTCAATGCCATCGCCGACCGGGCCGGCCTGCCGCGGCCGCCCCTGGTGTCGGCGGCGGAGGCGGAACGGGTGCTCACCCCGGGCATGCGCGCCTACATGCGGGAATCCCGCCGCATCGACAACCGCCGCCTGCTGGAGGAACTGGGGGTGCGCCTGCGCTACCCCGGCCTGGATGTCGGGCTCGATGCCTGTTTCGCTGCGGGCGCCGAATGAACGGTTCTGTGCGCGGCATCGCAACCCGCCGCGGGCGCCGGCGCTAGAATCCTGCCCCTGCCCCGGCCGGACGCCGGGTGTCGTGACAGAACGGGGGCAAGGCCATGAACAGACGATGGATGCCAGGGATACTGGCCCTGTGGATGCTGGTCGGGTGCACGGTTGCGGTGGCCGGCTGGGATCCCTTCGACGAGGCCGGCGCCGAGCACGCCGGCGGCTTGCAGCACGATGCCGCCAAGGCCATCGCGGCCTTCCGCCGCGCCGATCCGGACATGCAGGTCTTCTTCCGCAAGGCTTATGGCTACGCGGTGTTTCCCTCGGTGGGCAAGGGGGCGTTCTGGATCGGGGGCGCCTACGGCAAGGGCGCCGTCTACCGCCAGCGCCGTTTCATCGGCACTGCCACCCTGGCCCAGCTCACCCTGGGGCTCCAGGCCGGAGGGCAGGCCTACCGTGAGGTGATCTTCTTCCGCGACAAGGCGGCGCTGGATCGGTTCACCGCCGGGACCTTCCGTCTCAGCGCCCAGGCCTCCGCCGTGCTCGCCACCTCCGGTGCCTCGGCGGACGCCGACTACAGCGACGGCGTGGCCATCTTCACCCTGCCCAAGGGGGGGCTGATGTACGAGGTCTCGGTGGGTGGCCAGGCATTCTCCTTCCACGGGGGCGCCACCGGCACTGGCAAGGGCAGGGAACACCTGGCACCGGTCACCTCGCTGCGCTGAGCCACGCCAGCGCCGGTGGTCTCAGGACTGCTCCCATTGGGCGTGGCGGTCCACCCAGCGCGCCGCCAGCCAGTACCAGGCGGTGAAGGCGAACATGAAGCCGGCCCAGCTCCAGTCGCCCAGGTACCAGGACAGGGGGATGCAGGCGAAACTGAAGGCCAGGGAACTCCAGTAGAGGATGGCGGCACCCTTGCGGGTGTTGATGTTGGCCAGCGCCAGGAAGACCCAGAGCGGCATACCCTCGGTTCTTTTCATTGGCATCAACCTATTGTTTTGTTAGTGTTTTCACTCGAAGGCTCCTCTCGGTCGGGGGCTTCGCGGCGGGCACCGGTGGGTCGTCCCGCGGCGTCGATGATCCCATAGTGCCGCAACCAGGCCGCGGCGTCCATGGCATCCTGTTCGAACCAGCGCCGGGCCGATCCCAGGCGGAAGCTGTAGCCCCAGCGATCCATGTCCGCCAGCATGCGTGCCCGGCCCAGCTCCGGGATGGCGTCCGCCAGCAGGACCTGCAGGTAGCAGACCCCGTTCTCCTCGGCATGATCGCCGCCGGCGTCGGTGTCCAGGATCGCGCGCCGCTGGGGCGACATACAGATATAGTGACAGGCCTCGTGCAGGACGGAATGCAGCGGCGTGTCGGGCCGCGCCAGCAGCCGGTCCCCCACCAGGCCCGCCTCGGGGGCACCCCAGAAGGAACCGGGAATGGATGATGCCGCCGGCAGGATGTCCAGCCGCAGCCCATAGCCGGCCAGCAGCCGCCGCACGGCGGCCGGGTCGATCTCGCCCAGGCAGAGGACAGCGGGATCCGCGGCCTTGCTTGCGTCCGCCATCATCCCCGGGCCAGGAGGCGGACCAGTTCGACGACACCGACCACCAGGCCCAGGCAGAGGGCGCAGGCCAGCAGCAATCGGACGGGCAGGGGCAGTCGTGACATTGGCGATCCTCGTTGCCAGGGCTCGGGGCGGATAGGGTATCATGCCGCCAGCCAGGCGCCCGGCCGACCCGTATCCAGCGGTGCGGCGATAGCCTGGCAGGATCCGTGCCATGCCAGCTGCCACAGCCCGCCAGCCCCGGTGCTCCTCGGCCGTCCGGATACGGCGTCTCCGCTGCGTCCTCCTCGGTGGCCTGCTGTGCTGCCTGCTGCCCCTGGCCGCCCGTGCCGGCGCGACGTCCAGCCCGGCGATGCGGTCCAGCGCTTCGACCGGATCACCCTGCTCTACGACCCCGCATCGCTGCGGGTGGAGATGCGCCTGGCCGACCGGCTTCTGGGCCGGGTGAAGACCGGGCAGGCGGCCCGGGTGTGGCTGGACGGTGCGGGGTCGCAGCCCCTGGCCGGTCGGGTGGAGCGGATCTTTCCCACCGTGGACGCGGCCAGCCGCCAGGGCCGGCTGGAGATCCGGCTGAACGACCCGCCGCGGGTACTGGACCCCGGCGTGCCCGCCGGCATCATGGAGGACCAGGTGACGCGCCAGCTGGAGGAGCAGCTGGCCATCACCGAGCATGCCATCGCGGTGCGTTCCCGCAGCGCCGAAGGCCTGAGCGCGGTGGATCTCTCCTTTCCCTACGGGACGGACATCGATGCCGCCCTGCGCGATGCCAGCACCCGCTTGGACCGGGCACGACGGTTCCTGCCGGCGACGGCCCAGCCGCCCATCATCTACAAGTTCGATCCGGCCCAGCTGCCGGCCATGGAATACGTGGTCAGTTCCACCGGTTGGGATCCGGTTCGGCTGCGCAGCTGGGTCGACTATGTCTTCTCCAAGTGGTTCCTCAACCTGCCCGGGGTGGCGGCGGTGGAGGTGGGAGGCGGCCGGCTGCGGGAGATCCGGATCCTGCCCGACCCGTTGCGCCTGGCGGCCCTGGGCCTGGACAGCGACGATCTGGTGCGGGCGGTCCGAGCGGGCAATCAGGAGATCGCCGGTGGACGGCTGGTGACCGGCGGCCACCAGTACAGCACCCGCACCGGGGCCCGGCTGGATTCAGTGACGGCCCTGCGCCGGTTGCCCATCCGCCTGGCGGACGGTGGCCTGGTGCGGTTGGAAGAGGTGGCGCGGGTGCTGGACAGCTTCGCCGACGAGCGCCTGCGGGTCCGGTTCGACGGCGTGCCGGGGGTGAAGGTCTCCATCCAGAAACACCCGGAGGCCAATACGGTGGCAGTGGCGCGCCAGGTGCGCGCGCGACTGGCGTGGCTCCGGGCCGAAGGCCTGCTGCCGGCGGCGGTGCGGGTCGACGCCGTGGCGGACCAGTCCCTGTTCGTGCGCCAGGCACTGCTCAATGCCACCCGGGCCGCCTTCAGCGGTGCCCTGCTCGCCATGCTGGTGGTCTACCTGTTCCTCGGCGACTGGCGCCGCACCCTGGTGATCGGCAGTGCCATCCCCATCGCCATCGCCGTCACCCTGGGGGCCATGGCCCTGGCCGGGCTGAGCCTCAACGTGATGACCCTGGGCGGGCTGGCGGTGGGGATCGGCCTGCTGGTGGACAGTACCATCGTCATGCTGGAGAACATCCACCGTCATCAGCGCCAGGGCGAGACAGCGCAGGCGGCGGGCCTGGGCGCGGCCGCCGAGGTCAACAGCGCCATCGTCGCCTCGGCCTCCACCAACCTGGCGGCCATTCTGCCCTTCCTGTTCGTGGGCGGGCTGGTGGGGTTGCTGTTCCGGGAACTCATCTTCACCGTGGCCGCGGCGGTGTTCGCTGCCATGCTGGTGGCCCTCACCCTGGTGCCGGCCTGGGGCACCCATCTGGCGGTGGGGCAGGGCACGGGTGGCTGGCGGCGCCGGATCGAGGCTGCCATGAAGGCGCTGCAGTCGGCCTATGCCGGCCTGCTGCGGGGGCTGCTGGCCAGCGGCCGGCGCCGCGGTCTGGTACTGCTGGTATTCGTTCTGGCACTGGTCGCTGCCCTGCTGCCCTAGCGTCATGGCCGGCAGATCTTCCTGCCCGCCATGGACGAAGGCCGTGTCTACCTGCGCCTCAGCGCCGACCCGGGGACCGGCCTCGATGCCATGGACCGGCGGGTGCGGCGCATCGAGGCTCGCCTGCAGGCCGATCCACGGGTACGGGATGTCTTTGCCGTCGTCGGTGGCTTCATCTTCGGCCGCACCCAGCGCGGGCTGCCGAGCCGGGCGACGCTCTATGTCCAGCTGCGGCCTTGCGGCCGACGGGCATTTCCATTCCCGTGACTGGATGAACGCGGCCGAAGCACGGCTGCGTGCGCTGCAGTTGCCCGGTATGCGTATCTTCATGCACCTGCGCGGCCTGCGGGGTCTGCGGGTGGGGGGCGCCGACGAGGACCTGACCCTGCGCATCAGCGTCCCGGACCTGGCGGTACTGGATCGCCTGGTGCGCCGGCTGGGCGGGGCCCTGCTGGCCCTGGCGCTGTTCCTGGTCTACGTGGTGATGGCGGTACAGTATGAATCCCTGCGCAACCCGGCAGTGATCCTGCTGGGGGCCCCGTTCGCGGTCACCGGTGTCGCCCTGGGCCTGGCGGCACTGGGGGAGCCGGTTTCCATGCCGGTGTGGCTGGGGTTGATCATGCTGGCGGGCATCGTGGTCAACAACACCATCATCCTGGTCGAATACATCGAGCATCTGCGCCAGCAGGGATCCACCCTGGGTGCGGCCATTCCCGCCGCGGCGGCCCTGCGGCTGCGGCCGATCCTGATGACCACCCTGACGACCCTGGTGGGGCTGTTGCCGCTGGCGCTGGGTTGGGGCAAAGGGGCCGAGATGCTGCGGCCGCTGGCGCTGACCATGTCGTTCGGGCTGGGCTATTCCCTGCTCGTGAGCCTGCTGTTGGCACCGGTCCTGTATTACTGGTTTAATGCCCGCACCGGTTCGACGGAGAAGGAGGAGACATCATGACCGAGGGGCAACCGGCCATTCGCGACGATCCCATGTATCAGTTGTTGCGCGAGGGCAAGATCGAGGAGTTCAACCGCCGCCGTGCCGCCGGGGAGAATGTGAGCCTGGCCGAATGTGACCTGCGGGGACTGGACCTGCGCGGGCTGGACGCCAGGGGGCTGGACTTCAGCAACAGCTACTTCCGCCAGGCGGATCTGCGCGGTATCGATCTGAGCGGCAGCCGCCTGGAGGGGGCTAGCATCCATGCCGCCAAGATCTCCGGCGTCTACTTCCCCGCCGAGCTGTCCCCCGAGGAGATCCAGCTGTCCCTGGAACACGGGACGCGCATGCGCTACTCGCGGCCGTAGAGCGGGACGTAGCTGGCATACCAGAAGGCGGATTCCCGCACCAGGGGCCAGGCCTGCCGCAGGGCCTGCCGCGTCCGGTCCGGCCGCAGGCCGGTGCGCAGGCTGACGTCCATCAGTACCGCTGGCGGGGCCGGCATGGGCCCGTCCGCCAGCGCCGGCCGGCCGCCCAGCGCCGGCAGCAGCAGGTCGTCACCCAGGCGCCAGCCCCCGCTGTCGTGGAAGCGCCGCCAGGCGGCCTCCAGCAGGCGCCGTAGCCGTGGTCGGTCATCACGGGTGCCGTTCGAGCGCTGGTAGCGCCAGAGAGCATCCGCCAGGTAGGCATAGTCCTGCAGCGAGGCCTTGCCCATGGGGCCATGCGCCGAGCGCCCGCGCAGCACCCGGTCGCCGCGGACGAAATCCGCCAGCAACCGGTGGTGCAGGCGGCGCGCGGCCGCGCGGTAGCGATCGGCGTGGGGCAGGGTGCGGCCGGCCTCCACCAGCGCCGACAGTACCAGCGCGTTCCAGCCCGACAGCACCTTGTCGTCCACCGGCAGGCGGCGCCGGGCCCGGGCCTGCAGCAGGCGTCGGCGGATGTCGGCCAGGTGTTGCCGGACACGGGTCCGCGACTGGCCGGTGGCCTTGGCCAGGCTGGCCACATCGGTGGCCGGGATCAGCAGGTAGCCGTGGTCCAGGGGTTCGGCATCCTCCAGCCCGTAGTAGCGCCAGGCCAGGTCGAAGGCCGTGGCGGGGAGGAGGGTCTTGAGTTCGTCGGCGGTGAACAGGTAGTAACCCCCCTCCCGCCCCTGATCATCCACGGCCGAGAAGCTGTCGATGAAACTGCCGTCCGGCCGGCGCATGTCGCGCAGCAGGAAGTCCAGGGTCTCGCGGGCGACGTCCAGGTAGGCGGGCTGCTGCAGCACCCGGGCGGCCCGCAGGTAGACTCGCGCCAGCAAGGCATTGGTGTAGAGCATCTTCTCGAAATGTGGGCGCCGCCAGTCGGGGTCCGTGGTATAGCGGAAGAAGCCTCCACCGAGGTGATCGCGCAGGCCACCCGCCGCCATCCGGTCCAGGGTCAGGCGCAGGAAGTGTCCCAGGCGTCGGTCGGGTGTGCGGGACTGGATCTCCAGCAGGGCCAGCAGCGCCGGGGCCATGGGGAAGCGGCTGGTCTGGCCGAAGCCGCCGCCCAGTTCGTCCGCTACCTCCAGCGCCGCCTGGCGCAGGCGCCGGGCGGCGGCCTCCGCCTTGGGCAGGGTGGCGCCGGTCGCCTCGGGCTTGCTCTGTCGGGCCATGATGGCGGCGCTGCGGCGGGCCAGCCGTTCCAGGCGCGGGCGTTCCTTCGCCCACTGGTCCTGGAGCTTGTCCAGCAGGGTGGCGAAGCGGTCCCTGGGGAGATAGGTGAAGCCGAACAGGGGGTAGCCGTCCGGCGTGATGAAGACATTGAGCGGCCAGCCGGCCTGGCCACGCAGGCTTTCCACGAAGTCGATCAGGTAGGCATCCAGGGCCGGGTCCAGTTCCCGGTCCAGTTTGACCGGGATGAAATGGGCATTCAGGCGCCGGGCGATGTCCGGGTCGCTGTAGCTCTCGCGCTGCATCACGTGGCACCAGTGGCAGGCGAAATAGCCGCTGGAGATGTAGATCAGCTTGCCCTCACGGCGCGCCCGGGCCAGCACCTCCGGTCCCCAGTGCTGCCAGGCGACCGGGTCGTGGCCGTGCATGGCCAGGTAGGGCGAGGGGTCGTCGGCCAGCTGGTTGACCAGGGGCGGGTCCACGGCCGCCAGCGCCTGGGTCAACAGGCCCAGCAAGGGCAGGAGCCACCAGCGCCAGGCTGGGTCAGGGCTTTTCATGCCCCTGTTCCTCCCGCTCGATGCGATCGAGTTCGGCCTCCATCTCGGCCTCGCTGAGGGGCTCGGTGGCCGCCGCATCGTCGGCGTCCGGGTCGCGGACGAAGTAACGGGAGAAATAGACCCCGGCCTCGAACAGCAGCCACATGGGCACGGCCAGCAGGGTCTGGGAGATGACGTCCGGCGGTGTGAGCAGCATGCCGATGACGAACACCGCCACGATGACGTAGGGTCGTTTGTCGGCCAGTGCCTGGGGGCTGGTGATACCCATCCAGACCAGCAGGATGGTGGCGATGGGGACCTCGAAGGCGACCCCGAAGGCGAAGAAGATGGTGAGGACGAAGTCCAGATACTTGCTGATGTCCGTCATCATGGACACGCCCGCCGGCGTGGTCCCGGTCAGGAAGGTGAAGACCAGCGGAAACACGACGAAATAGGCGAAGGCCGCGCCGGCGTAGAACAACGCGGTGCTGGATACCAGCAGGGGCAGGATCAGGCGCCGTTCGTGCCGATACAGCCCGGGGGCGACGAAGCCCCACACCTGGTACAGAAGGTACGGGATACTGAGGAAGATGGCCAGCACCAGCACCAGCTTGAAGGGAACCAGGAAGGGAGCCGCCACCTCAATGGCAATGAGGGAACTGCCTTTCGGCAGGTGTTTGAGCAGTGGGCCGGCCAGCAGGGTGAAGATCTTGTTGGCGAACGGCACCAGCACCGCGAACACGATGGCGATGGCGATCACCATGCGCAGCAACCGGTCGCGCAGTTCCAGCAGGTGCGAGACCAGGGGTTGTTCGTCTGGTGGTAGATCCCCGGGTTCGGGGTCAGGATGGCCGGTCATGATCGACTCGTGCGGCGGTCGCGGCCGGTTTCGGGTCCTGCCCCGCCGGGGCGTCATCCGTTATGGAGTCCCGCGACACCTCGTCCAGGGTGAGCGGCTGCCGCATCTCCGCCGCCAGGTCTTCCGTCTCCTCGATGATCTCGTGGATGCCGCTCTGTTGGGCCTGCTGCTGCAGGGTGCGCTTGAGTTCCTCGGCCGCCAGCTCCCGGTCGATGTCCGCCTTCACCGTCTGGATCACGGATCGGGCGCGGCCCAGCCAGAGGCCCGCGGTGCGGGCCA
>JALWSQ010000270.1 GCA_026993645.1 Thiohalobacter sp.
GTCTATTCGTCGCCGGGGGCCTCGGTACGGGTTCCGGCGGAGGCGGCTGCCAGCCGGTGGTCGAGGATGTCGGCCAGGAGGGCACCGTCCGCCGGGGTCAGGCCGTGACCGCTGGCGGTGGTCAGGCGGACGGAGTGGCCATGCAGGGTCAGCACGTTGTTCATGTCCTGGCTATAGGCCGGTACCAGTTCATCGCCCAGGCTGAAACCGTTCTCCCGGATCACCGAGTAGTAATGGATGTCCGGGTACGGCTGGTGATTGGCCCAGTACAGCAGGGTGCCGGGGCCGGCCGGCAGCAGGTCCAGGAGCAGGCCGCGGGAATGCTTGAGATAGCGGTAGCCGCTGCCGCCCAGGACCGTCTTGAGGAAGTCGATGCCCGGCCCGGGGCAGAAGAAGGGCTTGCTGTCCACCAGGTCGAGCCCCTCGGCCGCCCGGATCGTCCCCAGGTGGGGGGCGGCGATGGTGATCAGGCTGTCCACCCGGTAGGGGTTGCCGCCCAGCAGGACCAGTCGGGCCACCACACCCCCGGCGGAATGGCCGGCCAGGATCAGGGGCTCCTCCGGATGGGCGGCCCGCAGCAGGGCGAGCGCCTGTCCGAGGGCGTTGGCCTGCCACTGCAGTGGGGCACGGGCCGGCAGGTCGACCAGGTAGTAGCGGCGCGGGGCCTGGGGATCCGCCGGGCCCGGCAGCCAGAGGGGTCCGCGCGGGGTGGCACGCCAGAGGCCACCGCGCTGCCAGCCCCGTTGCGCCAGAACGGCGGTGACGCCGCTGGCATCCCAGGTCGCGGCGCTGCTGGCATAGCCGTGCACCAGCACCAGGCTGTCGGCACGCACCAGGCCGGTCCAGGCCCAGCAGGCCAGCAGGACCAGGATCCAACGCAGTCGTTTCATCGTGCACATCCCCCGTTGCAGCCGGCGCCCGTCCCCTCGCCGGCCGCAGCCGAGTGGAGCCGGAGGCTGCCGGTCAGGTCGCCGATCCGCTCGATCCCGTGGCGCTCCAGGTAGTCCAGGAGCCCGGCATTGATCTCGCGGCAGACCAGGGGATTGTAGAACAGCGCGGTACCCACGCCCACCGCCGTGGCCCCCGCGATGAGGAATTCCAGCGCATCCCGGGCACAGGTCACGCCCCCCTGGCCGATGATGGGGATGCCGTGCGGGCGGCACACCTGGTGTACCTGGTGCACCCGCAGCACCGCCACCGGCCGGATGGCCGGGCCGGACAGGCCGCCCTGGTCGTTGCCCAGCACCGGCTCGCGTCGTTCCACGTCCACTGCCATGCCCATCAGGGTGTTGATCACGGCGAAGGCATCGGTGCCGGCCTCGATGCAGCGGCGGGCGTTGGCCGCGATGTCGGTCTGGTTGGGCGACAGCTTGGTGATCAGGGGCTTGGAGGTCACGGCGCGGCAGGCGGCCACCACCCGCGCCGACATGTCCGGGTCGTTGCCGAAGGTGACGCCACCCTCGCGCACGTTGGGGCATGAGATGTTGATCTCGATGGCGTCGATGGGCGAATCGTCGAAGCGGCGGGTGACCGCGACGTATTCGTCGATGGTGGAACCGGAGACGTTGGCGATGAAACGGGTCTCGCCGAAGTCCAGGCGGGGCAGGATCCGGTCCACCACGGTGTCCACCCCCGGGTTCTGCAGGCCGATGGCGTTGAGCAGGCCGTCCGGGGTCTCGTACAGGCGGTGGGGCGGGTTGCCGGGCCGCGGCGCGGCGGTGGTCCCCTTGAGGCAGACCGCCCCCGCATCCCGGTTGGAGAAGCCGGCCACGCGCGTGTATTCTTCCCCGAAGCCGACGCAGCCGGACAGCAGCACCAGGGGGGTGGCGAAGTCGAGGCCGCAGAAATCCACCGCCAGCCGCGGGTCCGGACCCGTCATGGACAGCGTACTCCGGAGCGGGTAGGCGGCGCCGCCCGGCCATGGGATCCATGTTCCATATCGTTCTCTACCAGCCCGAGATTCCGCCCAACACGGGCAATATCATACGCCTGTGCGCCAACAGCGGCAGCCGGCTGCACCTGGTCCATCCGCTGGGGTTCGCCATGGACGACCGGCGCCTGCGCCGGGCCGGCCTGGACTACCACGAGTGGGTGCGGGTGGAGCAGCATGCGGATTTCAACCGGTGCCGGGCCCGCCTGGCGGGGGCCGGGCGCTGGTTCGCCTTGAGCACCCGCGGCGGGGTGCGCTACGACCAGGCCGGTTTCCGTCCCGGCGACGTGTTCCTGTTCGGCCCCGAGACGCGCGGGTTGCCGACCGAGCTGCTGCAGGCAGTGGCCGAGGAGCGGCGCCTGCGGCTGCCCATGCGTGCCGGCCAGCGCAGCCTGAACCTGGCCAACAGCGTGGCCGTGGTGCTGTACGAGGCCTGGCGCCAGCAGGGGTTCGCCGGCGCCGCGCCCTGACCCCGGGGCCCGCCCGGGGTCAGGCCTCGGGCCTGGGTTTCCGTGCCAGCAGCGCCCGTACGGCCTCCCGCGGGGGCAGGTCCTCGTACAGTACGCGATAGACCTGCTCGGTGATGGGCAGCTCGATACCCCGGCTCTGCCCCAGGCGCCGGATCTCGCGGGCGGTGTCGATGCCCTCCACCACCTGGTCGATGGCGGCCTCGGCCTCTGCCCGCGACTGCCCCCGGCCCAGGGCCAGCCCCAGGCGCCGGTTGCGCGACTGGTCGTCGGTGCAGGTCAGGACCAGGTCGCCGAGCCCGGCCAGGCCCATGAAGGTCTCCCGGCGGCCACCCAGCGCCTCGCCCAGGCGCACCATTTCCGCCAGGCCACGGGTGATGAGTGCCGCCCGGCTGTTGGCGCCGAACCCCAGGCCGTCGGCGATGCCGGCGGCGATGGCCAGGACGTTCTTCAGCGCGCCGCCCAGCTCCACGCCGACCAGGTCGGTGCTGGTGTAGGGGCGGAAATCCTCGCCCCGGAGCAGATCGGCCCAGGACCGGGCCCAGGCCGGGTCGGGGGCAGCGACCGTCACCGCGGTGGGCAGGCCCAGGGCCACCTCGCGGGCGAAGCTGGGGCCGGAGATCGCCGCCAGCGGCCAGTCCGCTCCCAGCACCGCCCGCGCCACCTGGTGCAGCAGCTGGCCACTGGCCATCTCCAGGCCCTTGGTGGCCCAGGCCAGCGGGCGTTCCCGGGACAGTCGTTCACGGGCGCGGGCCAGCACGCTGCGAAAGCCATGACTCGGGACCACGATCAGGGGCCAGTCGCTGTCCTCCAGTGCCTCCGCCAGCCCGGTACAGGGTTGGATGCCGGGGACCAGGGGAATGCCGGGCAGGTGGCGGCGGTTCTCGCCGTCCCGCGCCAGGGCCTCCACGTGGTCGGGGTCATGGTCCCAGAGCCGGACAGGGTGCCCGTTGCGTGCGAGCAGGATGGCCAGGGCCGTGCCCCAGGAGCCGGCACCCAGCACCGACACGCGGGCGGCTGTCAGTGGCGGTTCCATCCGGGGTACCGGCCGCTCCCACCCCCCCTACTGGACCGGTGGCGCATCCGTGACCTGGGCGTTGACCTGCTGGATCTGCTGCTGGTAGAGGGCATCGAAATTGATCGGTGCCAGCAGCAGCTGCGGAAAGCCTGCCCGGGCCACCAGGTCGGAGACGGCCTCCCGGGCGAAGGGGTAGAGGGTGTTGGGGCAGAAGGCACCGATCATGGGCTTGGCCTCGTCCTCGGAGAAGCCCTGCATCAGGAAGATGCCCGCCTGCTGTACCTCCACCAGGTAGGCGGTGCGCTCGCCCAGCTTGGCGGTGACGGTGAGGGTCAGGACCACCTCGTGGAAATCGTTGCCCAGGCCCTTGGCCTCGGAGTTGAGCTGCAGGTTGATGTCCGGCTTCCACTCCTGCTGGAAGACCTCGGGCGTGTTCGGGGTCTCCACCGACACGTCCTTGAGATAGATTTTCTGGATTCCGAACTGTTTCTGGTTGGGATCCTGGGTGTTGGGTTCGGCCATGGTATGGGTACCTGCATCCTGTGTGATCTGAATTCGGGATGCAGATTATGCCAGATGCGGTTGCACGCGTCCCAGCAGCGCACCCAGGTCCAGGGCGCCGGCGATGCGGTCCAGCTCACGGCCATGGCGGAACAGGATCAGGGTGGGGATGCTGCGAATGCCCAGGCGGGCGGCGACCGACTGCTCGCGGTCGGTTTCCACCTTGAGCAGCCGGGCCCGGGGCTCCAGCCGGGCCGCGGCCTGCTGGAACACGGGGGCCATCATGCGGCAGGGACCGCACCAGGTCGCCCAGAAGTCCACCAGTACGGGGATGTCGTTGCGGGCCAGGTGGGTCTCCAGGCGCCGGCCATCCACCTCCAGCGGCTGGCCGGTGAACAGGGGCCGGTGGCACTGTCCGCACTTGGGGCCGGCCTCCAGCCGCGCGGCGGGTACGCGGTTGACCGCGTCACAGTGCGGGCAGACGATATGCAGCTGTGCCTGTGGCATCCCCGGTTTTTGCCTCCGTCGTCGGGTTCCCGATGGAGGTGGGGACGGGCCGGCCGGCTTTCAACGGTATCCGAGTGGCCATCACTCCGATGGCGCGATGCCGAGCAGGGGGTCCAGCTCACCCGCCTGGTCCAGCTCGGCCATGTCGTCGAACCCGCCGATATGCCGGTCACCGATGAAGATCTGGGGCACGGTGGTGCGGCCGCTGCGCTCGATCATCTCCTCCCGGCGGGAGGGGTCGTGGTCGATGCGGATGTCGGTGAAGGCCACCCCCTTGCGTTCCAGCAGCATCCGGGCGCGGATGCAATAGGGACAGATGCCGGTGGTGTAGAGGACTACGGAAATCGGTTTGTTGGTCATGACTTGCGGGTCAGTGGCAGGTTGGCATTCTCCCAGGCGAGGATGCCGCCGGCGAGATGATACACCTCGGTGAAACCGGCCTTGCGGAGCAGGGTGGCGGCACGCAGGGAGCGGTTGCCGCTGCGGCAGTAGACCAGGACCGGACGGTCGTGATCCTTGCCCAGCCGCTCCAGTTCGGCGGTCAGCTTGCCCACCGGGACGTGCAGGGCCTGCCCGATGCGTCCACCCTTGTATTCGGCCGGTTCGCGCACGTCCAGTACCAGGGGATCGCGATCGTTGATGAGGCGGATGGCCTCGGCCGGACCCAGCTCGGGCACCGGTGACAGCAACCGCCGCAGTTCGGTGTAGGCGATCAGGGCCAGGATGACCACCAGGGCCAGCACCAGCGGCAGGTGGCGGCCGGCGAAGGAGATCAGTGTGTTCCAGTCCATGTATGAAACTGCCGGTTTCGGGGTAGGCGAAGGATACCACCTCGAGGGCGGCGGTGTGGCGTGGACCCGGGGTGCGGGCTGATCAGGCGTTACTGCAGAAGACTTCCCGCATCATCCCGATCAGCTGCAGGGTGCGGGCGTCCCCGACGCGGTAGTAGACGCGGTTCGCGTCCTTGCGCGAGGTGAGGATGCCCTTGTCCCGCAGGATGGCCAGGTGCTGGGATATGTTGCTCTGGGAGGTACCCACGTGCTCCACGATATCCTGCACGCTGACTTCGCGGTCCCCCAGGGTGCAGAGGATCTTCAGCCGCAGTGGATGCGACATGGCCTTGAGGGAACGCGAGGCGCGTTCGATGTCCTCGTCCCGTGTAATCAGTTCATCGCTCGATATATGCTCGATCATCCCGTCCGTCCCGACAGATGCACAACACAACCAATATGCGTTCGTCGCCAATGACATCGATGTTCCCAGCTACTGCGTATAAAAAAAACATTATACAATAATAAGGGGATTATGTAATCTCGGCCGAGTTGAGGGCGCGGGCTGGAGCGGCGCGAAAGAGAACCCGGTGGCATTTTCCGGTTGGTGGTCCCCCCGCATTCGGGTTAGACTTTTTCCAATATTCCGGTACCGGCACGGCCGCCGGGCGGGCTGTGCGCCCACACCGGGCATTTTCGATCAAGGGACCGTAGAATACGATCCCCTGGTGTCGCAGCCGGGGAGCCGGGGATGCTGTTCCCCGGCTCCCCGCCAACACTCGATCGGCTGGTTTGAAGACTATGTCAGGCAGAATACGCCCCCTGCTGCTGGCGATTCTCGATGGCTGGGGTTACAGCGAGTCACCCCAGTACAACGCGATCGCAGCCGCCAAGAAGCCCAACTGGGATCACCTCTGGGCGCACTATCCCCATACCCTGCTGCGGACCTCGGGTGCGGCGGTGGGGTTGCCGGCGGACCAGATGGGCAACTCCGAGGTGGGGCACCTCAACCTGGGTGCAGGGCGCGTGGTCTACCAGGAATTCACCCGGGTGAGCCGCGCCATTCGCACCGGTTCGTTCTTCACCAATGCCACCCTCACCGATGCCGTGGACCTGGCCATCGCCGGCGACCGGGCGGTGCACATCCTGGGGCTGCTGTCACCGGGCGGGGTGCACAGCCACGAGTGCCAGATCCACGCCATGGTCAAGCTGGCGGTGGAACGGGGGGCGCCCCGGGTCTACCTGCATGCCTTCCTCGATGGCCGGGACACGCCGCCGCGCAGCGCCAAGCCATCCATTCGGGCCATGGAGGCGCGCTTTCAGGAGTATGGGGGCGGCCGGTTCGCCTCCCTGATCGGGCGCTACTACGCCATGGACCGGGATCATCGCTGGCCCCGTATCCAGGCGGCCTACGATCTCATCACCCAGGGCCGGGGCGAATACCGGGCCCCGGATGCCATGACGGCCCTGGAGCAGGCCTATGCCCGGGGCGAGAGCGACGAGTTCGTGCAGGCGACGGCCATCGTCCCCGAGGGCGAGGCCCCGGTACGGGTCGAGGATGGCGACGTGGTGGTGTTCATGAACTATCGTTCCGACCGTGCCCGCCAGATCACCCGCGCCTTCATCGAGCCCGATTTCGACGGCTTCGAACGGGCCGTCTGGCCCCGGCTGGGTCGCTTCGTCAGTCTCACCGAGTACAACGCCGAATTCGACATTCCGGTGGCCTTTCCGCCGGAGCGGCTGCGCAATGTGTTCGGGGCCTACGTCTCCAAGCTGGGATGTCGCCAGCTACGCATCGCGGAGACGGAGAAATACGCCCATGTCACCTTCTTCTTCAACGGAGGGGTGGAGCCCCCGTTCGAGGGGGAGGATCGCATCCTGGTGCCCTCCCCCATGGTGGCGACCTACGACCAGCAGCCGGAGATGAGTGCCTTCGAGGTCACCGACCGGCTGGTGGAGGCCATCGAGAGCGGCAAGTACGACGTCATCATCTGCAACTATGCCAACCCGGACATGGTCGGCCATACCGGGGTGTTCGAGGCGGCCATCCAGGCCATCGAGGCACTGGACCAGTGCCTGGGCCGGCTGGTGGATGCCCTGGGCCGGGTCGGCGGCGAGATGCTGATCACTGCGGATCACGGTAACGCCGAGTTGATGCGCGACGAGAAGACAGGCCAGCCTCACACCGCCCATACCACCAATCCCGTACCCTTCATTTACGTTGGCCGACCGGCGGAGATGACCGAGACGGGGGCGCTGTGTGACGTGGCGCCCACCCTGCTCTCCCTCATGGGGTTGGAAGTGCCGCCGGAGATGAGCGGCACGCCCCTGGTGCGGCTGACCGGCGACGGGTCGGCGCCAAGTGACGCGGAGGTGGCGGATTCCCAGGGCGCCTGAAGGGGGTCGGGTCCGGCTGCGCACCCTGGGCGGGATTTGCCTCCTGCTGGGGGTCTTGACCTGTTCCCTCCCGGTGCGACCGGCACCCAGTGCGGCCCAGGCCCAGGCCGGCCTGCAGCGCCTGCGCGAGCGGATCGGCCGGATCCAGCAGCAGCTGCGGCAGGCACGCCGCCGCGAATCGCGCCTGGCGGACGAACTGAGTCAGGCCGAGCAGGCCATGGGCCGGCTGCGCGAGGCACTGCGCCGGCTCGATCGCCAGCGCCGGCTCGGCCAGCAGGCGCTGGCGCAGCTGCGTAGGCGGGCGGAGCGACTGCAGTCACGGCTCGATGGGCAACGGAGGCAGTTGGCGCGGGCGCTCCGCTCGGCCTACCTGTTCGGGCGCCAGCCGGCCCTGCGGTTGCTGCTGAACGAGGACGATCCCGGCCATTTCGGGCGCATTCTCACCTACTACCGGTACCTCGGGGAGGCCGAGGCGCGCCGCATCGCCCGGACCCGGGCCCTGCTGGACGAACTGGCCCGGGTCCGGGCGGACATCCGGCAACAGGTTGCCGCGGCCGCCCGGCTGCGGGTGGAGAAGGCGGACCGCCTGCAGGCGCTGGCGAAGGAACAGGTCCGCCGCGACCGGCTGCTGGCCCGGATCCGCACGGACATCGCCCGGCGGGGTTCCGAGCTGAAGCGGCTGCAGGCGGACCGGGCGCGGTTGCAGCGGCTGTTGCGGGATCTGCGCCGCTACCTCGCGGAGATCCCCCAGCTCGAGGCGGTGGAACGGCCGTTCCGCAGCCTCAAGGCACACCTGCCCTGGCCGGTCCAGGGCGGGCTGCTGGCCCGTTTCGGTCAGGGCCGTGCCCAGGGCCGGCTGCGCTGGAATGGCGTGCTTATTGCTGCAAAACGGGGCACACCGGTGCGGGCGGTGGCCCACGGACGGGTGGTGTTCGCGGATTGGCTGCGCGGATTCGGTCTGCTCATGATCATCGATCATGGCGATGGCTATATGAGCCTCTACGGCCACAACGATGCCCTCTACCGCGCGGTGGGGGACTGGGTGGAGGCCGGCGACGAGATCGCCGTGGTGGGTGACAGTGGCGGGCTGGCGCGCCCGGCCCTGTATTTCGAACTGCGCTACCGGGGGGCGCCCCTGAACCCGCTGCGCTGGTGCGCCGGATCACCGCGCCGCCGGGCCGGGTGAGCCCGGTTCCGCCGGACGGCGGTCCCTGATTATGATAAGGTTTGCTGCCTGACAACTTCGTGCACGCTGTGCCGATCCAAGACGAGACGACTATGAAACCTGGAATGCAGAAATTCGGACTGGTCCTGAGTGGTTTGGTGCTGGGTGTCGCCCTGGCCATCGGCAACGGTGTCCTTGCCGACCGGGCGGTTTCACCCAGCGTGACCCTGCCCCTGAACGAGCTGCGCACGTTCAGTGACGTCTTTGCCCGCATCAAGAGTGACTATGTGGTGCCAGTGGATGACAAGAAGCTCATCGAGAGCGCCATTCGAGGCATGCTCGAAGGGTTGGATCCCCATTCGGCCTACCTCGATCCCGACCAGTTCAAGGAATTGCAGGTGGGCACCACCGGCGAGTTCGGGGGCCTGGGCATCGAGGTGGGCATGGAGGACGGGTTCGTCAAGGTGATCTCCCCCATCGACGACACCCCGGCCCAGCGTGCCGGGGTCCAGGCCGGTGATCTCATCATCCGGCTCGACGACACACCGGTGAAGGGCATGACCCTGAACGAGGCGGTCAAGCGGATGCGGGGCAAGCCGGGCACCCGGATCACCCTGACCATCGTGCGCGAGGGCAAGGAGAAACCGATCAAGATCACGGTCACCCGGGCGGTGATCAAGGTCAAGAGCGTCAAGAGCCGGGTGCTGGAGGAGGGTTTCGGCTACGTCCGCATCTCCCAGTTCCAGTCCCGCACGGCCCAGAACATGGTGGCGGCCATCGAGAAGCTGCAGGACGAGACCCACGGCCTGAAGGGGCTGGTGCTGGATCTGCGCAACAACCCCGGGGGCGTGCTCAATGCGGCGGTCGGGGTATCGGATGCCTTCCTGGACAAGGGGCTCATCGTCTTCACCAAGGGACGGATCGCCGATTCCCGCATGCGCTTCAACGCGGTGCCCGGCGACGTCCTCAAGGGGGCGCCGCTGGTGGTGCTGGTCAACCAGGGATCGGCCTCGGCCTCGGAGATCGTCGCCGGTGCGCTGCAGGATCAGCACCGGGCCGTGATCGCGGGTCAGCGCACCTTTGGCAAGGGTTCGGTGCAGACCATCATTCCCCTGCGCAACGGGGCGGCGGTCAAGTTGACCACGGCACGTTATTACACGCCCTCGGGCCGTTCCATCCAGGCCGAAGGCATCGAGCCGGACATCGAGATCGACAATGTCCGGGTGACCAAGGTGGATGGTGGGTTCCAGCCGCTCAAGGAAGCGGACCTGTCCCATCACCTGCTCAATGGTACGGTAAAAAGGCACCACGCCAAGGGTGGCAAGGCGGATGAGCACAAGGCGACCAGTCTGGCCAGCAAGGACTACCAGCTCTACGAGGCGCTGAACCTGGTGAAGGTGCTGGCACTGCAGCGTCGGGCCGGCCAGTAGGCGGCGGTGGCCGGTCGGCTGGATCGGGTCCACCGGAGGCACCGGCCGGCCGGCGGCTGGTGGGGAACGACCCTGCTGCTGGTCCTGCTGCTGCAGGGGCCACCGGTGCCGGCGGCGCTGTTGCCGGTGGTCATCATCATCGACGACCTGGGGCGTGATCTCGCCTTGGGCGAGCGGGTTCTGGCGTTGCCCGGCCCGGTTGCCTGTGCCTTCCTCCCGCACGAGCCCTACACCGTTTCCCTGGCGGAACGGGCCCATGCCGGTGGCAAGGAGGTTCTGTTGCACCTGCCCATGCAGGCGGTGGCCGACCGGCCGTTGGATGCCGGGGGGCTGACCTTGGACATGACTCGGTGGGAGTTGCGCGCCACCCTGGCCCGCGACCTGGCACTGGTGCCCCATGTCAGTGGCGTCAACAATCACATGGGCAGCCTGATGACACGGCATCCCGGTGACATGGCCTGGCTCATGGACGAGCTGCGCACCCGTGGCCTGTTCTTCGTGGACAGCCGCACCACCCGGTTCACCGTGGCGCGGCAGGTGGCCCGGGAACGGGGGGTGCCGAGCCTGGAACGGGACGTGTTCCTGGATCCATACAGTGCCCGCCATGCCCCCATGAGCCAGTTCCGGGCCCTGGTCGGGGAGGCGCGGCGCCAGGGTTATGCCGTCGCCATTGGTCATCCCTATCCCGCCACCCTCGACATGCTGGAGCGGGTCTTGCCCCGGCTGCGGCAATGGGGCATAACATTGGTATCCATC